>DATJUM010000264.1:0-30510 GCA_035502355.1 Rhizomicrobium sp. | reverse complement strand
GCTGTCTGGGGTAGGCAAACCAGTAACTCACCCCGCTCTCCGCGATGATGTCGAAGAGCCGGACCAATTGTCCGCTGCGCAGCTCGGCCGCGAAAAAATTGGGCGTCACAAGCGCAATGCCCTGGCCGGCAAGCGCCGCTTTGCCCTCGAGATGCTGCACGCCGAAACTCGGTCCATCCGAAGCACAGAGGTCGGCATCGGAAACGCCCGCGGCAGCAAACCAGATTCGCCAGGCTGGATTGGCGGCACTGATCAAAGGCAGGTGCAGCAGATCGCGCGGGTGTTTCACGGGGCCGACACGCGCGAGCAGTGACGGCGCAGCGACGGGCATGAATATCAATGGAAACAGCTGATCAGCAGCGATGCCTGCCCATTCGCCCTTGCCGGCCCTGATGCCGGCATCGAATTTCTCGCGGGCGAAATCGACGAGGCGGTCTGATGCGTCCAGACGCACCGCAATCGACGGGTTTTCCACCTGGAATAGCCCGAGGCGCGGGACCAGCCAGTTGGACGCGAAAGTCTGGGTCACCGACAGCGAGAACACGGTCTGCGCCTCGCGGTGAAAATTCTCGAATGTCGCGCGCAGCCGGTCGAAGGCTTCGCGCAGCTGAACGGCGAGCTCGGCGCCGGTCTCGGTCAGAAGAAGGCGGCGCGGTTCGCGAACGAAGAGCTGTGTGCCGAGCCGCTCCTCGAGAAGGCGAATCTGATAGCTGACCGCGGCCTGGGTGATCGCAAGCTCCTCCGCGGCGCGAGTGAAATTCATGTGCCGCGCCGCGGCCTCGAAGGCGCGCAGGCTGGCAATGGGCGGCAATGACTTGGCCATAAGCCCGATTTATCATGGAACGAGGGGAGCGGACAGCTGGTCCGGTGGTAGAGGGAAGTACACGGCAATCACCTCCCCCATCCCCGCCGAGAAAACAAAAACCCGATCAATCTCCGACAACCGCGGAGAAGACGAGACGGCTTTCGTGGCGGGTTTCCCCGGGGACGCGGCGGAGCTGCCAGCCATTTTCGACACGGAAATCGATGAAGCGGCCGAGCGTGTAATGCGCGCCGCAGCCCAGGCTCATCAGCGTGGTGCCGTTTGGCGCACCCGGCGGCACGCGGTTGTCGCGCACGAAGCCGTCGGCTGGTCTTGACGCTTTTCTCTGCGGCTCCGCGCCTCCGCGCGCAGATGCGGTGGCCACGGCTGCGGCGGGGGAGAGAAAACGCGTGCGCGTTCGTCTCGAAAGTTTCATTTTCGGCGCGCAGTGCGCCTGCCTAAGCTTGGCTGGAACCGGAAACCGCGAACCGACATGATTGAAATCCGCCGCCGGGCGCTGCTGAAGGGCGCCGCCGCAGCCGGAGCCCTCGCCGCTCTCGATGCGCCCTTTGCCCGTGCGTTCAGCCAAACCGCCAGGCCGTCGAAGCTCGGCGATATCGACCACCTGATTTTCCTCATGAAGGAGAACCGCTCCTTCGATCATTATTTCGGAACGCTGTCGGGCGTGAGGGGCTTCGATGATCCGGGCGCGACACGGCGCGACGGAAGCTCGATCTTCCGGCAGGCCGATGCGCGGAATCGCGATGGCTTCGAGTTGCCCTTCCATCTCGACACGGCGAAGACGAATGCGCAGCGGCTGCACGATCTGAGCCACGCCTGGGGGCCGCAACACATGGCGTGGAACGGGGGCGCGATGGACAGCTGGATTCCGGCGCACCGGGCGGCCGACGGACCGGCCGGCCCGCTGACCATGGGCTATCTGACCCGCGCCGACCTGCCCTTCTACTACGCGCTCGCCGACGCGTTCACGCTGTGCGACGGCTATCACTGCTCGGTGTTCGGACCGACCGATCCCAACCGGTTCTATTACATGACCGGCACGATCGATCCCGCGGGCGAGCATGGCGGCCCGGCCACCGACAACGAAGGCCGGAACTACAGCTGGGAAACCTATCCCGAGCGGCTCGAACGCGCAGGGATCTCCTGGCGCATCTATCACGATCTCGACGATTACGGCTGCAATTCCTGCCAGTATTTCACGCAGTACAAGCAGCTGCCGCGCACTTCGGAACTCTATGAGAACGCGATGCGCAACCGGCCGCTTTACGAGCTCCTGTGGGACCTCAAGACCGGGAACATTCCGCAGGTGACATGGATCGTGATGCCGTCAACGGCGTCGGAACATCCCGATTATCTGCCGGCGGCCGGCGAAGATCACACCAACCAGGTGCTCCAGGCGCTGTGGTCCAATCCGTCGCTCTGGGCCAGGACGGCGCTGATCCTCAATTATGACGAGAATGACGGGCTGTTCGATCATGTCGTGCCGCCTGTGCCCGAGCCCGGCACGAAGGGCGAATATGTGAACGGGCTGCCGATCGGGCTCGGCTATCGCGTGCCGTGCCTCGTCATCTCGCCGTTCAGCCGCGGCGGCTATGTGTGCGGCAAGACCTTCGATCACACCTCGACGCTCAGGCTGATCGAAGCGCGGTTTGGCGTGGAGGTCGCCAATCTGAGCCAATGGCGGCGCGAGACCTGCGGCGACCTGACCGCCGCGTTCGGCTTCGGCGAACCGCCGCGCCTCGACCTGCCGAACCTGCCCGAAACCGAGCAGGCGCTGAAGCTCGCGGAGGAGCACGCCATGAGCCTGCCAAAGCCCGCCGTGCCGGAGGAGCAGGCGATGCCGCATCAAGAACCGGGCATGCGGCCAAGGCGTGCGTGATCCTCCCCCGCAAAGCGGGGGAGTTGGCGCGAGCGCAGCGAAGCGCCGGCGGGGGTAAGTTGCGCACTGCCCCCCTCCGCCCCTTCGGGGCACCTCCCCCGCTTCGCGGGGGAGGATCAACTGCTTCCCTGCCGAGCGCCAATTGAGTCTTTATTATCCCCTCGATTCGCGCGATGACGCTCCGGCTATTGGCGGAATGGGCTGATGTTTACCGACAATCCGTTTTCCGGGCTCGCGGCGCTGGTTTCGCCGGCCGCCATGCAGGCTTTCGTCGTGGTGATGATCCTTCTCGTCGCGGGCGGCACGCTTTACGACATGGGGCACAAGGGCAGCGCCCGCTATTTCTTCGCCAACCGGCTCGCGGCCCGGAAACGACGCACGCGGCAGGTTGCGGCGGGAGAAGCGGCATCGCTTGCGGTCGCCACTGCGATCAAAGGCCTGACCTCCGGCGAATTCTGCAATGCGCGGCGCAGGCTTGCGCATCTGCTGACGATGTACGGGTTTTTCGCCTATGTGATCACGACGCTCATTCTCGTGTTCTGCTATCCGGCGCCCGACACGCCGACGCCGGCGATCCTTCCGGTGCTGTGGCATATCGGAGCGCTGATGATCTGCATCGGCGGCTACTGGTTCTGGTTCTTCATCCGGGTCGATGTCGTCGCCGAAGGCAAGTCGCCGTTCCAGATCGTGCGCGCCGATCTGTTCGTCCTGTCGCTGCTCGCCAATGCGACGCTGGCGCTCATCTGGTCGTGGCTGCAATCTGCGGGGGGCGGATGGTCTGAGCCGTTTCTCGGCCTCTATCTGCTTTCTGCGATCGTCCTGTTCGGATCTGTTCCGTGGTCCAAATTCTCGCACATGTTCTTCAAGCCAGCCGCCGCTTTCCAGCGGCATGTCGAAGACGCGGATGGATCGCGAAGCAATCTTCCGCTCCCCGCCGACCGGCCTGCCCTGCTCGGCAGCGCGCGGCGCGAGCCCCGCAACTACTGAACTGTCAACCCAGATTCCTTCGAGCCAGGAAACAACATGCCCACTTTCGTCTATATGACGCGTTGCGACGGCTGCGGCTATTGCGTCGATATCTGCCCGTCCGACATCATGCATATCGACGAGACCTATCGCCGCGCCCTCAACATCGAACCGAATTTCTGCTGGGAGTGCTATTCCTGCGTGAAGGCTTGTCCGCAGAACGCCATCGATGTGCGCGGCTATGCGGATTTCGCGCCGATGGGCCACAGCGTGCGCACGCTGCGCGAGGAGGAAAAGGGCACGATCTCGTGGAAGATCCGGTTCCGCGACGGGCGCGAGAAGAATTTCGAATCGCCGATCCGCACCACGCCCTGGGGCTCGATCAAATCGCCATCGGACTACGAGGCGCCGGCCGCGGCGGCGTTCAAGACGCAGGAACTGGCCCATGAACCGGATGCGCTGCACATCGATCGTTTGCCGACGCTTGCTCCCGATCGCCTGAAACAGGGACTCATCTGATGGGCCTGTTCGGACGCAGAAAGACCGTCTACGTCGATTCCGACATTCTCGTTGTCGGCGGCGGCATGGCGGGCTGCGGCGCGACCTATGAAGCACGCTATTGGGGCCGCGATCTCAAGATCGTCTGCGTCGAGAAGGCGAATATCGAGCGCAGCGGCGCGGTGGCGCAGGGGCTTTACGCGATCAACTGTTACATGGGCATGCAATGGGGCGAGAACCAGCCCGAGGACCATGTGCGCTATGCGCGCAACGATCTGATGGGACTGGTCCGGGAAGACCTCGGCTACGACATCGCGCGCCACGTCGATGCCACCGTCCACAAATTCGAGGAATGGGGCCTGCCGATCATGCGGGACCCCGAGACCGGCCGCTACCAGCGCGAAGGCAAGTGGCAGATCATGATCCATGGCGAGAGCTACAAGCCGCTCGTCGCCGAGGCCGCGCGCAAAGCCGCCACTACGGTCTGCAACCGGATCATGGTGACCCATCTGCTGATGGATCAAACAAAGTCCAACCGGGTGGCGGGCGCCGTCGGCTTCAATGTGCGCACAGGTGATTACTACGTGTTCCGCGCCGCGGCCGTCATCGTCTGTGCCGGCGGCGCCTCGCACATCTTCAAGCCGCGCGCGGTCGGCGAAGGCATGGGGCGTACCTGGTACGCGCCGTGGAGCAGCGCTTCGGCCTATGCGCTGCCGATCCTGGCCGGTGCGAAGATGATGCAGATGGAAAACCGCATCGTGCTCACGCGCTTCAAGGACGGCTACGGCCCGGTGGGCGCCTATTTCCTGCATCTCAAGACTTACACCCAGAATGCCTATGGCGAGGATTACGAAGCCCGCTGGTTCGCCGAGCTGAGAAAGACCATCGGCGATTATGTCGACCGCCATCCCGTGCCGACCTGCCTGCGCAATCACGCATTTCTGGAGGAAGTCAAAGCGGGCCGCGGACCGATCCGCATGGTGACGAAAGAAGCCTTCCAGGATCCGCACAAGGAAACCGTGGGCTGGGAGAATTTTCTCGGCATGACCATCGGCCAGGCCGTGGTCTGGGCATCGCAGAATATCGATCCCAAGCACATCAATCCGGAGCTGACGACCTCGGAGCCCTATGTGATGGGCTCGCATGCGACCTGCTCCGGCGCCTGGGCGAGCGGGCCCGCGGATTATGCACCGGGGGAGTATCAGTGGGGCTACAACCGCATGATGACGGTCGACGGGCTGTTCGGCGCCGGCGACACGATCGGCGGCACGGCGCACAAATTTTCGTCGGGCTCATTCACCGAAGGCCGCATCGCCGCCAAGGCCGCCGTCAACTATGTGAACGATCTGCGCAACAACCGGCCGCGGGTCGCGGAGAGCGAAATCACATCGCTGGAGAAAGAGATTTTCCAGCCGCTGGAAACCTATCGCGTGCATCGCAACGAAATCGTCGCGGGAAGTGTATCACCCAGCTATCTCCTGCCGCTGCACGGATTGCAGCGCCTCGAAAAGATCATGGACGAATATGTCGGCGGCATCGGCGCCCATTACACCACCAATGCTCACCTTCTCACCCGCGGCCTCGAATTGCTGCAGATGCTGAAGGAGGATATCGCCTATCTCGGCGCCGAGGACCTGCACCAGCTCCAGCGCGCCTGGGAGCTGCAACATCGCGTGCTGGCCTCGGAAGCCGTGACTCAACATACCATGTTCCGCACCGAAACGCGCTGGCCAGGTTATTACTATCGCGCCGACTACCCGCGCCTCGACGACACCGACTGGCACTGCTTCACACTGTCCCGCTTCGACAGACGGTCCGGGCAATGGGAAATGGAGAAAGCGCCCGTCTACCACATCGTCGATTGACGGCGGCGGCGAATGTCCAGCATCGCCGCTCTCATCGTTGCTGCCGGCCAGGGCCAGCGGGCGGGGGGAAGCGTTCCCAAGCAGTTCCAGCCGCTTGTCGGGGAACCGGTGCTGCGGCGCAGTGTTGCGGCATTTGCAGCTGTCCCGGAAATCCGGATGGTCCAGGTCGTGACATCCGCTAACAGAATGGCCGAGACGGA
Organism: Rhizomicrobium sp.; assembly: GCA_035502355.1. Classification (GTDB taxonomy): domain Bacteria; phylum Pseudomonadota; class Alphaproteobacteria; order Micropepsales; family Micropepsaceae; genus Rhizomicrobium. The sequence continues at coordinate 24,279 of DATJUM010000264.1, read as the reverse complement.
AACCGCACTTGGCGGACTTGCCTGCCTGCCCTTCGCAATGGGCGGCGCAACGCGGCAGCACTCCGTGCGCAACGGCCTCGAAGCGCTGGCGCTGTACGCGCCGGATTTCGTTCTGGTGCATGATGCGGCGCGGCCGCTTGTTTCGGCAGCACTCATCCGCCGCGTGGCCGCGGCACTCGACGAAGGCGCTGCGGCGGCCATTCCCCTGGTGCGGGTGGCCGACACGCTGAAGCGCGAGGATGCCGGCGAATGGGCCACCGTTCCACGCGATGCGCTCTATCGCGCACAGACGCCGCAGGGTTTCCGCTTCGCCGCCCTGCTTGCCGCCCATCGCGAATTCGCCGATGCTGGCGTCACCGACGACATGGCGCTTGCCGAACTGGCCGGACTTCCGATCACCCGCGTCGTGGGCGAAGAAACAAATTTGAAGATCACCAAGGAAGAGGATTTCACCCTTGCCGCAGCTTTGCTCCGGGGCATGACGAGCGAATTTCGCACCGGGCAGGGTTTCGACGCGCATCGTTTCACTGCCGGCGATCACGTCTGGCTGTGCGGCGTGAAGATCCCGCATGCGGCCGGGCTGGAGGGCCATTCCGATGCAGATGCAGGCCTGCACGCGCTGACCGATGCCATTCTGGGCGCCCTCGGCGCGGGCGATATCGGCCAACATTTTCCGCCTACGGATGAAAAATGGCGCGGCGTGCCGTCGTCGATGTTCCTTGCGCATGCGGCCGGGCTGGTGGCCGCTGCCGGCGGCGCGGTCGTCCATTGCGATGTGACGCTCATCTGCGAACGGCCGAAAATCGCGCCGCATCGCGAGGCCATGCGGGCGCGCATCGCGGAAATTCTGCGGATCGATATTGCTCGCGTCAGTGTGAAAGCCACGACCACGGAAGGCATGGGATTTCCGGGCCGTGGCGAGGGGCTGGCAGCACAGGCGGTTGCAACGGTCGGCTTGCCGCCCGTATGAGCCTTGCCGCCGCCATCGCAACTTTGGCCGGACTCGGTCGCGTGCGGCCGGTGCCGGGCACAATCGCAAGCCTTGTCACTGCCGTTGCAGCTTTTGGTATCGCCGCGGCTGGCGGCCGGGTACTGGTTCTGCTGGCGGGAATTGCCGCCATGGCCGTCGGCGGTTGGGCTGCGGAACATTACGCGCGGGAATGCGCGCGCCGCGATCCTTCCGAATGTGTCATCGACGAAGTGGCCGGCCAGTTTCTTGCCTGTGCTTTCGCGCCGCGAACCGTGCTTGGATATGCGCTGGCTTTTCTGCTCTTCCGCCTGCTCGACATTTTCAAGCCGTGGCCGATCTATCTGGCGGAGCGGTTGCATGGCGGCCTCGGCATCGTCGCCGACGATGTGGCCGCTGGCGTCATCGCAGGGTTGGTGATTATATTACTCGTGCAGCTGCGCGCGTTTCCGCTATGAGTGCTTTTTCGTCCCACCAGTTGAAGCTTGCCGAACAGGTGCTGGCGCAGGGACGCACCAAGAATTTGCGTGTCGCAACCGCGGAAAGCTGTACCGGCGGCCTGATCAGCGCGCTGCTGACCGAAATCCCCGGATCCTCGGATGTACTGGAACGTGGCTTTGTTACGTATTCCAACCGCGCCAAGATCGAATTGCTTGGCGTGCCGGAAGACCTCATTGCGCGCGTGGGTGCCGTATCGGAACCGGTGGCGCGGCGCATGGCGGAAGGCGCCGCGGAGTTTTCCTGGGCCGAGGCCGCTGTCGCAGTCACCGGCATTGCCGGTCCGGACGGCGGCAGCGCGGAAAAGCCGGTCGGTCTCGTTCACATCGCTGCCGCCCGCAGAGGCGCCGCGACCCTGCACGAAAAACATCTGTTCGGCGATATTGGCCGCGGCGAGATCCGCATGGCGAGCGTCGAAGCGGCGCTGCTTCTATTGCTGCGGCTCTTCTGAAAGCGCGCGGGCCCGGGCTTCGAATGCATCCGTCATGCGGCCCATGACGAGAGCCAGTGCGGCGCCGGCAACATGCCCCAGCATCCGGCTGCGGAATTCGAACAGAATCGAGAAATCTACGCGGCAACCGGCGCCCGCGGGCGTGATTCGCCAGTGATTCTCGAGCTGCCGGAATGGCCCTTCCGTCTGCTTCACATCGATGCGGCCGTTTGCCGGATCGAGTTCGACGCGGCTGGTATAGCGCTCACGCAATGACCGGTAGCCGACAAGTGTTTCGGCCCAGATCACTTCCCCAAAAGGCGCCGGCTCGCGCCTGAGCACGCGCAGGCCCGCGCACCAGGGCACGAATTCGGGATAGCGTTCCACATCGGCGACGATGCGATAGATGAAATCGGCCGCATACGGAAGAATTCGGGATTCGGACCTGGACGACAATCCGGCACTCTCACCTGCCGGCGCCGGCCAAACGCGCGGCCCTGAGTGCCGCGAAATCCTGGTCCGCATGATAGGACGAGCGCGTGAGCGGACTGGCCGAAACCATGGAGAATCCCTTCGCGCGTGCAATCTGTTCCAGCGCGAAAAATTCTTCCGGCGGCCAGAAACGCGCGACCGCGGCGTGCTTGCGCGACGGCTGCAGATATTGTCCGAGCGTAAGAAAATCGACGCCTGCGGCACGGAGATCGTCCATCACCTGCATCACTTCCTCGCGGCTTTCGCCCAGCCCCAGCATCAGTCCCGATTTGGTGAAACCTTGCGGCGCGATCTCCTTTGCCCGTTCGAGCAGGCGCAGCGACACGTAGTAACGCGCGCCGGGGCGTATGCTGAGATAAAGTCGGGGCACGGTTTCAAGATTATGGTTGAACACATCGGGCCGGGCCTCCATCACGATCTCGACTGCGCCGGGCTTGCGCAGGAAATCGGGCGTCAGCACCTCGATCGTGGTGGCGGGGTTGGCGGCGCGGATGGCGCGGATCACTCGCGCGAAATGCTCTGCACCGCCATCGGGAAGATCGTCGCGGTCGACGGATGTAATGACAACATGCTTCAGCCCGAGCTTCGCCGTGGCACGCGCCACATTCTCCGGCTCCTCCGGATCGAGTGCAGCCGGCAGGCCCGTGCGTACATTGCAGAAGGCACAGGCCCGCGTGCAGGTATCGCCCATGATCATCATGGTGGCGTGGCGGTGCGTCCAGCATTCGCCGATGTTCGGGCAGCCCGCCTCCTCGCAGACCGTATGCAGCCCGAATTCGCGGACAATCCCCCGGGTCTCCTGATATTCGCGGCTGCCCGGGGCCTTGACCCGGATCCAGTCCGGCTTGCGCAGCAATGCGGTGTCTGGCCGGTGGGCTTTCTCGGGATGCCGGAGCGTCCGGCGGTCCAGCGCCGCCTGATCGAAAACGATGGTCATAGGCGTTACATATAGGTTGGCGAATGCAAAATCACGCCGCTCCGTACCCCTCGGCCCCCCGGGCGAGGCGGCCTTCCGCTCTGCCGGGAAGGAAAGTTGTGCGGTAGACCGATTATCCCGATAATTTGCAGCGTATGAGGACCTCCGCATGAGCCTGGCGACCATTGCCGCGGCATCCGGGGAAGAGATCGTTCCCTTCGATATGCCCCGCGCTCAGAAGACTCTGTTCCAGGCGCTCATGGAGGTGCGCGGACATTTCGGCGGCAAGCGCGTCGCGCTTGTGGACGGCGACGAGCGGCAGCTCACCTATGACGAGATCGTGCGTGCGGTGCTGGCGCTCGGCAACGCTCTGCGGAAAGGCACGCATGCGGGCGAAGCGGTCGGGATCATGCTGCCGACCGGGGCGGGCTCGGTCATCGCCTTCTTCGCCGTCTCCGCCTATGGCCGCGTGCCGGCGATGCTGAATTTCACGGCTGGCACGGCCGCCATTCTGGCCGCCATGCAGATGGCGAAGGTCCGCCGCGTCGTGACGGCGCGGCGCTTTGTCGAAGTCGGGAAGTTCGACGCGCTGATCGGCGAACTCGCCAGTGTGGCGCAGATCATCTATCTGGAGGATGTTCGTGCCGAGCTTTCTCTGCGCGACAAGGCTGCAGCGGCGGTTGGCCAACATCTGCCGGCCCTCGTCACCTCGCGCCCGCCGCACAACGCACCGGCCGTTTTTCTCTTCACATCGGGCACGGAAGGCGAGCCCAAGGGTGTCGCACTTTCGCATGTCAACCTGCTTTCGAATGTCGAACAGGTCCGTTCCCATATCGCACTCTATCCCGGCGACGTCTTGTTCAACCCTCTGCCCACCTTCCACTGTTTCGGACTGACCGTGGGGGCGCTGATGCCGCTGCTCCTGGGGATCAGGACCGTGCTGCATCCCACGCCGCTGCAGCCGCGGGAGATCGCGCGCCGCATCCGCGAATCAGGCGCCACCATTCTGCTCTCTACCGACACGTTCATCTCACAGTATGCGCGTGCGGGCGATGAAAACGATTTGAGCGGGCTGAGGCTTGCGGTCTGCGGCGCCGAACGCCTGCGCGATGAAACACGCGCTCTCGTCCGCAGGAAATACGGCAATGTCGAGCTTCTGGAAGGCTATGGCGTCACCGAAGCCTCGCCCGTGGTCGCTGCGAACCAGCCCGGCGCCAACCGGCCGGGAACGGTGGGGCGGCTGATGCAGGGCATCGAAAGCCGGCTCGAACCGGTCGAGGGCATCGCCCACGCCGGACGACTTGTGATACGCGGACCAAACGTGATGTTAGGTTATATGCGGCCCGATCAACCCGGCGCCATAGATGCCGTTCCCGGCGGCTGGTATGATACCGGCGATGTCGTGAGCATCGATTGCGATGGCTACATCGCCATCAAGGGCCGGCTGAAACGCTTTGCGAAGATCGGCGGCGAGGTTGTTTCCCTTGCGGTTGTCGAGAGCTGCGCCTCGGCGCTGTGGCCCGAATGCAGCCATGCCGCGATTGCGCTTCCCGATCCGCGCAAGGGCGAGCAGATCGTGCTTGTCACCACCGCGCCCGAGGCCGACCGGGCAACATTCGCGGGCTGGGTCCACAATCACGGCGTCCAAGAACTCGCAATCCCCCGGCGCGTTGTAGTTGTGGACAGCATTCCGGTGCTCGGCACCGGCAAGACCGATTATACGAAAGTCACAAGGCGCGTGCTGGAGGAAGATGGATCGTCGGACGAGCCGCATGTCGCGGGACATGCATAAGTCAGCGCTCAGCTGCATCAGACATTAACGTAGCCCGCCAATACCAGCGCGTAAAAGATCAGCCACAGCACCGTCGCGGCAATGCTCGCAAGCAGCGCCTTCAACAATAGCCGTGGGCTACTCGGCGCGCCCGCATCAGCAAGCGCATGCGCATCTTCGCCGCTTTCGTGCGGCGCCTTGATCCCGACCGGCAGCAGGAGCTGCAACGCCAGGAACCACAGGATGACATAAGCACCCGCCAGAACGACCCAATGCATTGCTGCCTATGCCTGCTCCAATTCGATCAGCGTGCCCACGAAATCCCTGGGATACAGGAAGAGTACGGGCTTGCCGTGTGCGCCGATGCGCGGTTCGCCGTTGCCGATGATTGTCGCGCCATGTCCGCGCAACCGGTCGCGGGCGGCGATAATATCGTCTACTTCATAGCACACATGATGAATACCGCCCGCCGGATTCTTCTGCAGGAATTTGGCGATGGGTGAATTCTCGCCCAAGGGCTCAAGCAACTCGATCTTTGTGTTGGGAAGCTCGACAAACACAGTCGTGACGCCATGATCCGGCTGCGGCACCGGTTCCGAGACTTCGGCGCCGAGCATCTCGCGGTAGATTTTCGCTGCCGCCGCAATGTCATTCGTTGCAATCGCGACATGGTTGAGCCGTCCAATCATGCTGTTTCGGTCCAATTTGTTACACCCGGATCACTTCGACGCGCGTAACCGGTTTCTTGCCCCAATGGGCCATGGCGGCCCGGCGAATGGCAAGGCGCGCGCGCTCTTTCAGCCCATCTTCGTCGCCGCGGCGGCCGTCGTGCCGCGAAAGCGTTTCGTCGAGCGCGGCGCGGATGGGGTCGTGCACCTCGACCGGGATGCCTTCAAGAAAAAGCGCCGGATCTCCGGCCACCCGTCCCTTTTTGTCGAGCGGTATCGTGACGGCAATCAAGCCCGCATAGCCAAGTGCAGCACGGGATCGCGCGTAGCCCTTACCCTCTTCGACGAGAACGTTGCCGTCCAGATGCAAACGGCCAGCGGGCGTCTCATCGATGATTTCGGCGCGGCCGGGCGCCAGTCGCAGCATGAATCCGTTCTGCAGCACGATCGCCTGAGGCACCTGGAGCGCGCGCGCGAGCCGCGCATGCTCCGTCAGATGGCGCAGCTCGCCATGCACCGGCACGGCAATACGCGGCCGGACCCAGCGATACATCTGGGCGAGTTCTTCGCGCGCCGGATGGCCGGAGACATGCACGAAATGATCGCGCTCGGTAATGACTTCGACGCCGAGGCGCGCCAACTTGTTCTGCAGATCGAATATGGCGAGATCGTTGCCGGGAATAATGCGTGAGGAAAAAATAACCGAATCCCCTGGACCGAGCGAGACCGTGGGATGCTCGCCGGCCGCTATCCGCGCAAGTGCGGCGCGCGGCTCGCCCTGGCTGCCGGTACAGAGATAAAGAACGCGGTGGGGTGGAAGCTGAGCGGCCTCTTCCGCCTCGATCGTGGTCGGGAAATCGGTGAGATAGCCTGTTTCCCGCGCGGCCTGTACGATACGCTGCATTGAGCGGCCAACCAGCGTCAGTTCGCGCCGGTGTTTGCGCGCCGCCTTACCGACCGATTCGAGCCGCGCCACATTGGACGCGAATGCCGTCACCGCCACCCGCCCGCCAAGTGTGCCGATCAGATCGATGAGGCTCTGACGTACACGCGATTCCGAGCCCGATTCTCCGGCGACGAGCGCGTTGGTGGAATCGCAAACGAGTGCAAGCGCCCCTTCATCGCCGATCGCCTGCAGCGCCGCAGAATTTGTTGTTTCGCCGATCAGAGGCTCCGGATCGAGTTTCCAGTCTCCGGTGTGAACGACGACACCGAAGGGTGTGCGAATGGCGAGCGCATTGGGCTCCGGAATGGAATGGGTGATGGAAATGAATTCGATTCGGAACGGTCCGATCTCCAGCCGGCTTTCGAGCGGAACGACCGTGACACGCGCGCGTTGCGCCAGGCCCGCTTCGGCAAGCTTGTCCTCGAGCAGCTTTGCCGTGAACGGCGTCGCATAAATCGGACAGCGCAGCACCGGCCAGAGCTGCGCAACGGCGCCGATATGATCTTCATGTGCATGGGTCAGCACGATCGCGAGCACATTCTCGTGCCGTTCCGCGAGGTAGCGGATATCGGGCAGGATGACATCGACCCCCGGCGTGCCGGTTTCGCGGCCGAACATCACGCCACAATCGACCACGATCCAGCGTCTGTCGTCGGGCGCACCACAGCCATAGGCGTTGAAGTTCATCCCGATCTCCCCCGCACCACCCAGGGGCAATAGGACAAGTTCGCTATCGTTGAGCCGCGCGTCCATCAGGATTTCAAACGCACCGAAGTGGCGTTCGTATTCCGCACGTGAACAAGCATAAGGCCGCGTATGGTCAGATCAGCATCCAGATGATCAATCACCTGCGTCTGCCGGTAGAAAAGGCCTGCAAGGCCACCTGTGCCAATTACCGTCATCGGCTCCACATATTCGCTTCTGATCCGCGCCACGAGGCCCTCGACAAGCGCGAGATAACCCCAATAGAGGCCAGACTGCATTGCGGGGACCGTATCCTTTCCGATTACCGACTGGGTTCGCTGGATTGCTACGCGGGGCAACATTGCCGCAGCCATATGCAGCGCTTCGGCGGAAACATTCACGCCGGGCGCGATCACGCCGCCTTCGTAATTCCCTGCGGCGCTCACCACGTCGAATGTGGTCGCGGTGCCGAAATCAACCACGATGAGCGCGCCCTTGTAGCGCTCATGCGCGGCTACCGTGTTGACGAGCCTGTCCGCTCCAACAGCTGTTGGACGGTCTACGTTGATTTCGATACCGAGATCGACATTCGGCTCGCCAACGACAAGCGGTTCACACTTGAGATAATGGCGACAGAAAAGGCGCAAATCGAACAAAGCAGCCGGAACCACGGTGGCGATGATTGCGCAATCCAGATCGGCGAAGCTCATTCCGGCAAGGGCAAGCAATGGGCCGAGCAGCACGGCATATTCATCCGCCGTGCGCGCCTGATCCATCACCGCGCGCCACTCGGCACGAATTTCCCTGCCCTCGCAAATGGCAAAGACAATGTTCGTGTTTCCGGCGTCTATCGCGAGCAGCATGGCGTCAGAAGAACACTTCGCCAGCGGAGATGACGCGCACCCGATCCGAATTCTCGCGGAGCAACAGGGCCCCGCCCTCGTCTATGCCCTCGAACATGCCGTATGTTTCACCGCCCGCCAGCCGCGCCCGGATGCGTTTGCCCAGCCCTACGGCACGCGCAAGCCAAGCATCGCGGACCGGGCCGAAGCCCTGTTCCGTCCACATATCATACCATCGCGACCATTGCGCTGCGAGAGATGCCAGCGCGTCTCTTGGCTCGGGTACCCTCACCCCGAGCGCGGCAAGAGAGATTGCCGGAAATTCCACATCACGCGGATGCGCCGCAAGGTTGACGCCGATCCCGATAGCGACCCAATCCGGGCGTGAGGCGTCGTTGCCCGCCGATTCGAGAAGAATACCGGCGATCTTGCCTCCTTCCGCCAACACATCATTGGGCCATTTGAGACGAACGCCGGCCGCCGGCGCGCAACCGGCAACCATCGCGGCTGTGGCGAGCGCCGCAACAAAGGAAAGCTGCGTACATTGAGCCAAAGTCTTGTTCGGCCTCAGAAGAAGCGTAGCGGCGAGATTTCCGGCGGATGCCTGCCACTCGCGGCCACGCCGCCCCCGCCCCTTGGTCTGCCGGTCGGCGAGAATCCACAATGGCACCGCAGCGCCGGCCGCCGCCAGTCGGCGTGCCTCCTCGTTGGTCGAATCTGTCTCCTCGAGATGACGCAGCGAATAGCCCTGCGGCCAGATTTCGTTCACGGAACCAACGCTTTTGCGCCGATCGCGGCTGCTGCGACGACCGGCGAGGCAATCACGACGAAGAACAGATTGAAAAGACTCGAGCCGGCCGCGATCGCGCCCAGACGCATCCCCAGGTTACCTTCAAACGCCGGCGCCGATTCATCGAAATAGATGATCTTGACGATGCGCAGATAATAATATGCGCCGACCACGCTTGATATGACACCGAGAACAGCGAGCACATAGAGATGCGCTTCGATTGCGGCCAAGAACACGTAGAACTTGGCAAAGAACCCCGCGAAGGGCGGAATGCCGGCGAGACTGATGAACAAGACCGCAAAGGCAAGTGCAAGCCCGGGGTCGGTTCGCGCCAACCCCGCGAGATCTGGGATCGTCTCCACCATCCCGCCCTTCCGGCGCATCGCCAGGATGCAGACAAAGACGCCGACATTGGTGATGACATAGATCGCAAGATAGATGAGCACGCCTTCCACCCCCTGGAATGTACCGGCGGCGAGGCCCATCAGCGCATAACCCATGTGAGCGATCGAACTGTAAGCCATCAGGCGTTTGATATTGGTCTGGCCGATGGCGGCGATCGATCCCAAGAACATCGAGAGAACCGATACGAACACGACGATCTGACGCCATTCATGAATCGCCCCCGGCATCGCCTCGAGCATCACCCGCACGAAGAGCGCCATCGCGGCAGTCTTGGGCGCGACGGAGAAAAAGGCGGTGATTGGTGTCGGTGAGCCTTCATAGACGTCCGGGGTCCACATATGGAACGGCACCGCCGACACTTTGAAAGCCAGCCCCGCAATGAGGAACACAAGACCAAAGATCATTCCGATATTGGCCCCGGCATGGGCGACAGCGTGCGCTACCGCGCCAAACGACGTCGTACCCGCAAAGCCGTAGATGAAGGAAATCCCATAAAGCATCATCCCCGACGAAAGCGCGCCGAGCACAAAATATTTCAGGCCGGCTTCGCTGGAGCGGACAGAATCGCGGTTGAAGGCGGCAAGCACATAAAGCGAAAGGCTTTGCAGCTCGAACCCCAGATAAAGGGCAATAAAGTTCGAAGCCGAAACCATAAACAGCATGCCGATGGCCGATAGCAGCACCAGCACCGGAAACTCAAAAAAGGCGATTTTCTCCCGCTCAAGAAACTCCTGGGCCATCAGAAGAGTCAGCGCGGAACCAAGCAGCACGAGAACCTTCGCAAAGCGGGCGAAACTGTCGGCAACAAAGGCGCTCTGAAACGCCGACGTGGCACCTGTCAGGGGCTCGACCACGAAATAGCAGGCAATCACCAACGCACAGATGGCGGCAATAGTTACAGACCGGAAGGAATTTGGTCCGGATATGACGCCGATCATCAACAGGCCCATCGCGGCCAATGCCAGGAGGCATTCCGGAAACAGGACGAGCAGATCACGTTCAAGTCCGCTCACGGCGCAAACTCCACGGTGGAACGGAAGGATTGCGTTGATGCCATGCGTCCTTCGACAGGCTCAGGTTGAGGACCACACGTATTTGCGTCAGCGCCTTTGGCACTGCCGAGGGCAGTACGATTTACCCTCATGCCGAGCTTATCGGAGCACGCAGTCTGTTGGTCCAACGTTACTCTCGCTGCGCCTCGGTCCGTATTCATGGCCATACGATGCTGCGCGACGAGATGGGCGACGGACACAGTTGTTTCGTCTGTAATGATTCGCGGGTAGACGCCGAGGATGATCGTGAAGGCGACGAGCGGCGCCAGCACCGCAATCTCACGCGCGCTTAGATCCTGCATAACCTTGAGCGCCGGCTTCACAAGCGCGCCGAAAATCACGCGGCCGTAAAGATAGAGCATGTAGGCAGCCGAAAGTATCATGCCGGTGGCCGCGAAGATCACCACCCAAGTGTTTACCTGGAACGTTCCGAGCATGGTCAGGAATTCACCGACAAAGCCGCTCGTGCCCGGCAGCCCCATATTGGCGAGCGTGAACACCATGAAACAGACGGCATAAACCGGCATGCGCTCGACCAGTCCGCCATAGGCGGCAATCTCGCGCGTATGCAGCCGGTCATAGACCACGCCTACGCAGAGGAACAGCGCGCCGGAGACAATGCCATGCGACAGCATCTGGAATATGCCGCCGTCTATACCCTGCTGCGTCAGCGAAAAAATGCCCATCGTCACGAGACCCATATGTGCAACCGACGAATAGGCGATGAGCTTCTTCATGTCGTCCTGGGCGAGGGCAACAAGCGACGTGTAGATCACCGCGACAATCGAGAGCACGAAGATCAGCGGCGCGAACATCTCCGATGCATTGGGCAGCATCGGGACGGAGAAACGCAGGAAGCCATATCCGCCCATCTTGAGCAGAACGCCGGCGAGAATCACCGAGCCGGCAGTCGGCGCCTCAACATGGGCGTCCGGCAGCCAGGTATGAACCGGCCACATGGGCATCTTGACGGCGAAGGAGGCAAAGAACGCCAGCCACAACCAGGTCTGCATGGCCGGTGAAAAATGCGCCGTGCTGATCAGCGTCTCGATATCCGTGGTGCCCGTCTGAAAATAGATCGATAGGATCGCAAGCAGCATGAGCAGCGATCCGAGCAGCGTGTAGAGAAAGAACTTGAAGCTCGCATAAACCCGGCGCGTGCCGCCCCAAATCCCGATGATGAGGAACATCGGCACAAGACCGCCCTCGAAGAACACGTAGAACAGCACGAGATTGAGCGAGGTGAAGACCCCGATCATCATGGTTTCGAGCAACAAGAAGGCGATCATGTATTCCGGAACGCGTTCCGTGATCGATTTCCAACTGGCCAGTATGCAGAACGGCATCAACCCGGCGGTCAGCACCACGAACAGCATGGAAATTCCATCCACGCCAACGCGGTAGGTAATCCCGTTGCCAAGCCAGGCTGCTTCCTCCACGAACTGGAAGGCTGGCGTGGTGCTGTCGAAGCGCGACCAGACGATCAGCGCAACGACAAGGTCTGCGACGGTCGTGGTCAGCGCCACGACGCGCGCCGTCTGGGCAAGCGAATCGCGGTTGCCGCGCGCAACAAGAATAAATAGCGCGCCGAGCAGCGGCAGGAAGTTCGCGATACTGAGGAGCGGGATATGGTTCATCGCGCACCCATTGTGAGCATGAGCCAGGTCGCCAGCACGACCACACCGATCAGCATTGCAAAGGCGTAGTGATAGACGTAACCGGATTGCAGCCGCACCGCTTCGCGCGTGGCGTCGATGACCCGCGCGGCGACTCCATCCGGGCCGATACCGTCGATGATCGCACCATCTCCGCCACGCCAAAACAGGCGACCAATCCAAAAGGCGGGGCGAACGAAAATCAACTCATAGAGCTCGTCGAAATACCATTTGTTATAGAAGAACGTGTAAAGGAGACCTCCGCGAGTTGCCATTCTCGGCGGCAGGTCGGGATGCAGCACATAGTAGTAGTAAGCGATCGCAAATCCGATAATGGTCAGCAGGAGCGGTGAGGCTTCCACCCAGACCGGGACCTCCGAAGCGACGCGTGGAGCGCCGGTCACGGCTGCGATCGTGCCGTGCCAGAAGCCGAGCGCGTCGCCGCCGATGAACAGATGGGCAAAAATACTCCCCGCGAACAGCGCGCCGATGGCCAGCACGAAGAGCGGAATGAGCATGGTGTAGGGCGACTCATGCACCTCAGACAGGCGAAGCGCATGGCCATGCTCGTGCTCATCGCCCGACGCGGGCTCGTCATGCGCATGTGCGTCGGCATGCGCAAATTTTTGCTCTTTCGCGCCGCGATAGGGTCCGTGAAACGTCATCAGGAACTGGCGCCAGGAATAGAATGAGGTCAGCAGCGCCGAGGACAGCGTAAGCACAAATGCATACATGCCTACCGGCGTTCCGGAGAGCCAGGCAGCATTGATGATTTCGTCCTTCGAATAAAAGCCGGAAGTACCGACGCCAAGGAAGGGTATGCCGACGCCCGTGAGCGCCAGGTTGCCGATCAGCATCATGGCCCAGGTGTAGGGAATCATGGCCGCGAGCCCGCCCATCTTGCGCATGTCCTGCTCGTGGTGCATGGCCGTAATCACGGAGCCAGCGCCGAGAAACAGCAGCGCCTTGAAGAAAGCATGGGTGAAGAGGTGGAACATGGCCGCGCCATAGGCCGAAACGCCGGCGGCGGCGAACATGTAGCCGAGTTGCGAGCAGGTCGAGTAGGCAATGACTCGTTTGATGTCGTTCTGGAACAAACCAACCGTAGCCGCGAAGAACGCCGTCGTGGCGCCGATAAAGGCGACAAAAGCGAGTGCCATCGGCGCGTGCTCGTAAAGCGGCGAACAGCGGCAGACGAGGAAGACACCGGCGGTCACCATGGTCGCGGCATGGATCAGCGCCGAGACTGGCGTCGGGCCCTCCATCGCGTCCGGCAACCAGACGTGCAGTCCAATCTGGGCCGACTTGCCCATCGCTCCGACAAACAGGAGAAAACAGATCGTTGTCAGGATGTCGAGCCTATGACCGGCGAAGAGGAACGTCTTGCCCGCCATGGCCGGCGCGGCTGCAAAGACAGCTGAATAATCGACGGTATGAAAACTGGCCCAGACGGCGAAGATGCCGAGCGCGAAACCGAAATCTCCCACGCGATTGACCACGAAAGCCTTGATGGCGGCAGCATTGGCTGCGGGCCGCGTGTACCAGAAACCGATCAGGAGATAGGACGAGAGCCCCACCCCTTCCCAGCCAAAAAACAATTGGAGAAAATTGTCCGCGGTCACCAGCGCGAGCATGGAGAATGTGAAGAAGGACAGATAGGCGAAGAACCGCGGACGATGTGGATCGTCTTGCATGTAGCCTATCGAATAAAGGTGGACGAGCGCAGAGACGCCCGTCACCACTACCAACATTACGGCCGTAAGCGCATCAACGCGTATTGCCCATTGGGCCCGGAAACTACCGGACGTGATCCAGTCGGCGATCGGTATGAGGCCGGCACGACCGAGGAAAATCACGTCGTAAAACGCCACGCACGACAGCGCGGCGGAGACGAACAGAAGAACCGTCGTGATAAGTTCTGAATTCCTCGCGCCGATGACGCGGCCGAAGAGGCCGGCGATGGCCGATCCCAGAAGCGGAAGAAAGACGATCGCGGTGTACACGCTTTCAACCCTTCATCAGATTGACGTCCTCAACCGCGATCGTGCCGCGGTTGCGGAAATAGACGACGAGGATGGCAAGACCGATTGCCGCTTCGGCTGCGGCGACAGTGAGCACAAAAAGTGCAAAAATCTGGCCGGTCAGATTGCCGAGATAGGCGGAGAAGGCAACGAAATTGATGTTCACCGAGAGCAGAATCAACTCGATGGACATCAGGATAATGATGACATTCCGGCGATTGAGAAAGATTCCGAGCACGCCGATCGTAAAGACAATCGCCGCGACCGTCAGGTAGTTTGCAAGTCCGATGCCCACGCCTACCCCCCCTGCCCCGGCTGCACGTCGACGAGCCGGATCGCGAGCGCCGGCTCGCGCGCGGTCTGATCCCCTATCTTCTGGCGTCGAACGCCCGGCTTATGGCGCAGCGTGAGAACGATCGCGCCAATCATTGCCACCAGCAAGACCAATCCCGCCGTCTCGAAATAATAGATGTATCCGGTGTAGAGTACGTAGCCGAATGCTTCAGTGTTTGTAAGGCCCGCAGGCGTTGCGTGCGGTACATGCCCACCGGACGAAGGTACCAGGGACGATACCCCGAATACCACCAGCTCGGCCACAAGAATCGCCCCAATCAGCAGACCGAGCGGCAGGTATCGCAAGGCGCCGCGTTTCATCTCCGCAAAGTCGATGTCGAGCATCATCACCACGAAGAGGAACAGCACCGCCACGGCACCCACATAGACAATCAGCAGGATGAGCGCCAGAAACTCGGCACCGAGCAGGATGAACAGGGCAGCTGCATTGAAGAAGGCCAGAATGAGAAACAGCACGGAATGGACGGGATTGCGCGAAGCGATCACCATCAAGGCAGACCCGATGAGAACAGCCGAAAACAGATAGAAGGCGAGCGTCGTCAACATCTCTCGATGTTTATCCCCTTTGGCGTGCGCCCGTTCTAGCGGTAGGGCGCGTCCAGTTCCAGATTGCGCGCGATTTCGCGCTCCCAACGGTCCCCGTTCGCAAGTAGGCGGTCCTTGTCGTAGTAAAGTTCTTCACGCGTCTCGGTGGAGAATTCGAAATTCGGGCCCTCCACGATGGCGTCCACCGGGCAGGCTTCCTGGCACAGCCCGCAATAGATGCATTTGACCATGTCGATATCGTAGCGGGTGGCGCGTCGGCTCCCGTCGTCGCGGGGCTCCGCTTCGATCGTGATCGCCAGTGCCGGGCATATGGCTTCGCACAATTTACAGGCAATACAGCGCTCCTCGCCATTCGGATAGCGCCGCAGGGCATGCTCGCCCCGAAACCTGGGACTAAGCGGCCCCTTTTCGAATGGATAGTTCAGCGTCGCCTTGGGCTTGAAGAAATAGCGCATGGCAAGGCCAAAGGCCTTCACCAGCTCCCACAGAAATATTCTGCGCGCGGCGCGGTCCAGCGAAACCATGAACCCTCACATCGGATGCTGGCGGAACACGAGAACCCATCCTGCCGCCACAACGACCCAGATAAGCGAGGTCGGCAGGAATACTTTCCAGCCGAGCCGCATCAACTGGTCATAGCGGTACCGCGGAACGATGGCCTTCACGACCGCAAAAAGGAAAAAGAAGAACCAGACCTTGATCAGGAACCATATCACGCCGGGCACGGCGGTCAGCGGCCACGCATGGAAAGGTGGCAGCCAGCCGCCGAAGAACAGGATCGTCAGCAGGGCGCACATCAGCACCGCGTTGAGATATTCGCCGATCATGAATAGCAGATACGGCGTCGCGGAATATTCCACCATGAAGCCGGCTACGAGCTCGGATTCCGCTTCGGTCAGGTCGAATGGCGGACGGTTCGTTTCCGCCAGCGCCGACACGAAAAACACGACGAACATCGGGAACAGGATCGTAAAGGCGAACCAGCCATGCTCCTGCGCCTCCACAATCCGGGAAAGGTTCAGTGACCCTGCAAAGAGCAGCACCGTAATGACCACAAAACCGATTGAGACCTCGTAAGACACCATCTGCGCTGCGGAGCGCAAGCCGCCGAGGAAGGGATATTTTGAGTTCGATGCCCAGCCGCCCATGATGATGCCGTACACGCCAAGCGAGGAAATCGCGAGAATGTAGAGGATGCCAACATTGATATTGGCAACCACCCACCCGCTGCTGACCGGAATCACCGCCCAGGACGCGAAAGCGAGCGTGAAGGTGATAAATGGCGCAAGGAGAAAGATCACCTTGTTCGCCCCGGCCGGAATGACGGCCTCCTTGAGCGCGAACTTGAAGAAATCCGCAAAGGATTGAAGCAGGCCGAATGCGCCAACAACATTGGGGCCCTTTCGGATCTGCACCGCCGCCCAAATCTTCCGGTCGGCAAGAAGAATATAGGCGAGCATGATGAGCAGGCAGACGGCGAAGACCACGATCAGCGTGACCTGGCTTAGCAACCATGCCCAGCCGTAAGGCAGGGTTATGCCCACCAGATGGAACAGCCAGGTCCAGAATCCGATCAGCGCCATCTCTATTCCGCCGCCATCTGTTGTGCCGGACGCAGGAATATCCGGCTGCACTCCGCCATGGTCAGGCTCGCCCGGGCAATCGGATTGGTGAGATAGAAATCGGCAATGGGAGACGCGAGCGGCAGGGCGGGATCGACTGGACCGGCCGTTCCAATGGCCTCCCAGATGGTCGCATCGGCGGGCGGCCGCGGAGGCAGCGCTCCCGGACTTGCGAAATGAGGCGCTTCGGCGTCGATAGC
This sequence comes from Rhizomicrobium sp., assembly GCA_035502355.1. Lineage (GTDB taxonomy): Bacteria > Pseudomonadota > Alphaproteobacteria > Micropepsales > Micropepsaceae > Rhizomicrobium. The sequence continues at coordinate 7,420 of DATJUM010000264.1, read as the reverse complement.
AGCCCTGAGCGTATCGCGGTCGTCGTAAGGAAGGCGCTTGCCGAGCACATCCGAAAGCGCACGGAGAACAGCCCAGTCTTCCCTGGCCTCACCGGGAGGAAAGGTCGCACGGCGGCAGCGCTGCACGCGTCCTTCGAAATTGACGTAGATTCCATCCTTCTCCGTATAAGCAGCACCCGGCAGTACCACATCGGCGCGGTGGGCGCCCGCGTCCCCGTGCGTGCCCTGATAGACGACAAAGGCGTTACCGAGGCTGTTCGGCGGCAATTCGTCCGCGCCGAGCAGATAAACGAAGTCGATCTCGCCCTTCGCCGCTCCATCGAGAATTGCTGACGTATCGCGGCATCCGGCTCGCGGGAGAAATCCGAGGTCCAACGCGGCAACGCGCGACGCCGCCGCGTGCAGCACGTTGAAGCCGTTCCATCCGCCTTCTGCCGCGGAAACCCCCGGCCCGATCATGCCTGTGGCGCCAGCCACGCGCGCGGCGAGCTTCAGGATTGCTGCGCCGTCCCGGCGCGCCAGCGCGCCGGGACCCAGAATGAGCATCGGATGACGCGCGCTTTTCAGTATCTCCACGAAGGCATGGCTGCCTTCCCCGAGCGATTCGAGAACCGACGCGCCCGTTCCCAACTGCTCAACCGGATATGTCAGATCATAAGCTTGGCCGATATTGGCGATGCGAAGATTTCCATTCAGCCAGGTCTTGCGCAATCGCGCATTCAGCACGGGTGCTTCCCAGCGCGGGTTGGAGCCAATCAAAAGAAGAGCGTCGGCCGATTCCACACCGGCAATCGTCGTATTGAAAAGATAGGATTGTCGTGGCTCACCCTGCAGCTTTGCTCCATCCTGCCGGCAATCGAGATTGCCGACGCCAAGCGAAATCATCAGATCTTTCAGCGCCTTTATCTCTTCGGCTGCCGCGAGATCACCGATGATGGCAGCCATTCTTTCAGGGCTGGTGCTGTCCACCCGTGCAGCGATCACAGCAAAGGCCTCCGCCCATGTCGCCTCGACGAGTCTGCCATTCTTGCGCACAAACGGCCGATCGAGGCGTTGCCGCCTCAGTCCATCACAGGCGTGACGCGTCTTGTCGGAAATCCATTCCTCGTTGATGTCCTCGTTGAGGCGTGGAAGTACGCGCAGCACGTCGCGGCCGCGGGTATCGACCCGGATATTGGCGCCCTGTGCATCCATTACGTCGACGGATTCGGTCTTGCGCAATTCCCAAGGCCGCGCATTGAAGGCATAGGGCTTCGACGTCAGTGCGCCGACGGGGCAGATATCGACGGCATTGCCGGAAAGTTCTGACGCGAAAGCCTTTTCGAGATAGGTTGTTATCTCCATGTCTTCGCCCCGCCCCGTCGCGCCCAGATCGGGCACGCCGGCGACCTCCGTGGCGAAACGGACGCAGCGTGTGCACTGGATGCAACGCGTCATGATCGTCTTGATCAGCGGACCCATATATTTGTCTTCTACGGCCCGCTTGTTCTCGTTGAAGCGATGGAAGGCCGCGCGACCATAGCTCATCGCCTGGTCTTGCAGGTCGCATTCGCCGCCCTGGTCGCAGATAGGACAGTCGAGGGGATGATTGATGAGCAGAAATTCCATCACCCCTTCACGCGCGCGCTTGACGGCCTGGGACTTCGTGTTGATGCGCGCCGGGGTGCCGTCCTTGTTCGGGAAGATGTCCCGCACCTGGAGCGCGCAACTGGCTTGCGGCTTCGGCGCACCTACCCACTCCACCAGACACATGCGGCAATTGCCGGCGATGGAGAGGCGCTCATGATAGCAGAAACGCGGGATTTCCGCGCCGGCCTGTTCGCAGGCCTGAAGAAGCGTGATGCTTTCTTCCGCTTCAATCTCCTTGCCGTCGATAATGAGCTTGCGCGCGGCCATGCCGTTACTCCGCTGCCTCGGCGGCAAGGAAGTTTCTCCTTGCAGCAATTCGGCGCTCAATCTCGGGTCGGAAATGACGCAGGAACCCCTGAACCGGCCAGGACGCGCCTTCGCCGAAAGCGCAGATCGTGTGGCCCTCGATCTGTTTGGTGACGTCCTGAAGAAGATCAATCTCGGAGATCTCGGCGTCGCCGCGCTGCATGCGCGTGAGCACCCGCCACATCCAGCCGCAACCTTCGCGGCAGGGCGTGCACTGACCGCAGCTCTCATGCCGGTAAAAATAGGCAAGCCGCGCGAAAGCCTTGATGATGTCGGTCGATTTGTCCATCACTGTGATAGCGGCCGTGCCGAGGCCCGACTTCACAGCGACCAGCGAATCGAAATCCATCAGGATCGTATCGGCGATTTCCTTGGACAGCACAGGCATGGATGAGCCGCCGGGGATCACCGCCATCAGATTGTCCCAGCCGCCGCGGACGCCACCCGCATGGCGCTCGATGAGCTCCTTGAGCGGGATGCTCATCGCCTCCTCGACGTTGCAGGGATTGTTCACATGGCCCGAGATGCAGAAGACTTTCGTGCCCGTGTTATTTGGCCGGCCGATGCCGGCAAACCATTCGGCGCCACGCCGCAGAATGGTCGGTACGACGGCTATGGTCTCCACGTTGTTGACCGTTGTTGGGCAGCCATAGACCCCGACATTGGCCGGAAACGGTGGTTTCAGCCGCGGCTGACCTTTCTTTCCTTCGAGGCTTTCAAGGAGCGCCGTTTCCTCGCCGCAGATATAGGCGCCCGCGCCATGGTGGACGTAACAGTCAAAATCCCAACCATGAATATTGTTCTTGCCGATCAGATTTGCTTCGTAGGCCTGCTCGACGGCGGCCTGTAGCCTTTCGCGCTCGCGAATGAATTCGCCGCGCACATAAATGTAACAGGCATGGGCGCGCATGGCGAAGCTGGCGATCAGGCACCCTTCGACGAGCAGATGCGGATCGTTCCGCATGATGTCGCGGTCTTTGCAGGTGCCCGGCTCCGACTCGTCTGCATTGATAACGAGATAATGTGGGCGATCCTTCACTTCCTTGGGCATAAAGGACCATTTGAGGCCGGTCGAAAACCCCGCGCCGCCACGGCCGCGCAGACCCGAATCTTTTATCGATTTGATGATCGCGTCCTGGCCGCGCTCCAGAATGGCCTTGGTGTTGTCCCAGGCACCACGCAACCTCGCTCCTTCGAGCGTCCAATCCTCGAAGCCATAAAGATTCGTGAAAATGCGGTCGCGGTCAGCCAGCATGAAACCATCCACTATGTCTGATCATGTGGCGGCTCCTGGCGGTTTCTGCACGGGAGCTTCGCGATGGCTGCCGCTCGCGCCGGGCATCTTGGCTTCTTCGTCCCTCTGAGCAGGTCCGCCATGACGCGGCGTACCGCCATAAATCGATCTATCGGTGAGCGTCGTCAGGCCACCGGCCGGCTCGGACGACCGCCGCGCGCTCTGCGGCCCCGGCTTCGGCTGCTCGCCACGGCGGAACGCGGCCAGGATTGCCTCCGTCTTCGGCCCGTCCAGGTCTTCGTAAAAATCCCTTCCGATCTGCAGCATCGGCGCATTGACGCAAGCGCCAAGGCATTCGACCTCCATCCAGCTGAACACGCCGTCGGACGAGATGGTCGCCGCCTTCGGCGCGATATGCTTCCTGCAGGCCGCCACGACATCGTCCGAACCTGCAAGCCAGCAGGGCGTCGTCGTGCACACCTGGACGAGATGGCGCCCCACTGGGGCAAGATTGAACATGGTGTAGAAGGTCGCAACTTCGAGGACGCGGATATAGGGCATGCCGAGGAAGCGCGCGACCTCCTCGATCATGGGTTTCGTCACCCAGCCTTCCTGCTCCTGCCCGCGCCAAAGAAGCGCGATCACAGCCGAAGCCTGCCGGCCGCATGGATATTTCTGAATTTCCTTTTCTGCCCAAGCCTTATTCTCGGGCGTGAATGCGAAAGCTGAGGGCTGCTCTTCGTGAAGTCGTCTGGCGCTCACCGGTCGATCTCCCCGAACACCACATCGACCGAGCCAAGCACAGACGGCACATCGGCGAGCATGTGCCCCCTGCAGAGAAAATCCATTGCCTGCAAATGCGCATAGCTCGGCGCGCGAATCTTGCAGCGATAGGGTTTGTTGGTGCCGTCGGCGACCAGATAGACGCCGAATTCGCCCTTGGGCGCCTCTACGGCTGCATAAACCTCGCCAGCCGGTACGTGATAGCCTTCCGTGAATAACTTAAAGTGATGGATGAGCGCTTCCATCGAGCGCTTCATCTCGCCGCGCTTGGGGGGCACCACTTTCTTGTCCTCCGACAACACTGGTCCTGGCGGCATCTTTTCGATGCATTGCTTCATGATCCAGGTGGACTGGCGCATTTCCTCCATGCGGATCAGATAACGATCGTAACAATCCCCCTTTGTGCCGACCGGAATTCTGAAATCGAGTTCGGAATAGCATTCGTAGGGCTGTGCGCGCCGCAGGTCCCAGGCAAGTCCCGTAGACCGCAGCATGACACCGGAGAACCCCCGCGCCTCCGCATCCGCGCGCGTAAAGACGCCGATATCGACATTGCGCTGTTTGAATATCCGGTTCTCGGTGAGCAATTCGTCGATATCGTCCACGACTTTGGGGAAGGTTTCGCAGAACTGATAGATATCGTCGATGAGATCGCCCGGCAGATCCTGATGGACGCCACCGGTACGAAAATAATTGGCGTGAAGCCGCGCGCCTGACGCCCGCTCGTAGAAGATCATGAGCTTCTCACGCTCTTCGAAGCCCCAGAGCGGCGGAGTGAGGGCGCCGACATCCAACGCATGCGTCGTAATCTGCAGGAGGTGATTGAGCAGGCGACCGATTTCGCAATAGAGGACCCGGATATATTGCGCGCGCCGGGGCACTTCGATACCAAGCAGCCGCTCAACTGCAAGCGAAAAGGCATGCTCCTGGTTCATCGGCGCGACGTAATCAAGCCGGTCGAAATAGGGCAGTGCCTGGAGATAGGTCTTGTGTTCGATCAGCTTTTCCGTGCCCCGATGCAGGAGCCCGATATGGGGGTCGATGCGCTCCACGACCTCGCCGTCAAGTTCCATGACCAGGCGCAGCACGCCATGGGCGGCGGGATGTTGCGGTCCCCAGTTGAGCGTCATCCGGCGATCGTCGAGCGCGTCCGCCATCAGCCGCCACCCTTCGAGGCTTTCTCGTCACCGGGCAGCACGTAACGCGCGCCCTCCCAGGGACTCATGAAGTCGAAATCGCGGAATTCCTGCACCAGATCGACCGGCTGGTAGACGACGCGCTTCTGCTCCTCGTCATAACGCAGCTCGACATAGCCGGTGAGCGGAAAATCTTTGCGGAACGGGTATCCGGAAAATCCGTAATCGGTAAGCAGCCGACGCAGATCAGGGTGATTGGCAAAAGTGATACCGAACATGTCGAACGTTTCGCGTTCGAACCAGTTCGCCCCCGGATGCACGTCCACGCAGGAAGGAACCGGCGTGTTTTCGTCGGTTTCGACTTTGAGGCGGATGCGCCGGTTCTTCGACAGCGAAAGCAAGTGATAGACGACGTCGAAACGGCGTTCGCGCTGCGGCCAGTCCACGCCTGCTATGTCGATCAGCACTGTAAAAAGGCACTCTGGATCGTCGCGCAGGAAGCTGAGCGCGCGGACGATCTCGTCGCGCTCGATCTCAAGCGTCAGTTCACCGAACGCAATCTTCTGGCCGTGCACCGCGCCCGCGAGCGCGGCCGCGATGCTCCGGCCTAATTGCTCAAGATCTTCCATCGCGCCCTCAGCGTTCGATCGTGCCCGTGCGGCGGATTTTCCGCTGCAAAAGCATAATGCCGTAGACAAGAGCTTCAGCGGTCGGCGGACAGCCCGGAACGTAGATATCGACAGGCACGATGCGATCGCAACCGCGTACGACGGAATAGGAATAATGATAATAGCCCCCGCCATTGGCGCAGGAGCCCATGGAAATGACGTAACGCGGTTCCGGCATCTGGTCATAGACCTTGCGCAGCGCCGGCGCCATCTTGTTGCAGAGCGTGCCCGCAACGATCATAACGTCCGACTGGCGCGGACTGGCACGTGGCGCAAAGCCGAATCGCTCGAGGTCGTAACGGGGCATGCTGGCCTGCATCATCTCGACGGCGCAGCAGGCAAGTCCGAACGTCATCCACATGAGGGAGCCCGTCCGCGCCCAGGTGATGAGCGCATCGGCACTCGCAAGCAGAAATCCCTTATTGCTGATTTCGGCCTGCATGGAGTCGAAAAAAGGGTCCTGCGCAGCCGCAGTGTCAGTCAGGACGGGCCTGCTTACTCCCATTCGAGAGCGCCTTTTTTCCATTCGTAGATGAAGCCTACAGTCAGCACGCCGAGAAACACCATCATCGACCAGAAGGCGAAGGCGCCGGTCGAGCGCAACGTAATCGCCCAGGGAAAGAGAAACGCCACTTCGAGGTCGAAGATGATGAAGAGGATGGAGACAAGATAGAACCTCACATCGAACTTCATCCGGGCGTCACCGAAAGCGTTGAACCCGCATTCATAGGCGGACAGCTTCTCCGGATCCGGCGAAGCGGGGGCAAGCAGAAAGGGGATGGCGAGCAGCGCGATACCGATCACACCTGCAACGGCAATGAACAGCAGAATCGGCAGATATTCGATTAGAAGTTCCGGCATGCCGTTTTCCCTGGCGGATTGTCACTTGCGCTGCGGTATAGGCTCCACGAACACCTTGTGCAACGCGGGCGCAGCGAAAGATTTGCCGCGCTCACGGAGGATTTTGAGGGCTGCGGCCGGTGCGGTCATGGCGGGAGCGACGGGGCTCGAACCCGCGACCTTCGGCGTGACAGGCCGACGCTCTAACCAACTGAGCTACGCCCCCGCGGGCGTCCTTGGCGGAACCGCAAAGGAGGGGGCGATGTAGGGCCGCCGCAGCCGAAGTGTCAAGGATATGCAGCCAGAGGGCGGGATTACGATCCCCGGCCGTGCAGTTCCTTCGGTGTGAGCTTGCCGTCGCCGTTCTTGTCGAGCTGATCGAACAATGAGCGCGGCGTGGCGGCGAATTCGTCGAAATCGATGCAGCCATTGTGACGGAAGTCGATCAGCGGCGAGGCCGTCGACTGGTCCTCCGTCCAGCGTTTCTCATTGACGGCGCGCGCTTCGTCCTTGTCGAGACAGCCGTCATGGTTCCTGTCGGCCGCGGCGAAATCGGCGCGCAGCCCGGCCTCCATCGCCGCGCGGGTCACCACGCCGTTCTTGTCGGCATATTTCTCCAGCATCCTGGACGGCGGATGCCATTCCTCCGGCGGCGGCGCGTGATGGCCGGCACCGATGCATCCCGCCAACGTGAACGCGATGGATGCAACGATCAGGGAAGCGCGGGCGGTCTTCATGCCGGACACTTCCTTGTGACATCGATTCCGATGGATCATGCAACCATCTTTTCAACGCCGCTTTTTCGCGAACGCCCGGCCCGACGG
>DATJUM010000263.1:0-10712 GCA_035502355.1 Rhizomicrobium sp. | reverse complement strand
CGCATACGGCGGCAGCAACGCCAGATTCAACTGCGGCTCGGTATTCAGCTTGGCGCCGGACGGCACCTTGACGACCTTGTACAGCTTCGGCGACAACCATCCTGGTGACGGCTGCACGCCAAAGGGCGGGCTGGTGGCCGACACGGCGGGCAATCTCTACGGCACGACCTACTCCGACCGCAGCGGTAAAATTCGCGGTACTGTCTTCAAGGTCGCCCCGGACGGCACGGAAACGATCCTGAAAGCCTTCAGAAACAGGTATTACCTGTATGGCGCATACCCAGCCGCCGCGCTGACGATCGATGCGGCCGGCAATCTCTACGGCACGACCGAAGAAGGTGGGAGCAAAATTGGCAATGGCTTCGGCACCGTGTTTGAACTGTCTGCCGGCGGCACGTTCTCGGTGCTTCACACGTTTGATGTAACCGATGGCGCCAACCCTCAGGCCGACTTGTACCTCGACCAGTCGGGCAATCTTTTCGGCACGACCTTCTATGGCGGCAGCTCCAACAGCGGGACGGTCTTCGAACTCTCGCCGAATTAGGCATCGCCACACGAATCTGGAAACGAAGTCCCACTCTGTCCTCCCCCGTGAACTTCATGGGGGAGGACTCTCTCTTTCATCCCCGAAAATGATCAGTTCATGAACGTGTCGTCGAGCGCGTAGCCGGCGGAGCGCACTGTCCTGATGGGGTCCTTCTCGCCCTGCACATTCAGCGCCTTGCGCAGCCGGCCGACATGCACGTCGACCGTGCGCGCCTCCACATAAACGTCCGACCCCCAGATCGCGTCGAGCAGCTGCTCGCGGCTGAAGACGCGGCCAGGGTGCTGGATGAGATGATCGAGCAGCTTGAATTCCGTGGGCCCCAGATGGACATCCTGGCCCGCCCGCCGCACACGGTGGGCGGCACGGTCCATTTCGATATCACCGACGCGCACCACGTCTTCGGCAAGGCTTGGCCGGATGCGGCGCATTACGGCGCGCAGCCGCGCAAGCAATTCGGTCATCGAAAACGGCTTGACAATATAATCATCGGCGCCGGTGTCGAGGCCGCGAATGCGGTCGGTTTCCTCGCCGCGTGCGGTAAGCATCACGATCGGGACATTGCGCGTCTCCTGGCGGCCGCGCAGCCTGCGGCAAACCTCGATGCCCGACAGTTGCGGCAGCATCCAGTCCAGCAACACAAGGTCGGGCTGGTGTTCGTTGGCGACCAGCAGCGCTTCCTCGCCATTCAGGGCTTCGAGAACGCGATAGCCTTCCCGCTCAAGATTGTAGCGCAGCAATGTGATCAGCGCACCTTCGTCCTCGGCGACGAGAACCGTGGGCTTCAGCATCAGGTCTTCCGCTCAAAAGGGACTGTCGTGCTTGAAGTGACATCGGCCTTCGGCCGTTCGCTGGCCAGATGGCCACCGCTCACCATGTGATAGACCGTCTCGGCGATGTTGGTGGCGTGATCGCCGCAGCGTTCGATGTTCTTGGCGACGAAGAGAAGGTGCGTGCACAGGCTGATGGTGCGCGGATCTTCCATCATGTAGGTCAGGAGCTCGCGGAACAAACTGTTGTAGATTTCATCGATCTCATTGTCCTGCCGCCAGACTGCTTCAGCGCCCGCCGCATCGCGGTCGGAATAGGAATCCAGAACGAGTTTCAGCTGGGCAAGCGTGACCTTTCCCATGCGGGCGAGACTTGTTGTAAGACGGATCGGCGGTTCCCGATTGAGCACCAGCGCCCGCTTGGCAATATTCTTGGCGAGGTCACCGACGCGCTCGAGCTCGCTTGCGATCTTGATGGCGGCGAGCGTGTCGCGCAGATCAATCGCCAATGGCTGGCGCAGTGCCAGAACCTTGATCGCCTGGTCCTCTATGAATTGCTGGATCTGGTCGATCCGCGGATCGCCGGCGATCGCGGCTTCGGCAAGCGACATATCCCGTTTGCCGATCGCCTCGATCGCATCGGCAAATTGCGCTTCGGCAAGGCCGCCCATCTGAGCGACGCTGGTGGACAGCGCCTCGAGTTGTTCCCCGAACGCCCTTACCGTGTGCTCGCTCATATCGGTCTTCATCGTTTGGATGCCCGCGTGAAAAACTGTCACGCAACAATTGCTGCCTAATCAGCTAGCCGCAAGTCTGTATGACAGTTTAGCGTCAATTTCGTGACAATGTGCGTTCGGAGATCGTGTGCTGGAGGGCGGGGAGCAGCACGGTAAACGTGCTGCCCTCACCGGCCTTGCTGTCGATCAGCAGCCGGCCGTGGTGCCGATTCACGATATGCTTGACGATGGCAAGGCCCAAGCCGGTACCACCGCGCTCGCGGCTGCGGCGCACATCCACGCGATAGAAGCGCTCGGTGAGCCGCGGAATCGCTTCGCGTGGGATCCCCTCGCCATCGTCCCTGACCGCGACAGCCACGAAGGAATCGGCGCTATGGCGGCCAGGCGGCGCAATGGTTCCTGTCGCCGTGGCCAGGGACACCCAGACATGACCGCCGGGGTGGCCATATTTGATGGCGTTATGCATCAGGTTCTGGAACAGCTGGATCAGCTCGTCGCGGTCGCCGATGATCGGCGGCAGGCCGTTTGCCTCGGTGACCGAGAGGGTCATGTTGTCCAGCCGGGCAAGGCCCTGAAGGGCGGCGGCGGCGTCCTGTACCGCGCCGTGAATGTCCACTTCGTCCTGCGGAGGCACATGTTCGTTCTGCTCGATGCGAGTGAGCGAGAGAAGGTCGTCGATGAGGCGGCGCATGCGGCCGGCCTCGATGCTCATGATGTCGAGAAATTTCTCCCGCGCCTCCTCGTCGTCTTTCGCATGGCCCTTGAGCGTATCGATAAAGCCCGACAACGCGGCGAGCGGCGTGCGCAATTCATGACTGGCATTGGCGACGAAATCTGCCCGCGCCTCTTCGGCCTTGAGGTTCGCGGTCACGTCGTGCAGCAGAACGGCGGTGACACGCGGGGTTTGCTCGGTGCGCGTCACATAGGCCTGATAATGCTGCTCGACGGGTATCTGCACGGAGAACCCGACGGATGCGGGTTCGCCCGTCGCCGTCGTGCGTTCGATGGCTTCAAGCAATGCCGGCGTCCGCAGCACGGCGGAAACGTGTTTGTTGTGCGTATCTGTGCCCACCACCGCGACCATGGCGTTGTTGGACAGGATCACCCGATTCGCGTCGTCCAGCAGCATCAGCGGATCGGGCAGCCGCTCGAGAATTTCACGGGCCCGGGGCGGCAGCGCAGCACTTACGTTCTCCCCGCCCGGGGCGTTGGCGGTCGCGCGTTCGTCGCGTTTTTGCGCCCCTATTGCGAGCGCGGCCGCCGCGGCGAGGATGCAGGCTCCAACGAGAAGGGCCGGCGCAAGGGCAGAGGGTAGGACAAACACCGCCGCCCCGGCCAGAAGGCCGGCACAGAGCCACCAAAGTCCCTGCTTCAGTGCCAGGCGCTCAACAAAAACCGACCCCATTCCTTCGCCACCGGGTTCGCGCCCATATCATACGCGCGATTCGCGATCCTGCGCCGGTTTTATCAAGACTTCGTGTCAATCATTGATCCGTAGGCGGACAATATCGGCGTTTGCGGGCAACCTCACATGAAATTTACGTCCGCTCGGGCCACGCAAGCGGAGCGATGCGGGGAATCATGATGACCCAACCTGCAAGGCCCAGAAGCGTCACGGCGCAGGCGACGGCGAAGGCCCAGAAGAAATCTCCAGTTCGGTCGATCACAAAGCCGGTAACGAGCGGTCCCACCACGCCCGAAACATTGCCGAGGCAATTCTGGATGCTCATCCATTTGCCTGCGGCGTGCGGACCGGCCAGCGTTTGGCCGATCGCGTAGACGTTGACCGTTCCCGGTCCGAAAAAGGCCCCCGCAAGCAACAGGCTTGTGATGCAGACACCCGCATTGCCGACAGCACAACCAAGCATTGCGAGGGCGACACCTGTGAGATTCACGACCATCGAAATCTTGCGCACGCGATTGGCGCTTGCCCCGTTTCGCATCGCGCAATCCGCTGCCCAGCCGGACAGCTGCGCGCTTAGCGCATAGACGAGATAGACGACCCCTGCAAAGGTTGCCATCCCGGTGACGGAAAACCCGCGCGATTTCACGAGATACAGCGGCAACCACGAGATCACGAAATAGAAGGCGTAGTTGCTGCTGAAATGACCGATACACGCCCCCCAGAGTTCCCGGCATGTGAGCAAATCGCGATAGGAGGGCACCTTGATGTGGGAAGCTCGTGCTCCCCGCGGCGAGGCCTCGTGCGTGACCCAGAGCCACGGCATCAACCAAAGAAGTGAAGCACAGCCAAAGAGAAGGAATATGGTGCGCCACCCAAGATGCGCCATCAGCAAGCCACCGGCAAAGGTGCCGAATGCAGGGCCGAGTGCGAGGCCGGTGGCAATCGCGCCGTTGGCGACGCCGAGCCTGTGCTCCGGCAGATGATGTGCAAGCAGCTTGGAGCTGCAAGGAAAAGCAGCGCTTTCGCCGATCCCGAGTATCAGGCGCAGTACAATGAGAAGCGCGAAACCTGCGGCAAGGCCCGTGGCGGCCGTCGCTAGCGACCAGATCAGGAGTCCAAGTGCCAGCGTTCGATAGGCATTGATGCGCTCAGCAAGCCAGCCGGCGAGAATCTGGCTTGGAATGTAGGTCCAGAAAAAAGCAGAGAAGAGCAATCCGAGCTGCGACGCCGTCAGATGAAGTTCGTCCTTCATCAGCGGCGCGGCGGTCGCCAGATTGCCGCGATCCACATAATTGATGAACACGGCGACCGCGAGCAGCGCTACAATGCCCGCACCCATCCCGGCGCGCGATGGCGCAACAGCCTCCGTTGCAACCGTCATGGATTGTCCCCAATCGCCTTGAGCCCCATCTTTCGGTTACGGTGAACCGGGTTTATTCGCCTGTCCAGCCCAGGGATTACAACAACATGGCCATCGAACTCGATCACCTGATACTTCCCGTGAACGATCGCGGGCGCAGCATCGATTTCTACACCGGCATCGTCGGGCTTCGGCATCAAGGCGAAGACGGGCCGTTCTCCATGCTGCGCGCGTCGCCGGGCTTCGTGATTCAAATCGCCCCATGGGGCACGTCGGGTGGCGAGCACCTCGCCTTCGCCATGTCGAAAGCGGAATTCGAATCAGTATTCGCGCGCCTCAAATCAGCCGGCATCGCCTATGGCGACCGCTTCGATACGGTTGGCAACATGCAAGGACCGGGAGACGAAAGCGGAGCCCGCGGCATGGGCAGGACGGTGTACTTCTTCGATCCCGACCAGCATCTGCTCGAGATCCGCCACTATGGCGGGGCCGCTGCCGTTGAAATCGTTGATTCGGCAGGTAGGAGATCGATAACCGGTCCATGATAAGAGGGCGTTCCCCAAACGGAGCCCGTGGTGATGAACTTCAAGGCTGTCGGTATAGCCAACGCAACCCTTTTACCTGAATTACTGATCAGGCCGGAAAAAAGACACATCCTCGACGCCGCAGAAGTCGATGACATCTATCGGACATGCATTCAACGCCAACCGACGACTGACGTAAACGCGGAAGCAGCAGCCTACCTGCAAGAGGTCTGGGAGGCGCACAAAGCTGACCGGCAGTGAACGATTACAAAGCGGAACGACTGCCTCTCCTTGCCTGAAATCATTGCAATATTCTGTCGGGGTCGCCGAAATGGCAACAAGGATGCCTCTCGACAAGGGGACGTATGCCCGCATTACGTTTTCAATATTCACGGGTCTTCAACCTTAAGAAATAACGAGAGCCCGTCACGTCGGCGGATAGTGCAATGACAGACATTTTCGATTTTTGGAGTCGGATCGGCCCTGCTGATCATATCCATCCGGCAGATCGAGACTCCTTTGCTCAGAATCCGACTCATGGCTTTGATCACAGGGGGTTGCCAGGTTGCTTCATGGGGCCGCTGCGAACGGCTTCCGTGGTACTTTTGTATCTGTCGCCCGGTGCCGACGACGGTGCGGATGCCGATTCTCAAGTCAACCAGCAACGACAGATGCGAATGCGTGGCGGCTACGAGTCGCTGCCAAGTCCGAACGATAATGAAGCGACGTGGCGCTGGGGGAGTTCCCGTACAGCCTGTTTTGACGAAGATTGGGATTTCCTTCGGACGCGCATGGCGTTCCTTAACATCGGGGCTTACCATTCGAAGGAGGTCAAGCAAACCAGAATGCTTCTGACGCTCCCATCGAGCCGCGTAACGCTCGATTGGGTAAATCGCACTTTGTTCCCACAAGCCATAGCGGGTGAACGAGTTGTTGTCTGCATGCGGTCACAAAGGCTTTGGAATTTGGCGGCCGGACAGACGGGGCGCGCGTTGTTCGCTCCTGCTGTAACACGCGGCGGTTACATGCATCACGGACTGATGCGCGAGATGGTGGTCGCGACAGTCAAAGCCTACTTAAGGGATAGCCACAAAATTTAGTTCGACCTGAACCAACGGGATAAGCCTTAAATTCATGCTGTTAAGGAAGCACGAGACGCAAGTTGACCGTCTGTCGCTTTGCAGTTAGAACAAAAATGGAACGCGACCTTCGCTGGCGCAATTAAGAGGAATGATATGAAGAAACCGATCAACAAGGTCGCGCTGGCGCTCTGGATTCTCGCAGTGCTGTTCGTGGTGGCGGAGCTCTGGACGTATGTCGATATGTTCCGAACGGTTGCTGAGCTGCACGAGGACCGGGTTTACCTGATCGGCGGGAGTATCGCGCGCACTATTCAATCCGTTGCTGGCACCGCAGCAATGCTGACGGCGGCTGGAGTGCTGATCGAACTGGTCGATCAGATCCGCTGGACGATCGTTCGCGCCGTCGAAAAATCGTAGTCGCTATTGATCATTGTCCGAAGGCACGCCGTCGCTGTTCGCGTCGTCGTCGGTATCGGTGTGGCGCGAGCGGGCTTCGAGTTTGCGTTCGGCGCGGTCCAGCGCCTTGTTCACGCGCTCTTCCACTTTCTCATCGATATGGGCCTTGGCAATTTCCTCGCGTGCCTGGGCGAGCGCCATGTCGACCTGCATTTGAACTTTCCGGCTGTCGTATTTTTTCATGGCTTCGTCCATCGCGGCGCGGATGGCGGGCTCGGCCTCGCGCACGGCTTCCGCCGCGTGCTCGCCGATTTTCGCGTCCACCATCGCCTGCGCGATTTCGGGCCGCACGCTTTCCACTGCCGCCTGGGCTTCGCGCGTGGCATTCGCCACGGCTGCGTCGATTTGCGGCTGCGCGTCGCGCATGGCTTCCTGCGCGGCGCGTGCCGCTTCTTCACCGGTTCTGGTTCGAGCGATGGCGCGTTCGATCTCCGGCCGCGTCCGCGCCACCGTATCGCGGGCCTCCCGCTGCGCGCGGACAATGGCGTTGTGGATGCGTTCGCGATCCGCGCGGGTCAGACCATGCACGTGAACATGTTGCACCGATGTCTCGTCGATCGATGGCGCCACAGGAGCGGCCGGCGCTTGCGGCGCGGCCGGTGAGTCCGGGATTGGAGGAGCTTCAGGCGCGGGCGGCGCAGACGGAGCAACGGGCGCGAGCGGTGCAGTTTCGACCGGCGTGGGTTGATATTGCCCGTCCTGGGCGAGAGAGGGACAGGCAAAGGCGATGGCGCCCGCAACAACGAAACCGAGGCCGGCCATTCTGACAATGTCCATGGACGTAACACCTGTGCGCATGGTGGTTGGCTCGAGAACCGATTCGACGCGCGCCCCCAGCGCTGATGGCGCCGCCATGAACAGCGACAGCACAGAAAGCGCCGGTGCACGGTTCCGGAACTCGGCGGCAAGCGCCAGCAGTTCGCCGGCATAGGACGAAGGTTTCATGCCCGCGATGAGCACCGAATCGTCGGCCGCAATTTCCGCCTCTCGCCGCAGCGCACGGGCGCCCAGCCAGACAAGCGGATTCGGCCAATAGAACGTGCAAACAATCAACGACAACGCCTGAACGAGGCTGTCACGCCGCCTTATATGCGCGAGCTCATGCAGCAGCACGGCGTGCAGACGCTCGCGGGACCAGAGCAGGGCAGTGCGCGGCAGGAGAATGACCGGGCGCAACACGCCCCAGGTGATCGGGCCGTTTTCCGAATCGGAGATGCGCAGCTCGCATTCGCGCCGCGTGGCTGCGACGCGCGGCAGTTCTTGCGGCGCCAGCGCAAAGGGCCGGCTCCGGCGCCTGAGCGCGGCAAGGCAGAGCGCAGCGACTGCAAAGCGCAATGTAAGAACGACGATTCCGAGCAGCCACAAGGCTGCGAGCGCCATGGCGACGGTGGCTGGACCAAGGGTTATTCCGCTGGCGGCGGGCAGCGTGGTAGCGGAAGCGGCGTCGCTCAGCGACTGAATCGGAATGGCTTCAGCCGGCGCAGGAAGCAGGATGCGCAGCGGCGACGGCACGATCGCGGCCAGCACCGGCAATATCAGTGTGGCGCCAAAGGCGCCGCCCCAGGCGAGATGGCGCACACTTGCGCGTTTCTGAGTTGTGAAAGCCCAGGCAAGCCCCATGATGAGCATCGAACCCGCGAGCAACTCGCCCGCGAAGAGCAGCGTGCGCAATGCGAAAAGCGGGGTCATCGTCCCTCCTTCCGGGCCTTGTCGATCAGCAGCGCGAGACGGTCGAGATCCGCGCGGGTGATGTTTGCATCGCGCTGCGTCAGCATGGCGGTGACGGCGCGTTCAACAGAATTGTCGAAGAACGTCGCCAGCAGCGAATCGAGCGCGCGCCGGCCCATCTGCTCGCGCCCGATCGAGGGCGCATAGATGTAGCGCGTGCCGTCGCTTGCGTGGCGTACATGGCCTTTCTTCTCGAGAATCGAGAGATGGGTACGGATCGCAGTATAGGTAGGCGGGTCGGAAAGCTGCTCGCGAATTTCGGCGGCTGAGGCTTTGCCGAGCCGGTAGAGCGCCTCCATGATCTCCCGCTCGCGCCGGCTGAGTCCCGGGGCGGTATCATTTCCTGCCGTCCTGCGCGACTGTTCCGGATCCTGTCCGCCTAGCATGCCAAAAAATTGGCACGCCCGATTCCCGCCGTCAAGACCGCTTCAGATTATAAAAAATTCAGTTCAAGGAAGCGCGGCGTTCCGGGTTCCGCGCATTGGCAATCGGTAGTTGTTAACGTCGTCCGGCTACGCTTGCGCCATCCGGTCAACCCATGCGGTGCTCCGATGGATGCGAGGCCGACACAGAACGCGGCTAGAACGCGTATCGACGGCTGGAAACATTTCGATCTCGCCGAGCGGGCTGCCCGCTTCGGCTATTGGCGTCTCGTGCTCGCCGACAATTCAATGTTCTGGTCGCGAGGTCTTTACCGCCTGCTTGGCGCCGATCCACGGCAGCAAATTCCCGATCTCGATTGCCTGCTCGGCCATGTCGAACCCCGCGACCTTCGGCGCCTGATGCGGCGCGTCAGGAGTGCGATGGCGCGGCATGCGCCATTTCACTTCCGTGTTTGTACGCGCGCCGGGAAAGTCATCGATACGGACGGCGAGATCGAACGCGGCGCGGATGGCAGGGTCGTTGCGATTGCCGGTGTGTGCACCGACGTAACCGTGCGGGCGAACGCCGAAGCCGAGCGCGAAATCGCGCTCGAACGCTACCGCATGATGGCGGAGGAATCGTCCGACATCATTGTTCTTCTGGAGAACGGCCGAGCCGTCTGCGGATCCCATGCGCTGGGGCGCATTCTCGGGATCGAACCATGGCAGCTTGAGGGCGGAAATTATCTTGACCTTGTGCATCCCGATGACCTGGCAGAAGCGGGCAAATTGCGGGGACGGCCGATGCCGGGAGAAATCTGGACGGCCACCTATCGCGCGCGGCACGCCGATGGCCATTATGTCTGGCTTGAAGCGGCGACCCGTGGCATTCCCGACGCCAATGGCGTCGCCCGCGAAATTACCGTTGCACGCGATGTGACCGAGCGCATGGAGCAGGAGCTGAAAATCCGTGCGGCGCAGGAACGCGCGGAGGCGGCGAACCGCGCCAAGGCGCTGTTTCTTGCCAATATGAGCCACGAATTGCGCACGCCGCTGAATGCGATCATCGGCTCCGCGGAAGTCATGCGCGAGCATCTCTTCGGCACTCTCGGCAACAGCCGCTACGAAGAATATGCGACGCAAATCTACAATTCGGGCCGTTTTCTCCTGAACCAGTTCTGCGACATACTGGAAATGGCGCATATCGAGGCGGGAATGCTCGAATTGAGATTCGAGCGTTTCGATCTCGCCGAGACTGTCCGCGATTGCGCGCGCCAGATGCAGATTATTGCCGAGGAACGCGGATTGTCGCTCGCGCTCGAACTGCCTTCTGCCGGCGCGCCCATCAATGGAGACCGGCGCGCGGCGCGGCAGATCGTCCTCAGTCTTCTCTCGAACGCGCTGAAATTCACCAGGCGTGGCGGCCATGTCGTCGCGGGATTGCAGTCGCACGCCAGGCGGGCGGTGCTTGTGGTGCGCGACGACGGGATCGGAATACCCGCCGGCGCACTTGAGCGGCTCGGCCGGCCTTTCGAACAGGCCGGCAGCGATCCTTACATCGCGAAGGGCGGCCAGGGGCTCGGGCTCGCACTCGTCCATGCGCTGGCCGCCAAACATGGCGGCCACGTCGCGATTGCGAGCGAGGAGGGAAACGGCACTGAAGTTCGTGTCGAATTTCCCGTCGAACCGGTCACCGCCGCCGCCTGATCTACTCCCGATTTCTATCCCTCATTCCCCGGCATGG
>DATJUM010000262.1:0-19883 GCA_035502355.1 Rhizomicrobium sp. | reverse complement strand
AAGAAAAACCGTCGTCTCGGCAAGCGCCGAAAAATCCCTTCCCGTCTCCTCCATCGCATCATCCTCCATCGCGAATCAGAGGACGTCGACAGATTCAGCTCAAATCCTATTTGTCACGCTCTTCTTCACCCGATTGCCCTGGGACGAGAGCCTTCCGTTGTGGACGCGCGGGCGTGTTCGCGCTACTCGGTATTGGATGAACAAATCATTCGAGCCGGCCGTCGAGGACAGTGCTGACGCCCGGCGGCGTGCGAATTTGCGGGAAGTACCGGTTGAATATGCAGCGCAGGCGGTTGGCCAGGAGCTTCGCGAAATGCGGCTGCGCCGCGGCGACGACCTGACCACCGTATCGCGCGTGTTGCGGATCCGCCGCGACCATCTCGAAGCCATCGAGGACGGCCGGGTCGACGATTTGCCGGGGCGAACTTATGCCGTAGGCTTTGTCCGCTCCTATGCGGAATATCTGGGACTAGATCCCGCCGGATATGTCGATCGCTTCAAGGGCGAAATCGCCGGGCGGAGCGAGCCTTCGCCGCTTAGGGGCCTGCCGCCCGATACCGGAGAAAACCGGCTGCCTTATGGCTGGCTGTTCATGGCGCTGCTGGTCCTTGGCCTGGTGGGGTATGCGGGCTATCACCTCGTCCGCTCGGCCGATCTGCCCACGTCCCAGCCCGTTGCTCCGGTTCCTGCCGCGATGGCGCCGGAACCGCCGCGGCACGCTCCAAAACAGCCTGCTCACGCCCAGCAGGCCAGCCTTGCGCCCCGTTCGAATCCAAAACCTGCGAGCGGTACCGCGCAGCCGGTGGCCGCAACCCCAGCGACCGGGACGCTCTCCAATCCCGCGGCACAGGCCGCGACCGCCAATCCGCCGGCGTCCCTGCTCGCCGCCCTGCCGCCCGGACAGGTTTTCGGCACCCAGAACCGGAATGCGCGCGTCATCCTTCATGCCCGCGCGGTAACCCATGTGCTGGTCGAAGGGCCGGGCGGGAAAGTGTACATCAATCGCATTCTGCATCCGGGCGACGCCTACCGCGTTCCAGATCTTGTGGGATTGTCGTTGACGACGCCGGATGGGGGGGCCGTTTTGCTTGAGCTGGACGGCCAGGAAATGGGCGTGGCTGGCCGTTCCGGCCAGATGACGGAGGCTCTTTCGCTCGATCCGCAAGCCATAGTAGACCGCGCCGGTGGGAAGACCCCGGCTGAAGGCAATCAGGTGACGCCATGAGTGTCAGAGCGTATCGCGACATCCTCCGCCGCAAATCGCGCAAGATCCATGTGGGCCAGGTCGCGGTGGGCGGCGACGCGCCGATCTCGGTGCAGAGCATGACGAACACGGTAACAGCCGATGCCGGCGCGACCATCGCGCAGGTGCGGGCGCTCGAAGAAGCGGGCGCCGATATCGTGCGCGTCTCCTGTCCCGACGAAGAATCGACGGCGGCGCTCAAGAGGATCGTCAAAGCCGCACAGGTTCCGATCGTCGCCGACATCCATTTTCACTACAAGCGCGCCATCGAGGCGGCGGAGGCGGGCGCGGCGTGCCTGCGCATCAATCCCGGCAATATCGGCTCGGCGCAGCGCGTACGCGAGGTGGTGACGGCCGCGAAGGCCCATGGCTGTTCCATGCGCATCGGCGTGAATGCGGGCTCGCTCGAGAAGGAATTGCTCGAGCGCTATGGCGAGCCCTGTCCCGAGGCGATGGTCGAAAGCGCGCTCAATCATGCGCGCATTCTCGAAGATAATGACTTCACCGAATTCAAGATCAGCGTGAAGGCGTCGGATGTATTTCTGGCGGTTGCGGCGTATCAGGGTCTCGCGGAAGCCTGCGATTACCCGCTGCATCTGGGAATTACCGAGGCCGGCGGGTTGATGTCGGGCACCGTGAAATCCGCCATCGGAATGGGAATGCTGTTGTGGTCGGGCATCGGCGACACGATCCGCGTCTCGCTGTCCGCCGATCCGGTGGAGGAAATCCGCGCCGGGTTCGACATCCTGAAATCGCTGGGCCTGCGCCATCGCGGCGTCAATATCGTTTCGTGTCCGTCCTGCGCCCGGCAGGGATTCAACGTGATCGATACGGTGCGCACGCTGGAGGACCGGCTGAAGCATATTTCAACGCCGATGACGCTCTCGATCATCGGCTGTGTGGTCAACGGTCCCGGCGAAGCGCGCGAAACCGATCTCGGATTTACCGGCGGCGGCGCGGGCGGCAGTGCGGGCATGATCTATTTGAACGGCAAGCCCGCCTACAAGCTCGACAATGCGAAGCTCGTCGATCACGTCGTCGAACTGTGCGAGAAGCGGGCGGCCGAAATCGAGCGCGAGCGCAACAGCGCCGCGGCCCTTGAGCCTGCGCTTTAGCGCGTCCTGCAATCAGATGGAATTGCTACGCGCCCCTCCATGTCATTCCCGCGCAAGCGGGAACCCAGCAGCGCGGTCTATCCGGAGAGGGCGGCGAACTGGGTCCCCGCTTTCGCGGGGATGACAAATTATTGCGTTGTTCCGATCACGACACGTTCCAGCTCATTCAAGACTTTATTTTGGGTGTCATGGCCAGCGAATGTGGGCCGTGACAGGTTTGTTTGATGATTCCGGAAACCAAATTGGCGCGGCTTGTCGACCGCTATGCGGCCGTGGAGGCGGAACTCGCCTCGGGCGCGAGTGGGTCGGCCTATGTGAAGCTGTCGCGGGAGCACGCGGAGCTTGCGCCTGTGGTCGAAGCGGTGGCCGCCTATCGCAGCACCACCCGGGCGCTCAGCGATGCCGACGCGCTGGCGAATGATAGCGCCAGCGATCCCGAATTGCGCGCGCTGGCGGAGGAGGAGCGCGCCGCGCTCAAGGAAAAATTCGCACAGATCGAGCGCGAATTGCAGTTGCGCCTGCTGCCCAAGGATGCAGCGGATTCGTCGTCGGCCATCGTCGAAGTGCGCGCCGGAACCGGCGGCGACGAGGCGGCGCTGTTCGCGGCCGATCTCCTGCGGATGTATCAACGCTATGCGCAGCTCATGGGCTGGCGCACCGAGATGCTGAGCCAGAGCGACAGCGATCTCGGCGGTATCCGCGAAGCGGTCATGGAAGTCGCGGGGACGGGCGCCTATGCGAAGCTCAAATTCGAAAGCGGCGTGCATCGCGTGCAGCGGGTTCCGGTCACCGAAGCGGGCGGCCGCATCCACACCTCCGCCGCAACGGTGGCCGTGCTGCCGGAACCGGAAGATGTCGATGTCCATCTCGACGAGAAGGATCTGAAGATCGACGTATTCCGGGCGAGCGGCGCGGGCGGACAGCATGTGAACAAGACCGAGAGCGCGGTGCGCATCACCCATCTGCCCTCGGGAATCGTGGTCGCGCAGCAGGACGAGAAATCGCAGCACAAGAACCGTGCCAAGGCGATGAAGATATTAAGGGCGAAGCTGTTCGAAGCCGAGCGCGAGCGCCAGGCAAGCGCGCGCGCCGCCGAGCGCAAGGGGCTTGTCGGTTCGGGCGACCGTTCGGAACGCATTCGCACCTACAATTTTCCGCAAGGACGGGTGACCGATCACCGGATCAATCTGACGCTCTACAAGCTCGAACGCATTCTCTCCGGCGACGAACTCGGCGAAATCGTGGACGCGCTGATCACCGAGGACCAGGCGAATCGCCTGGCGGCCATGGAGAACGAAACCGTCCAGTGACGCCGTCCCTCCGCGAGGCGCTGACACGCGGCATGGCGCGATTGCAAGCCGCAGATATCGAATCGGCGCGGCTCGATGCCCGTGTTCTGCTCTCCCACGCGCTCGGTATTGCATCCGACGGGCTGTTCCCGCCCGAGTCGCGTGCGGATCAGATCGAAAGCTTCGAATCGCTCGTCACGCGCCGCGCCGCGCGCGAGCCGCTCGCCTACATAATCGGCCGGAAGGAGTTCTGGAGTCTCGATTTTGAGGTCGGCCCCGGTGTGCTCATTCCCCGTCCGGAAACCGAGACACTGGTCGAAGAAGCATTGCGCCAGTTTCCTGATGCCAAGAGGCCGCTCAATGTGCTCGATATGGGAACAGGTTCCGGCTGTCTGCTCATCGCATTTCTGATGGAACGCCAGAATGCCGGCGGGCTTGGAATCGACGTTTCCGAAGCAGCACTTGCCTGTGCGCGGCGCAACGCCGCCCGCCATGGTCTGTCGGCTCGCTGTGATTTCGACGCCGTGGTCTCACCACTAGGACACCAGGAGCACCAAGGAAATTCGGCGCGCGCGACGCGCAGCGATTCTTCGTGTTCCCGGCGCCTTGATGGTCAATTTTTTCCGCAGAACCCCGGCTCTGCGGATCAATTCGACGTGATCCTCGCCAATCCGCCTTATCTGACCGATGAGGAATTTGCGGCAAGTATGGCTGAAATCAGGGAATACGAGCCCTGTCAGGCCCTTGCTGCGGGGCCGGACGGGCTTGTTGCCATGCGGACTTTCGTGCCCGCCTTCACGCGGCTCTTGGCGCCGGCGGGCTTGGCTTTTCTCGAGATCGGAGCCGGGCAGGCGGAGGAGGTTGCAGAAATTGTCACAGATGCCGGCCTTGAAGTCCGGCGAATGGTTTCCGATCTTTCCGGTATTCCCCGCTGTCTGGCTATTGGACGAGCAGGTGAGGGCTGCGTTAGGCGCCCATGAAAAAATCAGTTGGAAAGGAACCAGCGACCCGCTAGCTTCCCCTTCGATTAGGGGTAAGCACGGAATCCGCCGACGCCGGGCGAATTCGGCGTTCTGGGGACCGCGGGGGCGGTCGGCGCGCAGGTCGCGCTGCTGTCCGTGCAAGACGAAAGACGTTCTGAGCTAGCGACGTTCCAAGCTGCAGACGGGCCTGTAACAAGGCGTGCCGTGATGGTGCGACGGGATGGGTGATGCAGGAGCATTCGAACCAGGTGCGCGAAGCGCCCTGACGCGCGTGACGAAAAACACATGATGAAACTGGAAGGACAGGGGAACCCGTGAAACGCTCTCGCAGTCGCGGCCGGCGGCCGCAAACCAATAACCACAATCCCAATCGGACCTTCGATTCGTCCGGGCCGGAAATCAAAATCCGCGGCTCCGCCTCTCACGTGTACGAGAAGTATCTGCAGATGGCGCGCGATGCGAATTCCGCGGGGGACCGCGTCGCGGCGGAGAATTATCTGCAGCATGCCGAGCATTATTGGCGGATCATGGCGGTAAGCCAGCCGCAGCAGCAGGGCTATCAGCAGCCGCAACCCTATCAGATGAACGGCTCCCAGGTCTCCGGTAACGGACGCGACCAGTCGCATGGCGGAAGCGCGGCTTCATTCTCGCTCGCCGATGCAGCACATGACGCCGAGGAAGAGGAGACGGACGACGCTGCGGCGTAAGCCCGTGGCATTGCCCTTGTTACCCGGAAAGTTCGATCTACATATTTCGAAAGACGCGGCGCTCGTTTGAGGCCGTGATGACTTTGACGCGCAGGGGCTGCCTCTGAGGGGACCTGCCGGAGAGGCAAATATGGACATTGAAAAATTCACCGAGCGGGCGCGCGGTTTCATTCAGTCTGCGCAAGGCCTTGCAATTCGTTCCCACAATCAGGCGATCGATCCGCTGCACCTCCTGAAGGTGTTGATGGATGACGAGGAAGGCCTCGCGTCGCGGCTGATCGCGGCCGCGGGCGGCCGGCCTGATCTGGTGCGCCAGCAGATCGAGACGGCGCTCGGCAAGGTTCCGCGCGTAGACGGCTCGGGAGCCGGGCAGGTCTATGTTTCGAGCGAACTGGCCCGGGTGCTGGATTCGGCGCAGGAGCTGGCGAAGAAAGCCGGCGACAGCTTTGTTACCGCGGAGCTGCTCCTGCTTGCACTTGCCATGGCGAGCGGCACCGAAGCCGCACGCATCCTCAGGGAGGCAAATGTCCGCCCACAGAATCTCAACAATGCGATCAAGGAGTTGCGCCAGGGGCGCACGGCCGACAGCGCGACGGCCGAGAACAGCTATGACGCACTCAAGAAATATGCGCGCGACCTGACCGAAATAGCGCGGACCGGCAAGCTCGATCCCGTGATCGGCCGCGACGAGGAAATCCGCCGCACGATTCAGGTTCTTTCGCGCCGGACGAAGAACAATCCCGTTCTGATTGGCGAGCCGGGCGTCGGCAAGACGGCGATCGTCGAAGGGCTGGCGCTGCGCATCGTGAACGGCGACGTGCCGGAGAGTTTGCGCGACAAGCGGCTGATGGCGCTCGATATGGGCGCACTGATCGCGGGCGCGAAATTCCGTGGCGAGTTCGAGGAGCGGCTGAAAGCCGTTTTGAGCGAGATCACGTCGGCGGCGGGCGGCATCATCCTGTTCATAGATGAAATGCACACGCTGGTCGGCGCGGGAAAAGCCGAAGGCGCGATGGATGCGTCCAACCTGCTCAAACCCGCGCTCGCACGCGGCGAGCTGCATTGCATCGGGGCTACGACGCTCGACGAATATCGCAAGCATGTGGAGAAGGACGCCGCCCTCGCGCGGCGCTTCCAGCCCGTCTATGTCTCCGAGCCCACCGTCGAGGACACGATCTCCATCCTTCGCGGCCTCAAGGAGAAATACGAAGTTCATCACGGCGTGCGCATCACTGACGCCGCGATCGTCGCCGCCGCACAGCTTTCGCATCGTTACATCACCGACCGGTTCCTGCCGGACAAGGCGATCGACCTGATGGACGAAGCCGCGAGCCGGCTGCGCATGCAGATCGATTCAAAGCCCGAGGCGCTGGACGAACTCGACCGGCGCATCATCCAGCTCAAGATCGAGCGCGAGGCGCTGAAGAAGGAAACCGACCGCGCGTCCAAGGATCGTCTGGTGGCGCTCGAAGCGGAGCTCGCCGAGACGGAGGAAAAGTCGACCGCACTTACAGCGAAGTGGCAGGAAGAAAAGAAATCCGTCCAGGAAGTGCAGGGCCTGAAAGAAAAGCTCGACACGGCACGCCAGGAACTCGATATCGCGCAGCGCCGCGGCAATCTCGCGCGCGCCGGCGAACTCGCCTATGGCGTTATTCCCGATCTCGAGCGCAAGCTCAGGGCGGTCGAGGACAAACAGCAATCGGCGTTTGCCAACGAAGCCGTCACGCCCGAGCACATTGCGCAGGTGGTCTCGCGCTGGACCGGCATTCCGGTCGACAAGATGCTCGAAGGCGAGCGTGCCAAGCTTCTCCACATGGAAGACTCGCTCGAGAAGCGCGTCATCGGCCAGCACGAAGCGGTGCGCGCCGTATCGAATGCGGTGCGCCGCGCGCGCGCCGGCCTGCAGGATCCCAACCGGCCGATCGGCTCATTCCTGTTCCTGGGACCCACCGGCGTCGGCAAGACCGAACTCACCAAGGCGCTTGCCGATTTCCTGTTTGACGACGATAGCGCGATGGTGCGCATCGACATGTCGGAATTCATGGAGAAACATTCCGTGGCGCGGCTGATCGGCGCGCCGCCCGGCTATGTGGGTTATGAGGAAGGCGGCGTGCTCACCGAAGCGGTGCGCCGCAGGCCCTATCAGGTCATCCTGTTCGACGAAGTCGAAAAGGCGCATCACGACGTATTCAATGTTCTTCTCCAGGTGCTCGATGACGGGCGGCTGACGGACGGGCAGGGCCGCACGGTCGATTTCCGAAACACGGTGATCATTCTGACCTCGAATCTCGGCACGGAATTCCTTTCGGTCGACGAAGACGGAGAATCGCCGCGGGCGCGCGCGCAAGTCATGCAGGCGGTGCGCGCGCATTTCCGCCCTGAATTTCTCAACCGTCTCGATGAAATCATCCTGTTCCACCGGCTCAGCCGCGCCGACATGGACAAGATCGTCGATATCCAGATCGCGCGGCTCGCAAAGTTGCTCGCCGACCGCAAGATCGAGATCGTGCTCGACGACCGGGCGCGCAACTGGCTCGCTGCGGCGGGCTACGATCCCGTCTATGGCGCGCGGCCGCTCAAGCGCGTGATCCAGCGGCGCCTGCAGGACCCGCTGGCGCAGATGATCCTCGAAGGCGAGATCGGCGATGGCGCGAAGGTGAAGGTCAGCGCCGGCAAGGTCGGGCTCATCATCAACGGCAAGACATTCGACGCCGCCGACGATTCCCTCGACGAACCTCCCGCCCCCAGCCACGCGATTCACTGAGGCGATTACCCCTCACCCGCAGCGGAGCAGGTTTCACGGATCTTACCGGCATCCCTCTCCCACAAGGGGAGAGGGCGACAATTGGCGCTGCATCGACTGCATTGAAGGAATTTGTTCGCGCAGCGCGAGGAATTCCCCTCTCCCCTTGTGGGAGAGGGATGCCAACAAGATTATCGAAACCTGCTCGGCTGCGGGTAAGGGGGACTTCAGTTTCCGGCGCGGAGGTCGGTGGTCGTATCGGCGAGCTTGCCTTCGAGGGGCAGGGCGGCGATCTGGGTGTCGACGTGAATGCGCTCGATCTCGAAATCGCGCAGCGCGGTGCCCTCGAGGATGCGGCCGCGTGCAACTTTCACCGTCGCCGGATTAACCTGCACGCCGTTGATCCGGACTTCGTAGTGCAGATGCGGTCCCGTGGCCATGCCGGTCATGCCGCTATAGGCGATCACCTGGCCCTGGCGGACGTGCGTTCCAGGATGAATGCCCAACGCGAAACGTGAGAGATGGGCGTAGGCGGTCGCGTAGCCGTTGCCGTGATTGAGCAGGATGAAATTGCCGTAGCCGTTTTCCCAATGCGCGGTCTGAATGGTGCCGGCGCCCGCCGCCATGACCGGCGTGCCGGTCGGCACCGCAAAATCAACCCCCTTGTGCATGCGGGTATAGCCGAGGATCGGATGGAAGCGCATGCCGAAGCCCGAGGAGATTCGCGCGCCGTCGACCGGCGTCTTCATCAGCATGCTCTTCGCGCTCTGGCCATGCGCGTCGAAATAATCCGGCGTGTCTTCGTCCTTCGGCTGATAGCGGTAGAGCGCAACCGTCCGGCCCTGGAAATGCATCGCCGCATAGGCGATCTCGCCTTCCTTGGCCGGCTTCCCATCGGTCGTGTAATAGTAGTTGTAATAGACTTCGAACGAATCGCCCGGCTTGATGTCGCGCTGGAAATCGACCTCATACGAGAACATGTGAATGAGCTGCACCACGACGCGCGCCGGAATGCCGGCCTGCATGGCGGCGAGATAAAGGCTCGAATCGATTTTCGCGCCGGCGCGGTGATAACGCGATTCGAGCTTCTGGAAGGCGTCCCGGGCGGTAAACCGGTCATCGGCGCCGCGCGTGATTGTTACATCATGTTCGATGGTGGGAGAGAAACTTACCGACAGCAATCGTCCTGGCACAGCGGCATCCTGTGCGGACGCATCCTGCTGCGCCGCGGACTGGGTTGCCGGCACGTAGATGATCCGTGCCACGGGCTTGGGCGGCGGTGCCGGCGCGAAGGTCAGCTGCAGCACCTGGCCGGCCTTGACGGCGCGGAGATTGTAGACTTTCGCGAGCGCGGTAACGGCGGCTTCGGCGTCCTGGGGCGTCGCACCCGCGGCAACGAGCGCCAGGGGCAGCGTATCGCCCCGATCGAGGGTTACCTCCCGCGTGTCGATTCCGGGCTGCGTGTTCGAAGTGGAATTCTCCTGGTCGTTTTCTGCGGCCAGGGATTGGTCCAGCGTCGCTTCGGCCGGCAGAATTCGCTTTGCGGGCGCCGTCGTAATCGGTCCGAGCGGGGAGACGACCGCGTATTCGGTACCGCGGGTCTGCGCAACAAGGCGCTGAAACAGTTCATAGGGCATCAGGAGGCGCGGCCGCGGCTGGTCGAAGCCCTGTCCGACCGGGATCGCGGTGCCGGCCGCAAGCCAGGCGATCGAGCCGGCAATGACAGCGGTGATAGACGTGGAAACAACGGCCCAGCGGCCGTCGGTGGAGGAAAAGCTTTGCGCGGCTGCCCTGGCCAGCCGCTTTCTGGGAGTCAACAACGATTCGAACGTACCAGCGTTGCGGCGCTCCACGGCCTCTCCTGTCCGTTTGTCGTTCCGGCTGTCTGTACAGCCCCTCTGGCGCACCCGGCCGAAGCTGGGCGGACCGCCTTTTAACCTGAACGATATTAGGGGCGTCAACCTTTACTGCCGGGTTAAGGGCAGTTCATGTTGGGCACGAAAGAGGGGCGGCCCAAGGGGGCTCCCATGCTTCGGCAACGCATTCGAGTTAAAGTCTTACAAGAAGAGATTCCGCTACGCGTCCGTGAAGCCAGCCAATTCCCTTGGCCATGTGAAGCACCACGAAGATCAGAAGGGCACCAATTGCCATTAGCAGCAAGAGGCCGGGCGCAGTGTGGAACAGGTGATCAAGCCAGGGTACGTCAGTAATGCTGACATGCGACCGGCCCGTGACGAGATCGATCAGCGACCCGCCGATCAGCGCGACAGGCAGCATGATGCCGACCAAGGCGAGGGTGAAATAGATGATGCCGAGCGGCAGCCGCAAGAGCAGATAGAGCAGCGAGGACCAGGTGCGAATGTCGGCCAAGGCTTCACCAATGCGTGCCCAGATCGTCTCGCCGCTCGACTGTGCCGGCAGACGCCGGGGCATGCGCACGCCGAGCAGGCTTTCGACAATCCGCCCCTCCACGTGACTGAGAATGCGGACGGATCCAAGAAACAGAAGCGCGAAGGGAATCCCGAAAATGAAGAGGAAGAACGGGATCATGAGGCTGATCCCGAGGACCGTCCACACGAAATAGAAGATGCCGGTCGGAAACGCGAGCAGCATGAACATCAATGCGCCATAGGCACGGGGATCGCTGATCACGCTGAAAAAACCCTTGTGGGGCTTGGGTTTCTGTTCGGGTTTGGGGAAAGGCCCGGCAATGGTGGCTTCCATGGAACGATACTCCTCCGCGATTTCCTGCGGAGTGCCGTAGGTCTCGACAGCCGTGGCCAGCACCTCCGCTTCCGTCTTGTTCGGATTGGTGGCGATTTCGCCTTGAAGGTGTTCTTCGGCATCGGCCAGCGCATCGCTGATCAGACCTGGCGATGCGCCCTTAAGCGCGTTCCGGAGCTCGTCCAGATAGGCGCGGACCGTCGCCGGCGCGGCGTCGGCTTTCATGCATGATGCTCCATTGCAGGTCCTTGCCCGGGACCTGCGAGATGCGCCGCGAGTGCGTCGTCGACAAATTCGCGCATGTCGCGCCAGGCGCCCTGCCACTCCGACAGCGCGCGCTTGCCTTCATCGGTGATGCCGTAATAGCGGCGCGGGGGACCGAAAGCCGAAGCTTCCACCCGGCTGGACAGAAGTCCCAGCGCGTCGAGCGAGCGCAGAACGGGGTAGATCGCGCCCTGTTTGAAGATCAGTCCGCCTTCGCCCTCGGCCTTCACAGCTTTGGCGATTTCGTAACCATACATCTCCCGGCCCGCGCGGGCGAGCACTGCCAGGAGGACGAGCGAGGAAAGCCCGGCCATGAGTTCCTTACGGAATTTGCGCGTATGAGGAGATTCGTCTGTCACCGCGCCTGTTTCCGCCTCCCGAAGCTATTGCGAAGTTCAATCTAGCACGAACTTCATACTATACAAGAGTTCTGTATAGGGAACCTGTGAATATATTTTGAGCCCGCAAAAAGTGTACGCAATAGGCGTACACAACCGGACCCAGGGTGACAAGCGAGCACAGATTGGCCATTTTTTCCACGGAATCCTACACGGGACCTGACGCGCCGCTGTTTTCCGCCTCCTGTCTATTACGAACTTCAATCTAGCACGAACTTCATACTATGCAAGAGTGACCTATAGGGAAGTTGTGAATATTTCTCGATGGCCTTCTTTATCGAGCCTCCAAAATTGTGTACACATCTGATGATCACATTTGGACAGAAGCCGCCATGTCCGTCACGCCGAAGCCCGTAAATTTCCGTGAATTTCGCGAGAACCTGTCACGGTATCTGCGCGAGGCGCGCGACGGAGCCGAAATTGTCGTCACATCGCATGGAAGGGAAGTCGCGCGCGTGGTGCCTCCCGTCTCCATTGCCCGGCAACGTGCGAAATTCCTCGGGATGTTCAAAGGGCGTCTGCAGATGGCTCCTGATTTCGACGAGACTGCGGCTGAATTGATTGACGAGATGGAAGGCAATGAAGCATGAGGCTGCTGCTCGATACCCATGCCTTGATCTGGTGTGCCACGGACAATGCGAACATTGGCCCGAAAGCACGCGAAATCATCGTTGATCCTGCAAACGAGGTATTTGTCAGCATCGTGTCGTTCTGGGAAATGGCGATCAAACTCCGCGCCGGAAAGCTGATCGACCCCGATCTTGGGGAAGTCATGATTGCCGCAACCGGGCTTGGTATAGGCGTGCTTCAGCTCAGTCTCGCTCACGTCCGTGAACTGCTCAGACTTCCCGTTCATCCCGATCACGGCGACCCGTTCGAACATCAAATCATCGCCCAGGCCATTGCAGAGGATTTTGTCTTGCTCACCAATGATCGAAACGCAGCTCGCTATCCGGTGAAGCGGATGACTTGCTCCGGCAAATTCGCGGGCACCTGAGTTTTCCAAAGGGCTTCACAGCGGTTTGCGCCGCTTCGGTTTGTTCCTTATTGAAGACCGCTCTGGAGATTCTGCGCAATGCGCCTTTCCCGCTATTTCATGCCGCTTCTCAAGGAAACGCCGGCCGAGGCGCAGATCGTGTCGCACCGGCTCATGCTCCGCGCCGGGCTCGTTCGACAGGAGGCAGCGGGCATCTATGCCTGGCTGCCGCTCGGCCACCGGGTGCTCCGGAAAATCGAGCAGATCGTGCGCGAGGAGCAGGACCGCGCCGGTGCGATCGAGATTCTGATGCCCACGCTCCAGCCGGCCGATCTGTGGCGCGAGACCGGCCGCTATGACGCCTATGGCAAGGAGATGCTGCGCATCAAGGACCGGCATGAGCGCGAATTGCTCTACGGCCCCACCAACGAAGACATGGTCACGGAAATCTTCCGCGCCTATGTGCGTTCGTACAAGAGCCTGCCGCTTATTCTTTATCACATTCAGTGGAAATTCCGCGATGAGGTGCGCCCGCGCTTTGGCGTGATGCGCGGCCGCGAATTCCTGATGAAGGATGCCTATTCCTTCGATCTCGACATGGACGGCGCACGCCGCTCCTACAACAAGATGTTCGTCGCTTACCTGCGGACTTTTGCGCGCATGGGGCTCAAATCCATTCCGATGCGCGCCGAGACGGGGCCGATCGGCGGCGATCTGTCCCACGAATTCATCATCCTGGCCGAAACGGGCGAGAGCCAGGTCTATTGCCATCGCGATCTCATCGACATGCCGGTACCGGGCGAGGACGTCGATTTCGACGGCGATCTCGAACCCATCGTACAGGAGCGCTCGACGCTTTACGCGGCGACGGAAGATGTTCACGACCAGGCGCAATTCGAAGCGCAGGTACCTCCCGATAAGCGCGTTTCGGCGCGCGGCATCGAAGTGGGACAGATCTTCTATTTCGGTACCAAATATTCGCAGCCCATGCGCGCCGCCGTGGCGGGACCGGACGGCCAGGAGCGGCCAGTCGAGAGCGGTTCCTATGGCGTGGGCGTTTCGCGGCTCGTCGGCGCGATCATCGAGGCGAGCCATGACGAGGCGGGAATCATCTGGCCGGAGCCGGTGGCGCCGTTCGATATTGCGCTGATCAATCTCAAAGCGGGCGCTGCGGCGACGGACAACGCCTGCGAAGATTTGTATGCGAAACTCGCCAGAGCCGGCCGCGATGTTCTCTACGACGACACCGCCGAGCGCCCCGGCGCCAAATTCGCCGCCATGGATCTGATCGGTATTCCCTGGCAGGTCATCGTCGGCCCGCGCGGTCTCGAAAAGGGACTCGCGGAAGTGAAGAACAGACGCACCGGCGCCCGCGACGAGATGTCGATGGACGCGGTGATCAATCGATTTTGCGAATGACGCGCAGGATACTTTCCTCCCCCGCTCGCGGGGGAGGTGCCCCGAAGGGGCTGAGAGGGGCAGTCGCATACCGACTCCCCCCCTCCGGCGCTTCGCTGCGCTTGCGCCGCCTCCCCCGCGCGCGGGGGAGGAAAAGCGGCGGCAATTCGTAATGCCCGCATCAACCCGCGCCTTTGCGCCGTTCGAATGGATGATCGCGCTGCGCTACCTGCGCGCCAAGCGGCAGGAGAGTTTCGTCTCCGTCATTTCGGGATTCTCGCTTGTCGGCATCGCGCTCGGCGTCGCCACGCTCATCATCGTGATGGCGGTGATGAACGGATTTCGCCACGAACTCCTCTCGCGCATTCTGGGCCTCAATGGCCATCTGACGGTTCAGTCGTCCATTGGCGGCCTCACCGATTACGACGCCATGGCGGCGCGGGTGCGCCAGGTGCCGGGCGTTCTGCGCGTCGCCCCGATCGTGAATGGCGAAGTGATGGCGACCGCGAACGGCATTGCAAGCGGCGTCATCGTACGCGGCATGCGGCGCGCGGATCTGAAAACCCTGGCCACGGTTTCGAAGAGCCTGTCCGACGATGCGCTGGCGCATTTCGAAGGCGGCGATTCGGTCATTATCGGCGCGCGCCTGGCGGAGCGTCTTCGCCTCGTGCCGGGATCAAACATCACGCTCATCGCGCCACGCGGCAATGTCACGCCCTTTGGCGTGACGCCGCGGGTCAAGAGCTACATGGTGGCCGGCACGTTCAGCATCGGCATGTCGGAGTACGATGCGACCTACGTCTTCATGCCGCTCGCCGAATCGCAACTCTATTTCAACATGGGCAATACGGTGAGCGGCCTCGAAGTGATGGTGCGCAATCCCGACCGCGTGAACGCCATCGTCGCCCCGATTGCGCGCGCCGCCGGCCCGTTCGCCCGCATCGTCACCTGGCAGGACATGAATTCGAGCCTCTTTTCGGCGCTCGAGGTCGAGCGCAACGTGATGTTCCTGATCCTGACACTGATCATCCTGGTGGCCGCGCTCAATATCGTCTCGGGCCTCATCATGCTGGTGAAGGACAAGAGCAGCGACATCGCCATCCTGCGCACCATGGGGGCCGCGAAGAGCGCGGTAATGCGGGTGTTTTTGATCGCGGGCGCCTCGATCGGCGTGGTGGGAACGATTGTCGGGCTGATCATCGGCGTCGTTTTCTGCCTCAACATCGAATCCATACGGCAGTTTCTTTCCTCGCTCACCGGCACCGAGCTGTTCAATCCGGAAATCTATTTTCTGAGCCGCATGCCGGCGGAGATGGATCCGGGCGAGGTGATCGCCGTGGTGGCGATGTCGCTCGGGCTGTCGTTTCTGGCGACGCTTTATCCTTCTTGGCGGGCGGCGCGCCTCGATCCCGTCGAGGCGCTGCGCTATGAATGACGTGCCGGCGCTGCGTTTGGAGAAGGTCGCGCGCCGCTATGTCCAGGGCGACGCGACGCTTGAAGTGTTCCGCGACGTGACCCTCGCCGTCGCGCGTGGCGAGCTGGTTGCCTTGGTGGGCCAGTCGGGCGCCGGGAAATCGTCACTCCTGCACATGGCCGGGCTGCTCGAAGCGCCGAGCGAAGGCGAAATCTGGATCGATGGCGTTGCGGCCTCGGCGCTGCCGGATCGCGAGCGCACGCGGCTCAGGCGCGACCGCATCGGCTTCGTCTATCAGGCACATCATCTGCTGCCCGAATTCAGCGCGCTCGAGAATGTAATGATGCCGCAGCTCATTGCGGGTCGTTCGAAGCCGCAAGCGGCGAACGAATCGCGTCGGCTGCTTGAAACATTGGGGCTCGGCCAGCGGCTCACCCACCGGCCCGCGCAACTCTCCGGCGGCGAACAGCAGCGCGTCGCCATTGCGCGCGCGCTCGCCAACCATCCGAGCCTGCTCCTCGCCGACGAGCCGACCGGCAATCTCGATCCGAAAACCGCGACGGGTGTATTCGAAGCACTCGTCGCGCTCGTGCATGCCGAAGGGCTTGCGGTGCTGGTCGCCACCCACAACACCGAGCTGGCGGCGAAAATGGACCGTTCACTGCTCCTCCACGAAGGCCGTCTCGTGCCATAACCTGTTCCTGCATTTTGTGAACCGCGCAGAACAGAGGAAAGATTTGTGCGCGAATGCGCGCCAAGAACTCTGCGGCCCTCCGCCCTCTGAGGTTCAAATCGCACGGCACCACCGACTGTACCCTTTTTGTTCTTGACAGAACGGATGGAGAACATAAACTGGCGGGCCATCACGGAGGGTATCGCATGGCTTGCTGGATTGCGGACGCTGCGGCGGCGCTGGGGCTTGTTGTTTTCATCGGCGCCGCGTTCGTGTTGGCGAGTATTGTGCCGGCGGTGATCGCAGCGTTTTGAAGAAGACTTCTGTGGATGGCCCAGCATGCCGCTCGCATGGAGCGCGCGCACGTCGATACTGACGAGCGTGGGAGGAAGGAGTCGTCCTGGCAATGGCGCAGGAGCGCAAGCCCGCGGCGTTCGTACACCTTCGGGTGAAGAGCGCTTATTCGCTGCTGGATGGCGCGATACGGCCGGAGGATTTGGCCCGGCTTGCGCGCAGCCAGGCGATGCCGGCTGTGGCGGTCACCGATGTCAACAATCTCTTTGGCGTCTATGAGATCACCGAAACGCTTGCCAAGGCGGGCGTGCAACCGATCGTGGGCTGTCTTCTGTCCGTCGATCTCGACGGGGCCACGCCGGTAACCGGAGCGGCGCGCGCCAAGCCGCCGGCGCTGCCATTGCTGGTCCAGAATGAATCCGGATATCGCAATCTCACCAAACTGCTGAGCGCAGCCTATCTCGGCGCCGCGCCGGGCGACTGGCCGCATGCCAGCGCCGACCTGCTGTCGCAGCACGCCGAGGGTCTCCTTGCGCTGACGGGCGGCCCGGGCGGCCCGCTGAACCGGCTGCTCGTGGAAGGACAGGACGCAGCCGCGGCTCAGCTGCTCGACCGGTTGCACGCGATCTTCGGCAATCGCCTTTACGTGGAATTGCAGCGCCACGGGCTGGCCGAGGAGCGCGCCACGGAAGACCGGCTGCTTGGGATCGCTTATGACAGGCGCCTGCCGCTCGTTGCTACCAACGACGTGCATTTCGGGCCGCCGGAAATGTACGAAGCCCATGACGCGCTGCTCTGTATTGCCGATGGCAGCTTCGTTTCACAGGAGGACCGCCGGCGCCTCACGCGCGAACACCGCTTCAAATCGGCGGCCGAGATGGCGGCGCAATTTGCCGATCTGCCGGAAGCGATCGCCAATACCATCGAGATCGCGAAACGCTGCGCCTTCCGGCCCAAGAAACGCGATCCCATCCTGCCGAAATTTGTTCCGGAATCCGGCCTGACGCCGGCGGAAGAGTTGCGCGCGCAGGCCGAGGCGGGCCTCGCGCGCCGCCTCGCCCTGCATGGCCGCCATGCGGAAGAGCAAATCTATCGCGACCGGCTCGCTTTCGAGCTCGATGTGATCATCGGGATGAATTTCGCCGGCTATTTCCTCATCGTTTCGGATTTCATGAAATGGACGCGCGGGCAGGGCATCCCGGTCGGCGTGCGCGGCTCCGGCGCCACCTCGCTCGTCGCCTGGTCGCTCGACATCACCAATCTCGATCCGATCCGCTTCGGATTGCTCTTCGAGCGATTTCTCAATCCTGAACGCATTTCGATGCCGGATTTCGACATCGATTTCTGCCAGGAGCGTCGCGACGAAGTGGTGCGCTATGTGCAGCAGAAATACGGCGCCGATCGCGTCGCGCATATCATTGCGCTCGGTTCACTCCAGGCGCGCGCCGCGGTACGCGATGTGGGGCGGGTGCTGCAGATGCCGCTCGGCCTCGTGGACCGCATTGCAAAGCTCGTTCCCAATCCGCCCGGCAAGCCGGTGTCAATCAAGGATGCGGTTGCCGGCGAGCCGCGATTGCAGGCGATGGCCGAGCAGGAGCCCGCTGCGCGCAAGCTGTTCGCGATCGTGGAACAGATCGAAGGCCTGTACCGGCACGCGTCGACCCATCCCGCTGGCGTCGTGATCGGCGACCGGCCGCTGGATGAAGTGGTGCCGCTCTATCGCGATCCACGCTCGGAAATGCCGGTTACGCAATTCGATTACGAGGATGCGGAGAAGGCGGGTCTCGTCAAATTCGATTTCCTCGGGCTGAAGACGCTGACCGTGATCGCCAAGGCCGAAGAGCTGCTCAAGCGCCGCGGCATCACGCTCGATACGCAGAACATCGCTTTCGAAGATGCCGCGAGCTTCGAAATGCTGGCACGCGGCGAAAGCGTCGGGGTGTTCCAGCTGGAAGGTGCGGGCATGCGCGACCTGTTGCGCAAAATGCGGCCCGATCACATCAACGATCTCGTCGCGCTGGTCGCGCTCTATCGCCCCGGCCCGATGGACTCCATTCCGAAATATATCGCCTGCAAGCGTGGCCGCGAAGAGCCGGATTATCTCCATCCCGCGCTCGAGCCGATCCTCGCCGAAACCTTCGGCGTCATGACCTATCAGGAAGATGTCATGCGCATTGCCCGCGAGCTCGCGGGTTATTCGATGGGGCAGGCCGAACTTCTGCGCCGCGCGATGGGCAAGAAGATCCCGGCCGAAATGGCCAAGCATGAAGAACTATTTGTGAAGGGCGCCGCCGAGCGCGGCATCGGGCGCGGCATCGCACTCACCATTTTCGAGCAGGCGGCCAAATTTGCGGGCTATGGATTCAACAAGGGCCACGCCGCGGCCTATGCGCAGGTCGCCTATCAGACGGCCTATCTCAAGGCGAATTATCCGGTCGAATTTCTTGCCGCCTCGATGACGCTCGATATCGGCTCGACCGACCGGCTCAATGTGTTCCGGCAGGAAGCCGGGCGGCTTGGCATCAAAGTGGCGCCGCCCGATATCAACCGTTCCGATGCGTTCTTCGCCTGCGACAGCGAAGCCGGAGTAATTTTCTACGCGCTCGCGGCGGTGAAAGGCGTCGGTCGCCAGGCGATGGAGCATGCGGTCGCGATCCGCCGAAGCGGCGGTCCGTTCCGCAGCATGGCCGATTTCGCCTGCCGTGTGGACCCGAGGCTTGTCAACAAGCGCGCTTTCGAAAGCCTCGCACGCGCCGGCGCATTCGAGCGGCTGAATTCGAACCGGCGCCAGCTTGTTGAATCCTCCGATGCGATCCTCAGCCATTCCGCCTCTACCACGCGCGAGCGGGAAAGCGGGCAGGTGAGCCTGTTTGGAGGGCCTGCCGTCCAGGACGAATTGCGCCTGACGGCGGTCGCCGACTGGTTGCCGCATGAACGGCTCGGCGAGGAATTCAGCGCCATCGGCTTTTATCTGTCGGGTCACCCGCTCGACAGTTATGGCGCGGCGTTGAAGCGGCTCGGCGTTGTGAACTGGGCGCAATTGCAGGAAGACCGCCGCCGCTCCGGCTTTCGCGCCATCCTCGCCGGCACGATCATCCGCAAGCAGGAGCGTCGCGGCAAGAACGACCAGCCTTACGGTTTTCTCTCGCTCTCCGATCCCACCGGCATGTTCGAAGTGATGGTGTTCTCCGAAGTGCTGGTGACCGCGCGGCCCCTGCTCGAGGCGGGACGCGCCGTGCTCCTCTCCGTCTCCGTTGACCGCATCGACGATGAGCTGAAGCTGCGCGCGCTCTCCGTCTCCGATCTCGATCAGGCCGCGGCCGACGCCAGCGAGGGCCTGCGCATCGTGCTCGCCGACACCGTGCCCCTGAACGCCATCGCCGGCCAGATGCGGGGGCAGGGCAAGGGCATCGTCACCCTCGTCGTCCCCGGCGTCGAGGGTCAGGACGTCGAAATCCGCCTCAGGGACCGCCACCTCATCACCCCGGCGATGAAGAGCACCATCCAGTCGCTGCCAGGCGTGATGGCGGTCGAATCAGTGTAAGGATCGAACCATGGGTGCAGCGACCGCTTTGAAGTTCGACGCAGACGATGACGCCGTTATGGCTTGTCAGGACAACCTCGTTTTCATGCGCATGCTCAAGAGCCGGTCGGTGAAGCTC
>DATJUM010000261.1:0-15954 GCA_035502355.1 Rhizomicrobium sp. | reverse complement strand
CTTGACGGAATTGCGGATGTAGTTGTCCTGGTCGCCCTCGATGCGCTGCGCATAGGGAAACCAGCTGCTGGTGGTGTAGGCGTCCTGGATCCAGTAGAGCCGGCCGCCGCTGACGACGATATAGGGATCGTGGTCGAGGCTCAGGAACGGCGCGATAGTGCCGACGCGTTCCTGGATGTTGCGGCGGAACATGATCCGGCTTTGGGCGGTGAGATACTGGCTGAGCAGGATGTTCGGATCGCTGAAATACCAGGAGAACAGCGCGCGCCGGGCGAGGCTGCCGATGGGAACGCCGTCCGCGCCGTCATAGGTGCGATAGACATTCTCGCTGCCTTTCGGATAGTCGAATTCCGGCGTGCCGGTCCTGACGATTGCGTAAGGCGCGTCGCCCTCGCCGAAATAGATTCGCGGCTCGGTGACCTGGGGCCCGCCCGTCGCTCGCGGTGGAATATCCTGCAGATAGAACACCGGCAGACCTTCGGGCGTGGTGCGCGTCACCGGCGACATCACCACGCCATTGCCATGGGTGAACAGGAGATGCAGGTTCACCCAGGTCTGCGCGTTGGATGAGAGCAGCGACGTGTCCAGCTCGCGCGCCGACAGCATCACCTGCTGATAGTCGCCACCCAACGTGTAGCGGTCGATATCCGCGTTGTAGAATTTGTAATAGGTGCGGATTTCCTGGAGCTGCGAATAGGTGTCGAGCAGTGGCTCCTGGTCCCACAGCCGGATATTTTCGATCGTCGCGCGGTTGTCGGCGAGCGACTGGTATGTCAGCGTCTGGTCGGCGGTGAACGGTTTGACGGTGATGTTGCGGAGATCATAGGCCTCGCGCGTCAGCGCGATGTTGCGCTTTAAATAGGGCAGTTCGAGTTGCAGCTCGTTCGGCTTGACATAGATGCGCTCGAACAGCGACGCGGCGAGCGGCATGATCACGAGCGATGTTCCCAGGACCACGGCCACGGCGGCAAGCGGAATGCGGAGCGAGCGCAGCCGCAGATTCGCAAGCGAGGCAATCGCGGCAGCAGCGGAGAACACGACGAGCGCGGTCAGAATCGGCAGCCGGACATGCACGTCGGTGTAGCTCGCGCCCACCACCACGCCATTGTCGTTGTAGAGCAGCTGATAGCGCTCGAGCCAGAACGACCAGGCGAGCGCGGCGAAGAAACCGCCGAGCAGAACGGAACCATGCATCGCGGCCGCGGCCGAAACGAACCGGTTGCGTGGATCGAGCGAGATCGCGCCGCATGCCCGATAGACAAGGCCGGCGAGAATCGCGCTGAGCACCAGCACCAGCAGCAGCCAGTCCTTCGCCGCCACCAGCAGAGGAAGCGAAAACAGATAGAAGCCGAAATCATGGCCGAAGAGCGGATCGGCCTGTCCGTAGGGCGCCTGGTGGATGTAGCTGAGCGCGAGCATCCAGTTCCCGGTCCAGTCGAGGGCGACGGGAACCGCGACGATGAGCGCGGCGGCCGCGACGAGGAGCCGCCAGGGCAGGCGGCGCAAAAGGCGATCGATCACCGCGGGCAGCTGATCGCTGACTTGCGAATCCCACGGCATCGGCACCGGGCGCAGATAGTTGCGCGGGCCGGCAAGGCGGACCGCGATGGCGCCGTTCACCCACAGCACGCAAGCCGTTGCCGCATAGACCGCAGCGAAGAGCGCGGCTTTCGCGATGATCGTGGTCCAGAAGACTGCGGCAAAGCCGAGCGAGGAAAACCAGAGCCAGTCGACCAGGAAACTGCTCGCCAGCGCGAGCACGACAAAAACCGCGACAATCGCCGCAACCACCAGCGCGATTGTCCTGCCCAAGGGTGTCATTGGCCGATCCCTCGCCTTGCCGGGCGCGCCCGGCGCGATTCGTCAGGGCATACAATACACGGCCGCGCCGGCCAAACCCGTCCTCTGCCCGCGCTCGCGCGAAGGCGGACCGGCGACCCCATGCGGAACGGCTATCGGGGCTGGGAACTGGTGAGGCGGTCGGCTGTGCGGCCTGTCAGAACCGCGCGACCGTCCTTCGGCTCCGTTCGTTCGTCGTGTCCGCGATTTGCGGCCCAGCGCAGGCCGGCGCCGGCATGCGCATGAAATAATTCGACCAATATTGGGCGCCAGATGGAGCCCTGCGAAAATACATGACATTCGGTGTCATGTATCGTCCCGTATAAAGCCGCCACCACAAACAGGAGGCTTTCATGGACGGAATTCATCACACCCATCGCAATCTGATCGCCGCGGGGCTTGCCGCGGGACTCGCCGCCGCCGCGCCTGCGGCCGCCGCGCCACCCGCCGGCGAGACGGCGAGCGCCATCGACCCCAATCACGACGGCGCCCATGATTTCGATTTTCTGATCGGCGACTGGAAGGCGCATGTGCGGCGCCTGCCGGACCGGCTCGTGGGTTCTAACAAATGGATCGAATATGACGGTATCTCTCGCCATCACAAGCTTCTCGACAGCAATGCGAATTTCGAGGAATTCGAAGTCTGGAGCGCCGACAGGACGCAGCACATCAAGGCGCAGACGCTCAGGCTCTACAATCCCGTCTCGCACCAATGGTCGATCTATCTCGTCCACCTCGACGAGGGCGTGCTCGACACTCCGCCGGTCGTCGGCCAGTTCACCGGCAAGCGCGGCGAATTCTATGACCAGGAAATCTGGAAAGGCCGCGCGATCCTCGTGCGCTATGTCTGGGAAGATCTTTCGTCCCACGCCGCGCGGATGGAACAATCCTTCTCGCCCGACGGCGGAAAGAGCTGGGAGGTGAACTGGATCTGCGAGCTGTCGCGGTAACCCACAAAATACTCGCACCGGAGGCGGGAGTCCCGCGCCGCTGCCGGGCCACGTATCAGGCGGCGCGCGGATTCACGTCGTGCTCGATGGCCGCGCCGTGCTCGGTGCGGGCCTTGGTCCGGTCGTGCAGGGCCTGGAGATTGATCCAGAATTCCGGCTGGTCCGGAAGAAGCGCGCGAGCCTGAGTGCGGCGTCGGCCTTCACGGCACGCTCGCATTTGACAATGGCGGCGATGCGCGTTGCCGGCACGGGAAGCGCCAGCGCCAGCGCATTGACGGAAAGATTTGGCGGCTTGAGGAATTCCTCTGCGAGAATCTCGCCGGGATGGGTGGTCACGCGATTGGATGCCTTCCTCCGCAAGAGAGCTCTCGAATGTCGAACCGCGATGAGGATTTTTTGTGCTGGGCTTGTTCATGTGTATCATCAGCAGCATCTGTACCAGAATTGAGACATAGCGTGTTCGGCGCTCCGGGAAGACTGGCGACGGTCCAATTTGTCGTTGCTCGACCGTTATGTTCATGGTATGTTCTCGAACGTTTCACTTAGGTAAAGAGCTGGGCATGGGGCCGCCGCTTGATTCGGATGGGCTACCAATCTCCGAGGTTGGAGAGTGGGCGCTGGAAAAGCATGATCGTTTGCGGCGATACGTCGATATCTCGCGAGCGGTACGTCGGAAATTTATTGGTCGTGCTGGCGCGACATATATCGATCTTTATTGCGGACCGGGTCGTTCGGTCTTACGCGAGACAAAGCAGATCATCGACGGAAGCCCGCTCGTCGCGACATTGAAGGCCGTCGAATGTAAGGTGCCGTTCACTGGCGTCTTTGTGGGTGACTCGGAACAGGCGAACGTCGACGCAACTTCCTCCCGGCTTTCCGCCCACAGTATCGGCAATCGCGGATATCACGGTGCGGCGGAAGAAACCGTGAAGCAGGTTGCGCGCAAGCTCGATTCCTATGCCTTGCACTTCGCTTTTCTCGATCCGTTCAACCTGGATGATATCCCGTTCGTGGTGATTGAAGAGCTCTCAAAATTTCAGCGCATGGATATCCTGATACACGTCAGCGTCCAGGATTTGCAGAGAAATCTTCGGCGTTACATTGACAAGGCCGACGGGCCGCTTGATCGCGTGGC
This sequence comes from Rhizomicrobium sp., assembly GCA_035502355.1. Lineage (GTDB taxonomy): Bacteria > Pseudomonadota > Alphaproteobacteria > Micropepsales > Micropepsaceae > Rhizomicrobium. The sequence continues at coordinate 12,030 of DATJUM010000261.1, read as the reverse complement.
GCCCGGATGGCGTAACGTGGTAGACCCTCGGGAACGAGATGATGTCGTGCGTACCAGGTTCCTCAACCACTGGCTTGACCTTATCCGCAGACTCGACATGGCGCCGTCGCAGGGGATCGAGCTTGTTTCCGGAACTGCCGGGCAGCGGCTTTATTGGCTGGTGTTCGTCTCTCGACACGATCTCGCAGGAGAGTTCTGGGATAAGATACGGAATGTAACTCCACAGGGCAGGTTTGGGTTTTGATGCAAGGAAAACATGGCCGGGCTTAGCGATATCGAGTGGACCGACGCGACCTGGAATCCGATTTCCGGGTGCAAAATCCTCTCGCCCGGCTGCACCAATTGCTACGCGATGCGCATGGCGTCGCGGCTGCAGGCCATGGGGCACGCGGCCTATGCGGATACCACGCGCAAGAGTGGCAGGAGGCCGGTTTGGACCGGCGTGCTGCACCTGAACGAAGACGCGCTCGACGTGCCGCTCCGCTGGCGCAGCCCTCGCAAGATTTTCGTCAACTCCATGTCCGATCTCTTCCAGGACGGCGTGCCCGATGCATTTGTGCGCCGCGTGTGGGCAGTGATGGGGAAAGCACCGCACCACATTTTCCAGATTCTTACAAAGCGCCCGGAAAATATGCTGCGAATTGTGGTGGAGAATCATCTGCCGCGTTTGCCCAATGTCTGGCTCGGAACATCGGTGGAGAATGCGGATTACACGAACCGCATAGTAATCTTACGCCAAGTACCGGCGCAGGTACGCTTCATCTCCTTCGAGCCGCTGCTTGGGCCCGTCGGTCGTGTTAGCCTGAAAGGCGTTCATTGGGCCATCGTCGGCGGGGAATCCGGCCCACGCGCCCGACCGATGGAGCAAAGCTGGATCGACGAGATCCATGCGCAATGTCAGAGATATGAAACCGCTTTCTTCTTCAAGCAGTGGGGCGGCAAGAACAAGAAGGCGACGGGCCGCGAATGGCGCGGACGAACCTGGGATGAAATGCCGATGGGAGCGGGATAACTGCGCGCGTTGGTGTTGGCTCTATCCTGACGAAAGATCAATTTTCCAAAAATCGAGGACGCGCCTCACGTCGTCGCGGGGAAGGTTCGTCAGCGAGTTATCGTCGAGCATCCGGCGAATCTCCGATTTCCGTGATGCTATCTTCGCTTCAAGTTCTGGCGTGAACGGCGCCACGCCGACTGGACGAAGGTTGAGCCGACCCGGCGCTGGCCAGTCGTCCGGGTAGCCTGCAGGGATTGAGCCGCTGCGCACCATTTCCGCCTGGGCCTTGACGGCTATGTGCTCGCAAGCCCAGCCATAAAGATAATAAGAGCACGTCTGAAGAATCGATTTCACTTGCTGAACTGCGTCCGTGAATCCTTTGAGCGGCGTGGGCAACCAGATCATGTTGGCAAGGCAGGTAAAATAACGCGGGTCCTTCACCACACTCTCTGCACTCCTAAATTCTGGATCGTCGTAGCCCCATATGTGACAAACCGTCCAATTCGGTGGCTTGGGCGAAGCTACGTCCAATGCGGCTACCAGCGCACGAGCAGCGGAGCCATTGCTCTCGAACTTGTCGGATGTTTCGTTTGTCGACTTGCGGGTATTTGTGTATTGGCGCCGCCAATCGGCGGAAAAAAGGCCTCTGCCTCTTGCTGCCCAAGGGCTCCAGACTGGCAATTTTCGGAACGCGTCCGGGTGCACCCATTTGGCTGTGCGGGCAATCATGTGAACGGCGAAAGGAATATCGCTCTCTACTTCCGCGTTTCCGTCTTTGATACAATTGCGGCCGGCCATCGTTGTTGGTCAACGCGCGTTCTTGGCGGACGTCATCTCCGCAACGACTGCCTGCGTCTCGACGCTCACGCGCGTGACGCGTTTGAGAAGGTCGATGACACGGTTTTTGTAGTCGGCGAAACGGTAAGTGTTGAATTTCTCGCGGATGGCCGGGTCCTTCGGCGAGAAGTTGAACCCGTCAACATAGACGTATGTGTCCATTCGGGGATGCTCCGGCGACCGCTTTCAGCAGGGAGCTGAAAAGAGCAAAGGCCCAACCGAGGTCGGGCCTTTGAGCCGACAGCACGCTGCCGGCGGGTATGAGGACTATGTAGGCTTTCGCGGCAAGAATGTCAATCATCGGACTTGACAAAATAGCTAAACAGAGTCCGCCCTGCGCGAGTCGTTTTGGCATCCGCCAAGTGAGGGTCGAAGGATAACCGCGAGGCGTCAATAAGCTAATTAAAGCCATGACTGCCATACGACGCTTCACATAATCAGATGCTCATAACGTTCTTTGGCCTTGTCCGACACCACCGCGTTTGTCCGGCGTTCTTCGCCGAAGGTCGATAGCGGGCCGTGGCCGGGGACGAAGGCGACGTGATTGCCGAGCGGCAGCAGCTTCAGGTGGATGGAGCGAAGCAGCGCCCGATGGTCGCTGTAGGGCATCGAGGTGTTGCCGATGAGCCCGCGAAACAGGATGTCGCCGACAAAGGCGAGGCCGCTTGGGCGGTGGTAATAGGCGACATGTCCCGGCGTGTGGCCCGGACAATGAAGGATTTCGAGCGTCTCGTTTCCGATGCGGACAGTGTCGCCATCGCCAAGCCATCGCGCGGGCTCATAGGGAATCGCCCAGTCCATGCCGTAAAGATCGCCATTATCGGCCAGGCGCTCGACGAGGAAGCGGTCGGCGCGATGCGGCCCCTCGATGGGAACACCCATGATGTCGGCGAGATCGAAGGCGCCGCCGGCGTGATCGACATGACCATGCGTGACGAGCACGCGCTCCAGCGTCAGCGCGTTGCGGTCGAGCAAAGCGCGGATCGAGTCGAGGTCGCCGCCGGGATCGATGACGGCCGCCATCCTGGTGCGCGTGCACCAGATGACGGAGCAGTTCTGTTTCACGCGCGTAACGGGAATGATCGCGCATTGAAACGGCGCATCGGCACCAAAAATCAAACGCCCCGCTTGGACGTCGCCAACAACCGCGCTCATGCGGCCGAACCTAGTGTCGCTCCGCGCCCGCCGAATCCACATGCGTAGCGGAGGCGCCCGTCGGTTTGATCCAGGACGCGAGCGTGCGTTCGGCCTCGGCGGCATAGGCGGGGTGCAGGCATTCCTCGAGAATATCGGAGCGGTCCGGCTGCTGCTGCCATCCGAGTTCGGCGCGCGCGATCGGTGATCTTAGCCGGCTGCAGGAGGAAAAAACCGTCGTGCCGCTGAATTTGTCCCAGATTTCCTGGGCTTCCTTCACGGTCACGCTGCGCGTCCCTACGCCGAGATGCCGCGCGATGGTTTCGGCCATGGCGCGGAACGACACCTCGGCCGCGACGCAATGATAGAGCGCGCCGGCCCTGCCCCGCTCGAGCGCCAGGCTGAACAGATGGGCGAGGTCATCAACATGCACGCTCGAATAGACGTTGAGGCCGCGCCCGACGTAACACACGGCGCCGGTCTTCCGCGCGCTGTGATAGATATCGGAAATCACCTTGCAGCCGCCATGACCATAGACCAGCGGCGGGCGCACGGCGATCGCGCGGACGCCATACTGGGCGGCCGTCCGCACCACCAGCTCGGTCTCGGCGCGGATCGCGAGCGGGCCGCGCGGAATGAAGCTGTCGGTCTCCGCGAACGCATTGTCCGACCATTCCCCCTTCGTCGGCTCCGACAGAACGCTGGCGCCACCGGTGAAGATGAAAGTCTTGCCGGTGCCGCGCAGCGCCTTGAGGAACTCACCGATGACGCGTTTCTCTTCCGGCAGCGTCAGTTGCGCCAGCCAGAGCATGGCGTCATGGGATTCGAGCGCCGCCTGGGTTGCGGCGGTATCGTCAAGACCGGCAGTAATGGCGCGCGCGCCCAGCGATTCGACCGCGGTCGCGCCCTTGTCGTTGCGGACGAAGCCCGTGACGCTATGGCCGTCGGCCACCAGGCGCCGCGTCGCGCGCTGGCCGATATATCCGCTCGCGCCGAAAATAAGGACTCTCATGCGATTCCCTTCGTTCCATGACAGGCGTGCATCTGAAATTGCAGCCCGGCAAGAGTGGAGCCTGTCCGTTGCCGCGTCCAGCCCGCCGGCTGCGTCGTCTCGCGCCGCTCCGTTGCGGAAATGGGCCGGGCGCTCGCCGTCATAACCGGCTCGTCTATGCGGGCGAACGGGCTGAGTTCGGCAAGAGCGGCACTCAATTGCCCGCCAGTTCCGCTGCCAGCCGGTAATGGGCGGCCTGCCAGGCCTTGGCTTCCGGTTTCTGCTTAAGCGCGATCCAGCCGGGCGTCTTCAGCAGCGCCGGCGGTGTGGCCGCGGAATAGGCGATGGCAAAGAGATGGTAGTCGCGCTTGTCATAGGCGCGGTTGAACCATGTCAGGGCGTCCGCCATGTCGCCGGCCGCGAGATAGAAACTTCCGATATCGGTTTCGTCGAACACGAAGGACGGAAACCGCCCGGCAAGCTGGTTTGCCAGAGCGCGCGCTTCCGCGAATCTGCCGGCGGCAGCGGCGCTCGATGCGGCGCAGCCCTGGGAGGCATCGGGCGCGCCAAGCGCCTGCAGCCGGTCGATCAGGATTTGCGCGCGGTTCGCCCGCTTCATGCCGGCATAGGCCGTGCATAGCGTATAAAGCGTAAGCACCCGGTCGGGTCGCAGCGCCAGCGCATCGTTCGCCGCCGATTCGGCTTCGGCATAATCCCCGCGGTTGTTATAGACCGATGCAAGATTGTTGAGATCGACGAAGGACAGCGGATCGAGCCGTGTCGCCTCGCGCAACACGGCGGCCTGCTGCTCCAGGAAACCCATGCTGTTGTAATAGGCATTCAATCCGCGCAGCGTGAACACGCTATGGGGATTGAGTTGCTGCAGCCTGCGCGCATCGGCGGCCGCGTCGTTCCACTTCCACTGCATCAGCGCGACGAGAAGATGTGTCGAGAGCGCCTCAAGATTATTGGGATCGCGTTTCAATGCTTGGTTCAGCGCCGCCTCCGCGGCGGCAATCAGATCGGGGCTCTGGTTCTGAAACTCCGCCATGTGGACATAGGTGCGTCCCAGGGCGGCATAGGCCGGCGCGAAATCCGGCGCAGCCTTTGTCACCTGCTCGAAGAGCGCGACCGATTTCGCGTCGTCCTCCGGCGTCTTGCTCGCCGAAAGAGATTGCGCTTCGAGATATTGGCGATAGGCGTCGGGGTCGATCGGCGCACGCGCCGGCGCCGGATTGCGCGATCCTGCGCCGAGAACGCCATGCGTCAGCGCGGCGGTGATGGCGCGGGCAATTTCGTCCTGAACGTCCAGAATGTTGCTGAGATCGCGGTCGTAGGTTCGCGACCACAGATGAAATCCGTTTGCGGCGCTGATGAGCTGTGCCGTGATCCGGATACGCTGGCCGTCCTCCCGCACGCTTCCCTCGAGCACCGAGGCCACATTGAGCGCGCGGGCAATGGCGCGGATGTCCTCGTTCTTCCCCTTGAAGGCAAAGGACGAGGTGCGCGCGGCGACCAGCAGCTCGGGCGCATTCGCGAGCTGGTTCAGCAGCTCTTCGGATATGCCGTCGCTGAAATACTCCTTCGACGGATCGCCGCTCATATTCGTGAACGGCAGCACGGCGATGGAGGTTTTGGGGGGCGAAGTGTCAGCCTTCGCGGCGTCGGCGCGCGCGGAGGGCGCGGGTTTCGACAGACCGGGCAGGATGCCGCTCTGGGCGGCAATCTCCACGGCCGAAATCAGCAACACGCCGCCCAGCAAAACGAGCAACGCCATGTCGCTCGCGGTCGAGGGGGGTGGCGGCCCATGCCGCCGGTGATGCGGTACCGGCGTTGCGTGCCAGGCAATCCAGAGCGTGAGCGGAAAACCTGCCAATGCGGTGACGATGAGCACTTTCAGAACCCAGGCCGGCGCGCCGAAGGTGGGGAGCGCGATGGAGGCGCCCTGCACCACCAGCCACGCGGCCACGGCGTAAGCCGCCGCCACGCGATCGATCTTTCGCTGCTGAATGCCCTTCAGGAGACTCTGCACCACGCCAGCCCCGACACCGCGCCGCAATGCTAGTTCGCCCCGCACATTTGCGCCACATGGGTCTCGACTCGAAAGCGGGCGTCTCGTCACAATCGATGCGGCTGGTTATTCAAAAGTGGCTCTTGGGGGACCGTGTTGGCAGGGCGTCAAAGCTGGTCTACTGTCGACCATGTGTTTGCTTCGGGGCGATCATGTCGGAAACACGACGGGGACTTTTCAAGACTTCAATCATGTCGGCGCTCGGTCTGACAGCCGTTGGCGGATTGGCAGGATGTCAAAGCGATGGAGGATGGCAAGGACCGTTTGCGTCGAATCCAGATCCGGGCATTCCCATCGTTGGAATCGATAATAACAAAAAATGGTACATTTTCAAATATGATAGCAGTTCTCAAAAATATACTGCATACTGGACGCCTCCGCCCCCCAGTCTATCACTAACCGGGATAGACACGCCTAGTTTCTATCAATCTCGTAAGACGGCCAATGAATTGTATCTCACAGGTGAAACAAAGATCAATTTTGGAGGTATTCCGACTCTCTACATTGTAAACACAGATTCGAGCAGTATCGTAACAAATCCGAGTGAATTGAACAACGCATACATGCAGAGCACGAGTTGGAATGAGATTGGAAAATCATGATATTGCATGCATTCGGCATTTGACCTTTGTACGAGATCGTATTTGTTGCAAAAGCAACAAAATTCTGCAATCTGCGCTGCGCGTATTGTTACGAGCATCGAGAGCTTCACATCCGCGATGCCATGCGCATCGAAACGCTGCGTCGGTTGTTCGCCGATGTCGACGGGTTCGGCGCCCGTCTAAGCGGGCTTGGCCTGTCGCCGAAGTTCTCCTTCGTCTGGCATGGCGGCGAACCGTTGCTGCTGCCGCCCGAGTATTATCAGAAGATCGTCGAGTTGCAGCAGGCGCATATCCGCAACTTTGCCTATCGCAACAGCGTGCAGACCAATCTTTTCGGCAGCAATCAGGCCAGTCTGAAGTTCGTCCTCGACACTGGCTGGGAGCTTGGCGTTTCCATCGATTTCGCCGATGGCGTTCGCAGCAATGCGGGCGGGAGAGACTCCAACAAATCTGTTATCGCGGCCGCCGAGGACCTGCACCGGTCCGGCGCGAAATTCGGCGCGATCTCCGTACTCGGCGCGCACAATTACGACGTGCTTCCTGATGCCTATGACTGGGTGGCGGAGTTTGCCGCGGGCTGGCGCATCCTGCCGGCCTTTGTGGGCGGACCGGAAGAGAACATGGCGCGCCTCATGCTTCCGGAAGAACAAGTGGTCCGGACATTCGTTGCGCTTTTCGAGCGCCGCGCCGATGCGAAGAAGCATATCCCGATTGCGCCGCTCGACGACTACATCAGGGCCGCCACACTCAAGATTGCCGGACAATCAACGCATGGCGCTGTCGACCGCGACGTGCTCGACAACATCTTTTTGATCAACGTCAATGGCGATGTGTTCACGCGGCCCTTCGCCTACGAACCGCAATATTGTCTTGGAAACGTCGGCCGCGACTCCATGGTCGATATTGTCGGGCGCGAAACCTACCGCGCCTGCCAGGCCGCAATCCGTCAGCGGAAAATCCGCAACTGTGCGCGCTGCGATTACCGCGGACCGTGCGACAGCTCTCCCATGCATGAGCATGGTTCCGTCACCCGCGACGGACGCTGCGTCGTTCCGCGCCGCTCCATCAAGGAAATCGGGATGACGCTCGCCGCCGCCGGCGTGGACCGCGCAGTGATTGCGGACTGGGTGCAAGAAACACGCGCGACGGCATAAGCCATCGCCACAAGAATCAAACTGAGACCCCGGTCGAGGTGGACATCCTCAACGGAGGAGTTCGCGCGCGAATTCGGACAGGGCCGGCCGCGCCCCGAAGGGATTGCTTATGACGATCGAGCCCAGGCGCGCGCCGTCACGCCTGTCTTTGGAGAACAGGACCGAACAGCCGGCCTCGGCCGCGGACGCGAGCAGGACGGCATCCCAGAACGAAAAGCTGCCCTCGGCGGATGCGTCGAGCGCCGTGCGAATAGCGCTCGCCGTACGGGCAAAGTGTCGAAGCTCTTCAGGAGCTGCAGGCCTCTTTCGCGCGCTGAAAACAACGGAAAGCTTCAGCTTTTGTGTCGCCGCCGCCTGAAATTCTCCAATCGCCTGCAGCGCAAGCGGACGGTCGAGCCCCACGCCAGCTCTCAGGATTGCGAGAGCCGGAGCCCGTTTGCGGGTGTCGCGCGCATCGATGCTGTACGCGAGAATGTTCGTGTCCGGCGCACGTTAAGCGTATAACGCGTCGCGGGGGGCGGCCTTCGAAACCGGACAAGGCACCCCGGCGGGCAAGCCCCAGGAAGGAGCTTTTTGGCGGCCCGTCCATCCATCGCGCCATCCCCAGGATGCCACCCGTCCGCGCGAAGCGCATCTGAACTCGCCGCATAGTTGCTGGACATGGGGGCGACGAAGTTTCAGAATTTCGCATCATCTCGATTCAACCAGGGGGTATTCCATGTCTCGCGTAAATAACAAAAAAAGTTCCGTGTTGGCTTCAGCCGCGCTTGCCTCGGCCGCGCTTGTTTTTGGCTTCGCAGGTCCGGCTGCCGCGAAAGGATCAATCGGTGAAGTGACGCTCGCCTCGCCCGATCAGGCGTTGGCCTATTGCCAATCCGGCAGCATGCCGGCGGACGACATCGCCTATATCTCCGGCGGGCCCGGGCTCGTTCAGTATGGGCCTTCCCAGAACTGTGCGCAGAGCGTGCCGACCAAGGGCAAGATCACGAAAGCCATCCAGGTCGTCGGCAGCACCGTCTCGGAATGCAAGCTCGCGAACGCCAAGAAGTCGGTCGCGTATTGCGAAAGCGGCGCGATGGGTGAATGGGACATCGACTACATCTCGGGCAAGGTCGGCTACACGCTATCGGGCCCCGGCTATGGCTGCGAGACAGGCTTCTCGAGCAGCAGCATCGGCAACGCCATCTGCAAATAGTACTGAGAGGGTGACGTTACGGCGGGGGAGGGCAACCGTTCCCCCGCCGCGGGGAGGCTGTTTCATTCCCACCGCCAGCCAGGCCCGAATCGTCGTCCGCGCCTGGCACGCCCATTCTGGTCGATGATTCAGGGGAAGCGCGTCGTTTTTCGGTTCCCGGCGCGACAGCCTGCCCGGTTCCGCGGCGGGGGAAATGGTGGGCGCGACAGGGATCGAACCTGTGACCCCTACGATGTCAACTCGAAAATTCGCCGATTCCGCACGATTGACCGCAATTCCCCAAGTGTCATTAAGATGCTGATACGCAAGGGTTATTTGCGTTTCGATCACGGATTCTGATAGATTTCCGTTCCTGTGAATTCCCTCCGGTTGCTTCCGATATGCTTCCGGAATTTTGACCTTGAGGTGGCGGACGGCTTTTATGACCCGACTGACAAAACGCATTGTTGACGCGGCTCTGCCCTCGGAACGGGAACACTTTGTCTGGTGTGGCGGCACGCCCGGATTTGGAGTTCGCGTCTATCCTTCCGGACGGAAGGTATTCGTCGCCCAGGTACGTGTTGGGCATGGCACCAGGCGGTTGAAGATCGGTCAGTACGGTCCATTCACGGTGGACCAGGCGCGATCGGAGGCCGAGGAAATCATTCGTGCGGCGGCGCGGGGGCGAGATCCGCAGCGCGAGCGGCGCGAGACGAAAGAGGCGCTCACCGTCTCGGAATTGCTGGACAGGTACATGGAAGCTGCGCGAGCCGGTTTGGTCATCACGCGTTTTGGCATCCCGAAACGCCAATCAACGGTCGCCGTCGATGAGGGCCGAGTGACTCGCCACATCAAACCGCTGATCGGGACTCTCGTCGCCAGGGATGTGACCCGAGCCGACATCCAGAACATGGCGGACCAGATCGCCGAGGGCCGGACTCGAGGTGTGCATAAGAGCAAACCTCGCGGTAAGGCCGTGGTGACAGGCGGAGCCGGAACTGCTGCTCGCGCGGTCGAATTGCTGGGAGGAGTATTCAACTGGGCTGAGAAGCGTGGGCTCGTGAACGGTCCGAGCCCGGTGCGCAATATCGACCGGGTTAGGCCCAAACCTCGCGATCGCTATCTAAGCACCGCCGAGCTAACCGCCTTGGGCAGAGTTTTGCAGTCCGAGGTCACAAATTCGCCCAAAGCTGTCGGCGCCGTGTGGCTGATCGCACTTACCGGACTGAGGCGCGAGGAGGCCTGCGGGCTGCGCTGGTCAGAAATTGATGTGGCAGGACAATGTCTGAGACTAAGTGAGACGAAAACGGGCAAATCAGTCCGCCCGATCGGGCAAGAGGTGGTCCGGCTGCTGCAATCTCTGCCGCGCGATTCGGGAACGTGGGTATTCCCCAATGATAAGGATGTGGGAAAGGCGGATCTCAAAAAGGAGATCGCGGCGATATTCAACGCGGCTGGGCTCGACGATGCGCGCTCGCATGACCTGCGACGAACATTCGCGAGTGTAGCCGCTGATGAAGGCTACTCGGACGCGACAATTGCCGCGCTCTTGGGACACGCGCAGCGAAGTGTTACAGCACGTCACTACATTCGTCGCCCCGACGCGGCGTTGGTTGCCGCAGCAGACCGAACTGCGGCACGTATCCAATCCACGATGATGGGCACGGTAGCCGAAGTGGTGGAGCTCCCAGGTCGCTTCGCTGGCATTCCCGCTCGATAAGCTGGAACGCATTGATCCCGATATGGCCGCTTCCGACCCAAAGCGGGTTGGCCGCGGTGCGCCGGCTCAGCGGCCCGTCTTCCCAACGCTGTGGGACAGGAGGAGCACCGGACTGAAAATCCGCCTGTCGGTAATTCAATTCCGCCCTTGGGCACCAGCAAAATCAATGGGTTATGACAATCCGCATTTAGCAGTTTTCCATTTCTTATCCGCGAGTTTTCCATTTTCTCGCGCTCGTTTCGTTCTACCGGACGAAACCGATCGTGCGAATCTGTCTCTTGGTCTCTTCGGACGTCTACGCCGCGCGGATTCGTTGGGTTTCCCCAGCATGAACAGGGGCGGAGTTGCCCCTCGCACATTTCGGCGTAGTCAAAGGCGGCCTGCGAAACAGAGCGACGATGAAGATGCCTTGGGAGCGGGCAGGGAATGAAGCGTTCGTTACCCGCTTTATCATAAAGCGAAGCTGGGCTAAACCATCGCGGAGGGTTGAGGGAGGTACTCATGACCGCTTCAGCAATGCCTTTTTTGACGCGATTCGGAACAGCTCCAAAATCGGGGAGCACGATTCTCGAATTCTGTTCCGTAAACGCCGAGACAAGTATGATTCATCGGGCGGGAGTCTCGATCCCCTTAATTGAAGAAATGGCAGAATTTTGCAACGTAGCTGAACTCGCCGATACTCGCATACCGAGGGACCCGCAGGACCCGAAGGGCAACGGTGATCCCGATACGCTCCGGGGGGTTGGTCAAGGTCGCTTTGATACGTTACTGACCGAAGACCGCACCGATCCAACTGACCCCGACACGATTCGTGGCAATCTCTTGTCGGGTCTCGAATCGCTGCTGACGCGAGCGGCAGCCGACCCTCCTGACCCAGACGCGATGCGGGCAGGAGCTAGAGCTACATTAGGTACTTTAGTAACAAAGGTCATTGATGACCCACCCGATCCTGATACCGCGCGGGCAATATTCCTGCGCCAATTCGATACTGTAGAGACCGCCATCGCCCCAGACGACTCCGATCCAGACCTGGTTCGTGGGCACGAAATTAACGGCCGTGTATCTTGATATTAGTATTGACGCACACGAAAGATTTGACTGCTGATCTTGTAATTCGCCACTTCAATTCACGTGGCATCTCATTCATTAGGCTCGATACCGACCTCCTTGGGACCGATGATTGTTACTTCGGAATGCAATCCGAGCCAGAGTTGTATATGTCGGGACACACCTATTATCCCTCCGACCTAAATGCGATTTGGGCGCGTCGTTTCGCACTTCCTGCACGCCTAAAGGAAATTGTTCCAGAATACCGGGAATTTGCCAAACGTGAATACTCCGTTGTTATGGATG
>DATJUM010000260.1:0-11313 GCA_035502355.1 Rhizomicrobium sp. | reverse complement strand
GGCAGCGTCTCAAACCCTACGAGCGCTTCGCTGACATGATTGATCGCCACTGGGACGGCATCGCTGCCTACTGCAAACCCGAAAACAAGATATCGCTCGGCTTCGTCAAAGGCCTCAACAACAAAATACGCGTCTTCCAGCGACGCGCCTATGGTATCAGGGATGAGGAATATCTCCGCCTCAAAGTCCTCTCCTGCATGCTACCCCCGCTATGATCCCTCAAAATCACCCACTCGATTCCCGGAAGACCCTTTTTTCTCTTAATGAGAGCGGCGCGCTTTGAAGAGGCGGTCGCTGCGCGTGCATCTGCCATTGCAATGTCTGAGGTGACGACGTTTCAGAACTAATGAAGCGTCCGTTTTTTCTATTTCAATGGATTATTGGGTTCGAATGAAGCCGTGCTCAATATCGTTGCTATCTTCATACGATCCCGTAATCGCCCCGTTGGCGTTTATGCTTGCGGGGAGAGTGTCGATTGATCCCTTTGGATCAAACGAAGTAATCGTTCCGTTGGCAGCCCGCAAAAAGCCGTGCGCTGCGTTATCACCATCATAAACGAAGTCTCCCGTGATCTCGCTCTTGTCATTGATAGCATGGGGGATCGTTTCGTTTGATAAATCGAACTCCGTGATTGTCCCATCGGCCGCCCGCATGAAACCGCTCGTATCCTCGTTGCTGTCGATGTACGCTCCAGCAATCTCGCCCTTGTCGTTGATCCCGCTAGAATAGGTAAGGATTGATCCCGAAGGATCGAACTCTGTAATCGTTCCATCGGCCGCCCGCACGAAACCGTGTCCGACGTTGTTGCTGTCGTAGTAGCCGCCCGCAATCACGCCATTCTTGTTGATACCGACGGCGAAAGTAGCGCTCGATCCAGAAGGATAAAACTCCGTGATCGTTCCATCTGTTGTCCGCACGAAACCGCGCCATATGCCGTAGCTATCTACGTACGACCCCGCAATCTGGCCTTTGTCATTGATGGCTTCACCTTCCGTGTCCATTGATCCGGACGGATCAAATTTCATAATCTTTCCGTCGCCTTTACGCAAAAATCCGTGAAATATGCCGTTGTTGTCTTCGTAAAATCCCGTGATTACGCCCTTGTCATTGATAGCGGCGGCGAAGGTGCTGGTCGATCCCGAAGGATCAAACTCAGTTATTGTGCCGTCGGCCGCTCGCACGAAGCCGTGGAAAACGTTGTTGCTATCTATGTACGATCCCGTGACTACGCCTTCGTAATTGATGCCGGTAGGGCTGGTGCTCAATCCCGTAACTTCGAACGTCGTGTATTTTGTCTTGGCAGTTGCCGATTGACCTAAGCACGAAACGCAAAGGGCCGCGCATAAGGCAAGCCCTGCATTGCTCACACCCAACACCCTGTTCGAGTTGTGAAACATTCTGCCATTCCCATTGCGTTTTCGCTGTGACCCAGGTTGGAAGATAGGGCGAGCCAAGACCGCTAGGAAACGGGTGTCAGCTTTGGGATCACTATTCATTTTTGCCCTGCGCGTCGATGTAAATATTGATCGTGGTCACTACGTTGTCGGAATTGGTTATATTCTGATTGTTGATGACCATTTGATCTGCCGGCGCTTTTCGGAAACGGTCAGCAATCCAGTGGCCCGCCAATTTAAGCCCCTCAACCGCTGCCGCCGTGACAACGATTTCCACAACACCGCGAGCGTCATCGTAGGCCATTGTTGGCCGATATTGAGCCCGCACTCCCTCTATTCCTGCGGAATTCAGGTCACCTACAAAAGCGTGGTCCGTTGTCATGACGGTTATTTCGAACATTCCGCGACCCCTTTTGGAGCGTACCATCTATGACCGAGGCGATAAGGCGGTACAACTGCTGCCAGAGACGAATTTAGCCCTCTGTTTTTCATTTGGCGCGTCCCCCCGGGCCAGGCTCTGCACGCTGGCGCTCCCCAAGCCGCGAAGGCGGCTCGGCCATGCGGTAACGATCCCTCGCGCGACTCACTTGCACCATTTTTTGCGGCTTCGGCCGTTTGTTCGCGCTGCTACACCGAAACAGAACCCGTGAAAATCCACAGGTTTCTTGGGTTTTGTTGCGAATCACTCGGATTCTGGCGCAGCTTGAGACTCGCGGCGGCCGGGCATCGGATCATGAGCAAGGAGCGAGCGAACCGATCATCTGAAACGACGAAGCCCGCTGAAAGAGCGCTCCTCTCACTGGCGAAGCCGGGAATTTGAAAAGGTCCAGCAACTCCCGCGATTCCTGAAAACGTCCCAAGCCTTGCCGCGGCGGTGCTTTGCCCGAAAAGGTCCCGGCCTCTCAACGGCTTAGTCAGCCGAGAGGAGGCGCGCGCCATGCGCCTATGGCAACATTCCATTTAGGTTGACATAACAACCATACTGGTCTAGTCATAACCTCGGCGTTCAGGAGGCGGCCATGACTGGCATTGATCCGAATCGTTATGGCGAGATCCCCCAAAACGAGCCCGTGCGGGTTCCAGTCCGGCGGCGGTGGAAATCGCTCCGGCATCATTTCTGCGACGGGATCGAAGCGGCGGCGAAGGCCGAACCAGAGGCTTTCGGCAGCACCAAACCGCGAACGATGCTGGCGCAGATGGTTCACTCTCTGGTCCGCGGCGCTGCAAGCGGACGCTGTGACCAGAAAAAGCTCGTCGTGTTCTTTCTTGATGAAGCGGAGCGCAGGCGGGCCGCAGCGAAGGCGAGCGCGATGCCGGACGATTCCCAGGGAAATTCCGAACCGAAATCGCCGTCCGAACGCAAATGGGACTGGAACGAGGACGGCGCCTTGGATTCCGTCCCGCGAGGACACGACCAGAGGGCGCGCGCGAAGAAAGAACAGAGCGAAGCGCATGCCGAAGCGCTGCGCGCCGTACTCCGCGAACACTTCCGCCGCCTGCTCGAAGCCGAGCGGATCAACGCCGAACGCCGCGTGCGGCCGGAGCTCGAAGGGGAACGCAGGACTGCCGCGCCGGAAACCCGGACGGCGCGAATCGGCGGAAGGAACACGCAGGGGTAGAGACGACGCCGGAACAAGCAAACCGGTCAGCAGGAAAACGCCGCGCGGCCGCGCGAGCAAGCAGGCTCAGCGCGAATAGGTAGCAATGCGCGAGGCTGTCGCGAGCGCGTGTGCTTTCAGCCAGGCGGCGAGAGCGGCACCATTGGTGGTTGCTTCGGACGGCAATTGCGCGACACCGAGCGCATAAAGCGTGAATTCGTAGTGATGCGTTCCGGAGCCGGGTGGCGGACAGGCGCCGCCATAGCCGACATCGCCGAAATCGTTCGCGGCCTGCATGGCACCTCGTGGCAAGCCGGTTCCGCTGCCCGCGCCTTCGGGCAGTCCGGCCGCGCTTGCGGGAATGTCAAATACAAGCCAGTGCCAGAATCCGCGGCCGCCATCCGCGTCCGGGTCGAACAGCGTGAGCGCATAGCTTTGTGTGCCTGCCGGTGCGCCGGACCAGCCGAGCGCCGGGGACCGGTTCCGGCCACCGCAGCGTGCATTGACCTGGACGAGGGAAAGCCGCGCGCCGTTCGCGAAATCGGGACTTGTCAGATTCATGGCCCAGCCCTCCGGGCAGGAAATCAGAATGGCTGCCAGTACCAATGACAGGGCTGCAATGGTTTTGCGGATGTCGTTCACCATTGATAGCTCAGCGAGGCGAAGGCGGCATGCGGCGTGACCTGGATGCCCGAATTTAAATTATAGGCGTAATGCCAACGGCTGGTGAACAGGAACGTATAGCCCCAGGCGATGCCGGCGCTCGTCGCCACGTCCCACCAGTGATGCTCGTCCGATGCAACGCGCGTGTAACCGGAGAAGGTCGCGGCGGCATAAGCGGGCACGCCATATTCCCAGCCATAGCGGTACCACATATAGCTCGCCGGCGCGAAGGCCAGCGCGGCCGTGTCGGACGGAAACGAACGGTCGTCGCTGTAGTCCGGCCGCTCCTCCTTGACGAACTGCTTGAGCAACAGCGCGGTGCCCACCGTGGCACCGGTGTCGAGCGCAAGCTCCCCGATGCCCTGCCAATCGTTCTTCCAATAGGAAATTCCCGCCGCCGTGATGGGCAGGGCGATGGCTATGCCCGTTCCCACATCGGCCAGGCCCTGGTTGGTTTCGGCGGTCGCCTCGCCGCATGCCAACAAGACAAGCGCGGCCCCGGCCGCACCCGTGAGACCAATCCCCGGAGTCATCTTGCGCCCCTCGCGTCGTGACCGTAAACGCGACTATAGGGGAGTGCGCGGCAGGGGCGTCAAGCCGGACGGATCACGATGAGAAAACTGTATGACAGCGCGGAAGCAGCTTTGGATGGATTGCTGTTCGACGGCATGACGGTGATGTCGGGCGGTTTCGGGCTGTGCGGGATTCCCGAGAACCTGATTGCCGCGTTGCGCCATTCGGGGGTCAAGGGACTGACGGTCATTTCCAACAATGCAGGCGTGGACGAGTTCGGGCTGGGCCTGCTCCTCAAGACCCGGCAAATCCGGAAAATGATCAGTTCCTATGTCGGAGAAAACGAAACCTTCGAGCGGCAATATCTCTCGGGCGAACTCGAGCTCGAATTCAATCCGCAAGGGACGCTCGCCGAACGCATCCGCGCCGGCGGCGCCGGGATTCCAGGCTTCTACACCCGCACGGGCGTCGGCACGCTCGTCGCGGAAGGCAAGGAACACAAGGAATTCGATGGCGAGCTTTATGTGCTCGAGCGCGCGCTCATCGCGGACCTTGCGATCGTCAAGGCGTGGAAAGGCGACGAGGCGGGGAATCTCATCTATCGCAAGACCGCCCGGAACTTCAATCCGATGATGGCGACGGCCGGAAAGGTCACGGTGGCCGAAGTGGAAGAAATCGTGCCGGTCGGGACGCTCGATCCCGATTGCGTCCACACCCCGGGAATCTACGTGCAGCGAATCATCGAGGGTCCGCGCTACGAAAAGCGCATCGAGAACCGCACTGTCCGGGAGGGTTGAGAATGGCCTGGAACCGCAACGATCTGGCCAGACGCGCGGCGCAGGAGCTGCGCGACGGCTATTACGTCAATCTCGGCATCGGCATCCCGACCCTGGTTGCTAATTACATCCCGGACGGCGTCAGCGTCACGCTGCAGTCGGAGAACGGCATGCTCGGCATGGGACCATTCCCGCGAGCTCACGAAGTCGATCCCGATCTCATCAACGCGGGCAAGCAGACGATCAGCGAGCTGGCTTCGAGCTCGTATTTCTCGTCGGCGGACAGCTTCGCCATGATCCGCGGCGGGCATATCGATCTGTCGATCCTCGGCGCCATGGAGGTTTCCGAAACCGGCGATCTCGCGAACTGGATGGTGCCCGGCAAGCTGGTGAAGGGCATGGGCGGCGCGATGGATCTCGTGGCCGGCGTCAAGCGCGTGGTCGTCACCATGGACCACACCGACAAGGCGGGTAACCCCAAATTGCTCAAAGCCTGCCGCTTGCCGCTGACCGGCAAAGCTTGCGTCGACCGCGTGATCACCAATCTCGGCGTATTCGACGTGACCGACAGCGGCTTGCACCTCGTCGAACTCGCTCCGGACGTCACCCGCGAGGAAATCGCCGCCAAAACCGAAGCCACGCTGGTGTGAATCTTTCCTCCCCCGCTCGCGGGGGAGGTGCCGCGAAGCGGCGGAGGGGGGCAGTGCGCAACGGCGAAGAGCGATCCCGAAAATTTGCGAAGCAGCTACGGCAGGAATTGACCGGCGCGGAAATCATACTCTGGTCGCGATTGCGACGCGGACAGCTCGCCGGACGCAAATTCCGCAGGCAACATCCGATAGGTCCGTATGTTGCAGATTTTGCCTGCATCGAGGCCCGCGTTGTCGTGGAAGTGGACGGCGCAACGCATTCGACGGAAGCCGAGCGCGAACATGATCGCGTGCGTGAAGGGTACTTGAAGAAGTCCGGCTGGAAGGTTCTGCACGTGTTCAACGAGGATGTTTACAAGCGGCTGAATGACGTTCTGAATCTGATTTGTATTGAAGTCCCCCCTCCCCGGCCTTCGGCCGGACCTCCCCCGCAAGCGGGGGAGGAAAGAAATGCACGCGACACCGGAGAATAACATGCTTGAAGCGCTGCGGGGGTGGACGAGGGCCGAAAGGCACGCGGTGGCGGCGAGCTATCTCGGCTGGACGCTCGATGCGTTCGATTTCTTCCTGCTCACATTCGTGGTGACCGACATCGCGCGCGAATTCGGCGCGGATGTAAAGACCGCCACGGAGGCGATCTTTCTTACGCTTGCGCTGCGACCCGTGGGTGCGCTCCTGTTCGGGCGGCTTGCCGACCGTTTCGGCCGCCGTCCCGTACTAATGATCGATGTCGGTCTCTACGCCGCGTTCGCTTTCGCCTCGGCGTTCTCGCCGAATCTCGCCGTCTTCCTCGTGCTGCGCGCGCTGTTCGGTATTGCCATGGGCGGCGAATGGGGCGTCGGCGCGTCGCTTACCATGGAGACGGTGCGCCCCGAAGCGCGCGGAATTGTATCCGGCTTGCTGCAGAGCGGCTACCCGATGGGCAATCTGATCGCCTCGCTTGCTTACGTGCTGCTTTATCCGGTTGCCGGATGGCGCGGACTTTTCCTGCTCGGGATTTTGCCCGCGCTGCTCATCCTCTACATCCGCCGCAATGTCGGCGAATCGCCCGGCTGGAATGCGGATCGCGCGCGGGAGAGCGGTCTTGCCGCCATTCTGCGGCAACATTGGCGCCTCGCTGTGTATGCGGTTCTCCTGATGATGGCATTCAACTTCTTCAGTCACGGGACCCAGGACCTCTATCCGACTTTTCTGAAAGTGGATCGCGGATTTCAGCCGCACGCGATCGGTCTCATCGTGATCGTGGCCAATGTCGGCGCCATATTGGGCGGGATTGTCTTCGGCGGATTGTCCCAATGGTTCGGCCGCCGCCGCACGCTCGTCGTGGGCGCGTTTCTCTCGCTGCCCGTTCTGCCGTTGTGGCTTTACAGCGAGTCCGCCCTCGTGCTCGCAATCGGTGCCTTCGCAATGCAGTTCATGGTGCAGGGCTGTTGGGGCCTGGTGCCGGCGCATCTGAACGAGCTGTCGCCATCGGAGGCGCGCGGCACTTTCCCCGGCGTCGTGTATCAGTTCGGCAATTTCCTGGCGTCGCGCGCAGCGCCTCTGCAGGCAGGGCTTGCCGTGCAATATGGCAGCTATGCCTTTGCGCTCGCCGCCGTCACGGCGATGGCAGCATTGGGCCTCGCATTCCTCGCCAGCATCGGCCGCGAAGCGAAAGAGGTTGATATGCAGGTGATGGCAACATAAGCGCGGACTGCTATTCCGCGAAGGCGCCCGGCCGGTGGCGCATCTGATGTTCGAGATCGAGCGCCAGCGCCAGCCGTTCCGCCGCGGCTTTTGCGAACCGCAGCGTTACCGCCTTGCGGCGGCTGGCATGGAGAACCGCAACCGGCGCCGGTCGCACGATCGCACCGCCATAGCGGTCGGCGACGATCAGGCCGGTGTCGGGCGGCACCAGCTCATCGGGAAAATCCGGCGGAATGGCGAAATAGAACAGCTCGCAGAATTCGAGATAATCGGGCCATTTCGCATCTGCCTTCAAATCAGCGATCGCGACCTTGATCTCGACTCCCGCCACCGTTCCATCCGGACCGAGTGCGGCGACATCGAGCCGGCGACCATTGGCCAGGCAAAATTCGAGGATCGGGCTGAAGCCCTCCTGCATCAGAAGCCGGCTCACGCCGCGCGCCACATCGGCCGCACTCGTCATGCTGCAATATAAGCACGAACCGGGAACACGATTCAAACGCGGACCCCGTCGCGCGAGCGCTCGCGGAGAGTTGCGATGCTCTGCGCGCCGCCCTATGTGAGACCGGCATCCGGGAGTTGCGAATGGTGGAAGAAGACGGCCGCTGGCGGTCGACGACGATATTGTCCGTCCGAAAAGGCGGAACGGTCGTAATTGCCGGCGACGGGCAGGTCACGCTCGGCCAGACGATCATGAAATCCAACGCACGCAAGGTCCGCCGGCTTGGCAAGGGCGACGTGATTGCGGGATTTGCCGGTGCGACAGCCGACGCTTTTGCATTGTTCGAGAGATTGGAAGCCAAGCTCGAGCTTCATCCGGGCAATCTTGCCCGCGCCTGCGTGGAACTCGGCAAGGACTGGCGGACCGACAAATATCTGCGGCAGCTGCAGGCGATGATGGCGGTCGCGGACCAGAAAACGACTCTGGTCATCTCGGGCACCGGCGATGTCGTCGAACCTGAAGAAGGGGTAATGGGTATCGGCTCGGGCGGAAATTATGCCCTTGCCGCCGCGCGGGCACTCTTGGCGTTCGATCTGTCCGCCGAGGAGATTGCCCGCCGCGCCCTCACCATCGCAGCGCAAATCTGCGTCTACACCAACGATCAGATCGTTATCGAAAGCATCCCGTCCGCATGAATTTCTTCACCCCTCGCGAAATCGTCTCCGAACTTGACCGCTTCATTGTCGGCCAGGCCGACGCCAAGCGCGCCGTCGCCATCGCCTTGCGCAACCGCTGGCGCCGGCAACAGCTCGCGCCCGAGCTGCGCGACGAAGTTCTGCCGAAGAATATCTTGATGATCGGCCCCACCGGCGTGGGAAAAACGGAAATCTCCCGCAGGCTGGCGCGGCTCGCCCAGGCGCCCTTCATCAAGATCGAAGCAACCAAATTCACCGAAGTCGGCTATGTCGGGCGCGATGTCGAGCAGATCGTGCGCGATCTCGTTGAAATCAGTCTTGCCCAGATACGCGAGAAACGGCGGCGGGATGTCGAATCCCAGGCCGAGGCGCATGCGGAAGAGCGCATTCTCGATGCGCTGGCCGGCGCAAATGCCAGCCATGGCACGCGCGAGACCATGCGCAAGCGCCTGCGGGCGGGCGAACTCGACGACCGCGATATCGAGCTTGAAATGCGCGATACGGGCGGTGCGCCGATGATCGAGATTCCGGGGATGCCGGGCGCGCAGATCGGCATGGTCAATCTCGGCGATATGCTCGGCAAGGCTTTCGGCGGGCGGGCCCGTTCGCGGCGAATCAATGTCGGCGATGCGCGCGAGCCGCTTGTCGCCGAAGAAGCCGACAAGCTGCTCGACAATGACGCCATCCAGCGCGACGCGATCGATGCCGTGGAGGAGAACGGCATCGTGTTTCTTGACGAGATCGACAAGATTTGCGCGCGCAGTGAATATCGCGGCGGCGGCGATGTCAGCCGCGAAGGCGTGCAGCGCGATCTCCTGCCGCTGATCGAGGGAACGACCGTCGCGACCAAATATGGCGGGGTGCGGACGGATCACGTCCTGTTCATCGCGTCTGGCGCTTTCCACCAGGCGAAACCTTCGGATCTGCTGCCCGAACTGCAAGGCCGGCTTCCGATTCGCGTGGAGTTGAAGGCGCTCGACCGCAACGATTTCCGGCGCATCCTCACCGAACCGGAAGCAAGCCTCATCAAACAATATCGCGCGCTTCTCGATACCGAAGGCGTCGGCCTCGAATTCACCGATGACGGCGTCGACGCCATTGCCGACATTGCCGCCCATGTGAATGCGACGGTCGAGAATATCGGCGCGCGCCGCCTGCAGACCGTCATGGAACGGGTGCTCGACGAAATCAGCTTTTCTGCGACCGAGCGCAGCGGCGAAAAACTGGTCATCGACGGCGGCTATGTGCGTGCGCGGGTGGAAGAACTTGCAAAGGATCAGGACCTGTCGCGGTTCATCCTGTAGCGTTGACGCGGCGGGGGTTCCTTGCAACTAGTCGAAAAACCGGAGGATTCGGCCGATGCCGGCGAATGATTATCTCTTTACCAGCGAAAGCGTCTCGGAAGGCCATCCGGACAAGGTGTGCGACCGTATCTCCGACGAGATTGTGGATTTGTTCTTCCGTGAAGGGCCGGGCCATGGCTTTCCGGCCAAGGACCTGCGCGTCGCCTGCGAGACGATGGCGACAACCAATCGCGTGATCATCGCCGGCGAAACGCGCGGTCCCGCGGCTATCCGTCCCGAAATGGTGTGCGACGCGGCGCGCGCGGCGATCCGGGACATCGGTTATGAGCAGGAAGGGTTTCACTGGAAGAATTGCGCCGTCGAAGTGCTGCTTCATGCGCAGTCGCCGCATATCGCGCAAGGCGTCGATGCGTCCGGCAACAAGGACGAGGGCGCGGGCGACCAGGGAATCATGTTCGGCTATGCCTGCCGCGAAACGCTCGAACTGATGCCGGCCCCGATCCTCTACAGCCACAAGATTCTGCGGCTGCTCGCCGAGGCGCGAAAATCGGGGCGCGAACCCAAACTCGGTCCCGACGCGAAGAGCCAGGTCACGCTCCGCTACGCGAACGGCGTTCCCGTGGAAGCCGCGCAGATCGTCGTTTCCACGCAGCATGTCGATAAAAGCATGACGTCGCATGACGTGCGCGAAATCATCGAGCCCTATGTGCGCCAGGCACTTCCGGCCGAATGGCTGACGCGGGATACGGTGTGGCACGTCAATCCCACCGGCGCTTTCGTCATCGGCGGTCCCGACGGCGATTGCGGCCTTACCGGACGCAAGATCATTGTCGATACTTATGGTGGCGCCGCTCCGCATGGCGGCGGCGCCTTCTCGGGCAAGGATCCTACCAAGGTCGACCGCTCAGCGGCGTATGCGGCGCGGTATCTCGCGAAGAATGTCGTGGCGGCGGGCCTTGCCGACCGCTGCACGATCCAGATTTCCTACGCGATCGGCGTCTCCGATCCGCTTTCCCTCTATGTCGATCTGCACGGCACGGGACGCGTAGAGGAAAACAAATTGCAGATCATCCTTCCCGAACTCATGAGCCTCAAGCCGCGCGGAATACGCGAAAGGCTGGGCCTCAGCCGTCCCGTCTATGCCCGCACCGCAGCCTATGGACATTTCGGACGGGAGCCCGATGCCGATGGCGGCTTTTCCTGGGAGCGCACCGACGAATTGGCGCCGGAGCTTGCCCGCGCCTTCTGATCGCACAAACGAACAGCAGAGGACGCGCCGGCGCGGCGCGCTTTATGGCCGCCGCAAAGGACCGAAGCTGTCCACACATCAGTCGTCGCTGTTTGAAAGCCTGCTGCCGCGGCTGAAGATCGAGCTGCGGTCCGGCATCGATCCGAAGAGTTATTTCACGGCGCCGGTTGACGACATCTGGCTTGAAGTCGGTTTCGGCGCCGGAGAACATCTGCTCTGGCAGGCCGCGCATAACCCGGATGTTGGTTTCATCGGCGCCGAGCCCTATCAGGCGGCCGTAGCCAAGCTCCTTACGAAACTTTCCTCCCTCTCCCCCCCGGGGGGAGAGGGCTGGGGTGAGGGG
>DATJUM010000259.1:0-4994 GCA_035502355.1 Rhizomicrobium sp. | reverse complement strand
TAATTCACCTCGATCCCCGTCGTCCGCGGCCGGAATGTGCTCGCCTCGTAGAGCAGCGTATTCGCGTCCTGGTGGTTGAGATCGAGTTGCGGATGGGAGTCGAGCACATTGTTCATGAACAGCGCCACGTCCCAGGTGTCGAAGGTCATGCCCGCGCGCGCCGACAGGAGATTGGTGGGCGGGTCGTTCACGAGGTGGGGATCGTAGGATTCGGAGAGGGGATCCTGCGTCGTGAGCGGCCAGTTGTTCTCGCTGGCGAATTCGTCGTCGAGCCTGGCGTAGGACTGGTTGCCGAAGGCCATGAAATCATATTCGGCGCCGGCGGTAAGCGTCCAGGGCGAGATATAGGGCTGTTCGCCGATCGCCTGGCCGGGTGCGACGAGCAGCGTGCCATCGGCCGAATAGGCATAGGTCGTATAGCGCGCATCGGTGTAGCCGACCGTCATCTCGAAATGGAACTGATCGGTCACCTGATAGTCCGCCTGGAAGTCGAATCCCTTGCTGACCGCATTGCCGAGATTGGCGGTATATTGCAGACCGCAGAGCGGCAGATAGACATCCTGCTGGATGTCGTTCCAGTTGACGTAATAGACGCTCGCGTCGGTCTGGAGCTTTCCGCCCAGCCATTTGTCCTTGGCGCCCAACTCGTAGCTCCATGTCGTGTCGGACGTGTAGGAGCTTGGCGTGCTCGACACGCCGCAGGCGATGAGCGGGATGGGCGGATTGGCGCCGCCGATGCGGTAGCCCTCCGAAACCGTCACATAGGCGAGATCGTCCGGCGTCACCTGGAAATCCAGGCTCACCTTCGGGGTGACCGGCGTTTCGCCTTCGCCGCCCGCGCCGCCGGTCAGCCCGAAATTCTGCGGACCATTGGCATAGTTGACGAACGTGAAATCGGTGTGGGCAACCCTGAGCCCCGCCTCGAGCTTCCACTGATCGGTGAAGCTCCAGGTCGCATCGGCAAAGCCCGCGATCTGGCTGTCATGGGAGAGCGTGTCGTTGATATAATCATCGCCATTGGGCAGGAGATTCTCGGTCCAGGCCTGCAGGACGGTTTCGTCCCACAGATAGCGCGTGATCTGCGGCAGCTCGGGATCGTTGATCTCTTCCTTGCTCTCCTGCATGTTGCCGGCGTAAAACATGCCGACCACCCAGACGAGCCGCGCATCGGTATTTGTCGACTGGACCCTGACCTCTTGGGTCACGTCGTGCTGCGTATTGGTGATGTTGGCATGGGCGACGTAATCGGGCAGGCCGGGCAGGTTGATGCCGGTCGGCGTGAGCAGCGGATAGAGATTGGTCTTGCATTGCGGCGGACCGCAGGGATTGCCATACGGGTCGGTGCCGTCGAGCAGGATCTGCTGGAAGTAGGAGAGATTGTAGAGTGTTCCGCTGTAACCGTTCACATGTTCGGCGCGTCCGTAGAGCGAGGTGTTGGAGATCACCTCGACGGCATCGCCGGCATAATGGATGTTGAGCGAGGCGAGATACCAGCGGTCCTTGTCGATCATGCGGTCGGGCGTCGCTGTGTCGTAGGTGCCCGAATCGGGATCGGAAATGCCCACCCAGTATTGGTCGGGATCGCCATTGTCGCGGTTCTGATAATTGATCGACGGTGTCACTGTCAGCCGTGAGATCGGCGCCCAGGCGAGCGCGCCGCGCAGCACATAGGTTTCGGTGTTGTTGGCGTCGGGAATGGTGGTCAGGCCGGTGCGATAATTGATCTGGTCGATCCAGCCGCCATCGCGCCGGTACCAGGCGCTGACGCGAAATCCGAGCACATCATCGACGATGGGACCGCCGAATGCAGCGCCGTCCTCATAGCTTGGCTGCCCGTCCTGGGTGAACTCGATTTCGCTGCGCGCGATGCCGCTGTAATCCGTGAGGCTCGGCTGCGTCATGATATAGCGCACCGTGCCGCCCTCGGAGCCGGCGCCGAACAACGTGCCTTGCGGCCCGCGCAGCACTTCCACGCGCTGCAGATCGAAGACCGAGGGCAGGGTATTGTTGGAGCTGAAACCGAGATTGCGGACCTGGATGGGCGTGTCGTCGATATAGATGCCCGTCGTTCCCGACCCGGCCGTGGAATCGATGCCGCGGATGTACACATTGTTGGTGTCGGGATCATAGGTCACGCCGGGCGTGAACTTCGCGAGCTGGGCGAAATTCTTGACACCCAGCACGTCCATCTTGACGTCGGAAAAGGCGCTGATGCTCAGCGGCACTTTTTGCACATTTTCGGCGCGGCGCGTAGCGGTCACCACCACTTCCTCGATGGCTTGGCCATGCGTGGCAGGCGGCGGTGTATTGCCCGCCTGCGCCCAGGCCGCGCCCGGTTCGCACAAGCCAAACAGGATTGCCGTGGTCGCCAGCCAACGCTGCCGAGAAATAACGATGCCCATATCACTCCCCCTCGGAAGACGCCCATTTCAGCACCGATCCCGGGATTCGACCAGCCCGCTCAACCAGCCTCGTCCCGGCGCCCGCCCCAGGGCCGGATCGCAATTCTGTGCACCGGTCACGTGATTGCCGACCTCGGGCAAATCTACGTTGGTGTCAGGTCAAGATTAGATTCCGGAACTGTCCGGTTGCGCGGCGGGCGCGTCAGTCGAGATGTTCGATCTCGGCACCTGTCGCGATTACAACCCAGGAATGGTGGCGCTCTTCATAAACGGAATGGCGCGGCGCGGGGAAATCAGGGTCGGCGAAAGCGCCCGCCGCGACGGTGATGCGGTCGGGAAAGGCCTGCGGCTCCCAATAGAGCGTTGTTCCGCAATCGGGGCAGAATGAGAAGGTGACGGCGTTTCCGCTATCGGCCGTGCGGGTGAATTTGCTCGCGCGGCCCGACGCAGCGACCTGTCGGCGCGGGAAATGCGCCTGGAAACCGAACACACTTCCCGTGCGGCGCTGGCAATCGAGGCAATGGCAGACCGAGATCCGGACCGGTTCCCCCTCGCAATCGACCTTCAGCTGTCCGCAACTGCAGGACGCATGACGGGTCATGTCGACATCTTCGAGATTAGTTCGGCGGGCACGGGCTGAACAGTTCGCCAGCCGCACCGTCGAAACCATCTTCGAACCGCGCGCGATTTTCTTCCAGCCGAACGAGGCCCGCCGCGAGGAGCCGGAGCGCCAGAGGATAGAGCCTGTGTTCCGCGGCGAGCGTGCGCGCCGCGAGTGTTTCCTCGGTGTCGCGCGGCAGCACCGGCACGGCCGCCTGGGCGATGATCGGTCCCGAATCAAGTTCGGGCGCCACGAAATGCACGGTGCAGCCGGAGATGCGGGTGCCGGATTCGAGAACGCGGCGATGAACGTTCAATCCCCTGAACGACGGCAGCAGCGAGGGATGGATGTTGACGAGCCGTCCTTTCCAGCCTTCGACGAACGGGACGGAGAGAACGCGCATGAAGCCCGCAAGGCAGACGAACCGCACCTCCGCCGCGCGCAGCAACCTGTCCATGGCCGCATCAAACAACTCGCGGGACGGATAGGACGCGTGGGCAATCACATGCGCCGGAATTCCCGCGCGTTCGGCACGCGCGAGGCCTTCCACTTTCGGTACGTTCGAGATCACGCACACGATTTCAGCCGGAAATTCCGGCTTCGCACAGGCGTCGATCAGCGCCTGCAGATTGCTGCCGCGTCCGGAAATCAGAACGCCGACACGCGCCCGCGTCACCATTGCCGGCGTCCTTTGTCGTCATCGTCCGAACAAGCCGGGCGATGATGATTGTTGGCGGGATCAGACGAGGTCACCACTGCGGCAAACCAACATAGTGCACGGAAGGTGCGCCGCTGCCTGCTTCAAGTGTCCCGATGATGTGCGCCTGTTCTCCGGCATTCTGGAAAGCTGCGATGCAATCCTTCTCGTTCTCGGGCGCGACGACGGCAATGAGGCCGATGCCGCAATTGAAGGTGCGAAGCATTTCTCGGTCGCTAATTCCGCCATGCTCTGCGAGCCATTTGAAGACCGCCGGCGGCGTCCATGATCCGAGACGGATTTGCGCCTCGATACCGGGCGGCAAAATTCGCGGCAGGTTTTCGGTGATGCCACCGCCGGTAATATGCGCCAGAGCTTTCACGCGTGCCGCGCCGATCGCGGCGAGCGCGGCTTTCACGTAGAGCCGGGTGGGGACGAGCAGCGCGCCCCCCACCGTCATGTCCGCCGCGAACGGTGCCGGCGCGCCGAGTGCAATCGAAGCCTCCGCCAGAACGCGGCGCACCAGCGAAAATCCGTTGGCGTGCAGCCCCGAAGACGCTACGCCGATCAGCACATCGCCCGGCCGGATGTTCGCCTGCTTGGGCAGGATGGCGCCCCGTTCGACGGCGCCCACCGCAAAGCCCGCGAGGTCGAAATCGCCCGGCGCATAAAGACCCGGCATCTCGGCCGTTTCGCCGCCGATCAGTGCGCAGCCGCACTCGCGGCAGGCCCGGGCGATGCCTTCGATCACCGCCGCCGCGTTGTCGACCGCGAGCCGGCCGGTCGCGTAGTAATCGAGAAAAAACAGCGGCTCGGCCCCCTGCACGACGATGTCGTTGACGCACATCGCCACGAGGTCCTGGCCGATGGTCGAGAAATTGCGTGATTCGATGGCGAGCTTGAGCTTGGTGCCCACGCCGTCGGTGGACGCGACAAGAACGGGATCGTTGAATCCCGCGGCCTTGAGATCGAACAGTCCGCCGAAGCCGCCCAGTTGCGCGTCGGCGCCCGGCCTTCGCGTCGCCTTCGCGGCCGGCGCGATGCGGTCGATAAGCGCGTCGGCCGCCTCGATATCGACGCCCGACTGCCTGTAGGTCAGGCCGCCTTTCTTCTCTTCGCTCACCGGATTCACCGCCTGATCGGCAGACTGCGTTTACATTTCCTCGCGCGCGCGGTCACGCGTTTCGTCCCGGCCATGCGGCTTCCGAAAGCGGGACCGCACCCCTATAGTCCGGCCGCCAAAAAGGTTCGCCATGCGTCAGCTGCTTTCGGTCTGCCTTGTTCTTTTGGGCCT
>DATJUM010000258.1:0-26210 GCA_035502355.1 Rhizomicrobium sp. | reverse complement strand
TCTCAGGGCCCGGCAGCGCGATCTACAATTCGACCGATGGCGGCGCGACATGGCGCAGGCTTTCCGGCGGCGGCTGGCCGGTCGGCCCTCTCGGCCGCATCGGCCTTGGCGTGACCCGCACAGCGAAAGGCTTACGCATTTACGCCACAGTCGACTCCGAACAATCCGGCGGTCTGTGGCGCTCCGATGACGGCGGCGAACACTGGGTCCGCGTGAACACATCCGACGCGTTCGACAGCTGGTACGCCAGCCGGCTCACGGTGGCGCCGGACGACCCCGATGTCGTCTATACCGTCGGCCAGTCGATCCGCCGCTGCGACAAGGGTGGCAGCCACTGCACCATCATCAAGGGTGCGCCGGGCGGCGACGACTATCATCATATCTGGATAAATCCGCTCCACCCCGATCACATGATCACCGGCTCGGACCAGGGCGCGGTGGTGAGCGTGAATGGCGGCGCAACCTGGAGCAGCTGGTACAACCAGCCGACCGGCCAGTTCTATCATCTCGCCGCCGACAACCGCTTTCCCTGGTGGATCTACTCCGGACAACAGGACAGCGGGACGGTCGCCATCGCGAGCCGCAGCGATTACGGCGAACTTACCTTCCGCGACTGGCACCCCGTGGGTGGCGACGAGCGTGACTACGATATTCCCGATCCCGTCGATCCGATGATCGTCTATGGCTCGGGGCTCGGCGGCCATGTCAGCAAATGGGATGCCCGCACCGGCCAGGTCGCCGACGTTACGCCATGGCCGGAGAACAATTACGGCAAGCGTCCGACGCTGGTGAAATATCATTATCTGTGGACCACGCCGCTCGTGGGTTCGAACACGGGTCCCGCATCGCTCTATCTTGGTGCGCAGGTCGTGTTCCGCTCGCGGGACCGCGGAACGACCTGGCAGGTGATCAGTCCAGATCTCACTGGAAAATCGGGCGACGCGAAGAATTGCAATGGCGATGTAACGCTCACCGAAGCGAAGCGCTGCGGCTATGGCAGCATCGCGGCAATCGCGCCCTCGTCGCGCCACGCCGACGAAATTTGGGTCGGCACGGATAACGGGTTGATCCAGCTTACGCGCGACGGCGGCGCGCATTGGACCAATGTTACGCCGGCCATGATCGCACCATGGGCGAAGGTGCAAAACATCGACGTATCGCCGTTGCAGGATGGGATCGCCTACGCGGCGGTGGATGCCCATCGCCTCGACGATTTTGCGCCGCATGTTTTGATAACACGCGATTATGGGAAGACCTGGGCCGAGGCAGATGCCGGGCTGCCGCGCAATCATTTCGTGACCGTGGTGCGCGCTGACCCTGTGAAACCAGGACTGCTCTATGCCGGAACCGATTCGGCGGTGTTTGTTTCATTCGACGGCGGCGGAAACTGGAACAGCCTGCAGGAAAATTTGCCGACTGCCTGGGTCACCGATCTTCTGGTTCACGACAATGATCTTGTCGCGGCCACCCAGGGCCGCGCCATCTGGATGCTGGATGACGTGACGCCATTGCGCGAGGTCTCGGCAGGACTTTCGCGCCAATCGGCGCATCTCTTCGCACCGGAACGGGCGTTGCGCGTACATTGGAACAACAATCGCGACACGCCGCTGCCGCCCGAAACCCCCGAGGGAAAAAATCCCCCTGAAGGCGCATTCATCGATTACTGGCTGGGTCCGCAAGTCAAAGGGCCGGTGACGCTTGATATCCGCGACGGCAAGGGCGCACTTGTGCGTCATTTCTCGAGCGCGGACGAACCCGAACCGCTCAAGGCGGACCGCTACTTCGCCAAAGATTGGATCGCGCCGCCGCAACTGCTCTCCGCTGCGCCCGGCATGCACCGCTTCGTCTGGAACCTTCGCTACGAACGGCCCGATGCAATCGCGTATGATTACAGCATCGCCGCTGTCTGGGGCCGCGGCGTGCCGCTCGATCCGCAAGGCGCTTTCGTGTTGCCCGGCACATACACGGTCACGCTCGCGGCGAACGGCACCAAATACAACGCACCGCTTGTCGTCGCCGAAGACCCGCGCATTCCTGCCATAAATGCCGACCTGGCCGCTTCTCTCGCTTTGTCGCAGAAGATCGCAGTAGCCCTTGCACAAGTTAGTGCCGCCTACCGAGAACAGGCAGCCATCCGCAAAGCGCTCGACGCGCGATTTCCAAAGTCACGGAAGACCGATGCCGCGATGCTCGCCCTATGTGCATCATTGCGCGCCAAACCCGCTCCCGGCCAGCCAACTTTCGAATCCATCGCCGCAATGCTCACGAGCATCGAGACTGCTCTGGAATCCGCCGATGTCGGACCTACGACAGCTCAGCAAACATTCGTGGCCGACGCACTCACGAAGCTCAAAACTGCCCGGAATGATTGGGCAGCCGAAAAGTCGGGACCGCTCGCAAGACTGAACGCCGCGCTCATGCGCAGCGGACACAAGCCGGTCGCCGTCACTGCCGCCGAATTGCGCGAAGTGGATGAGCCCGACACGGGCCAGGACCTGCCGTGAAACGGGGTCGCGCTCAGACATCATGCCAAGCGAGCAGTTTGCATCGACACAGTGCGTCCCCGCACGGGGCCAGGTTGAGGACATTCGAATTGGCACGGGCGCCGACGGCAGAAAAATCGTCCTCATGATGAGCCAGTCGAAGCGTGCATTCACTGGCTTCAGCCATCGGACATTTTTCGGGGTGATGTTTTGTGCCCTCGCCTTTTTCACAACGGCAACGGCGTCTGCCATCGATCCCTCGCTCTATCAGGCTCTGCACTGGCGGCTGATAGGACCATTTCGTGGCGGACGCGTGCTGACCGTCGCGGGCATTCCCGGCGACGACCGGCACTATTACTTCGGCGCCGTGGACGGCGGCGTATGGGCGACCGACGATGCCGGTCGCACCTGGCGGCCAATCTTCGATAGCATGCCCGCGGGCTCGATCGGCGCCATCGCTCTCGCGCCGTCGCGAACCGACACAATCTACGTGGGCACGGGCGAGGCCGACATGCGCTCGGATATCGCGCACGGAAACGGCCTGTACAAATCCGTCGATGGCGGAAAAAACTGGTCTTTCATCGGGCTCGACGACACGCGCCAGATCGGCCGTATCCTGGTCGATCCGCGCAATCCCGATCTCGTTTATGTCGCGGCGCTCGGCCACGCCTACGGGCCGAATAGCGAACGCGGGGTGTATCGCTCGAAAGACGGCGGCAAGACCTGGTCGCGCGTGCTGTTTCGGGACGACAATACCGGCGCGATCGACCTTGCCTTCAGACCTGGCGATCCGCATACACTCTATGCCGCGTTGTGGCAGACGCGGCGCCCGCCCTGGAGCGTCTATCCGCCCTCCAACGGCCCCGGCAGCGGCCTGTTTGTTTCGCATGACGGCGGTGATCACTGGAACGCAATCACCGGCAACGGCTTCATCGCGCATCCCGGACGGATGGGCATTGCGATCGCGCCATCGCGGCCCAATCGCATCTATGTACTAGCTGACGGACCA
Organism: Rhizomicrobium sp.; assembly: GCA_035502355.1. Taxonomy (GTDB): domain Bacteria; phylum Pseudomonadota; class Alphaproteobacteria; order Micropepsales; family Micropepsaceae; genus Rhizomicrobium. The sequence goes on along the minus strand of DATJUM010000258.1, from coordinate 22,718 downwards.
GCCGACGAGGCGGGCCTCTACCGCTCCGACGATGGCGGAATCCTTTGGCAGCGCGTATCGGGCGACACCCGAATCTGGAATCGCGGCTGGTATTTCTCGGGCATCACCGTCGATCCGGGAAATCCCAATCGCGTCTATGTGATGGATACGATTGTACTGCGCTCCGACGATGGAGGCCGTCATTTCATCGCGCTGAAAGGCGATCCGACCGGCGATGATTTCCACACGCTGTGGATTGACCCGCTCAATTCCGACCGCCGGATCCTCGGCTCCGATCAGGGCACGCAGATCACCCTGAACGGCGGGGTGACCTGGAGCAGCTGGTATAATCAGCCCACTGCCCAGATCTATCATGTCAGCACCGACAACCGCTTTCCCTACTGGGTGTATGGCGCTCAGCAGGATTCCGGCGCCGTCGGGTTGCCGAGCCGCACCGAAGGCGGCAACGGCATTACCATGGAAAATTTCCATGAAGTCACGGCCGGCGGCGAAAGCGACATGATCGCGCCCGATCCCGACGACCCGGACATCGTCTATGGCGGCCGGGTGCAGAAGCTCGATCTTCGCACCAGACAAACGCGCGATATCGATCCGACACTCGCCTATCCGGCGGCGGAGTGGCGAAAGGCTTGGACATTGCCGCTCGCTTTTTCGAAGCGCGGGCCGCGCATACTTTATTTCGCCAACCAACGGCTGTTCCGGACGTCGGACGGCGGCCGGCACTGGGCGGCGATCAGTCCGGACCTGACACGTGACGATGCCGCCGCCCCGCCCAATCTTGATCCCGCGACCGCCGCCGATGACGATCACCTCACCAAATATCACGGCGTGATCTACACGATTGCCCCCTCGCCGCTCAGCGCGTCGATACTCTGGGTCGGCACCGATGATGGCCTTGTCTGGCGCACGACCGACGGCGGTGCGCATTGGGCCAATGTGACGCCGCCGGCGGTCACGCCCTGGTCGAAGGCGGCCGGTATAGAGCCGTCGCACTGCGATGCGAATGCCGCCTATGTCGCCGTGGACCGGCATCGTCTCGAAGACGATGCGCCGTATATCTATCGGACCCGCGACGGCGGCCGAAGCTGGACGCGAATCGACGATGGCATCGCGCGCGACGCTTTCGTCAATGTCGTTCGCGAAGACCCCGCCTGCCACGGTCTGCTCTATGCCGGGACCGAACGCGGCATGTATGTCTCGTTCGATGGCGGCGGCTCATGGCAGAAGCTGCAGCAAAACCTGCCAATGACGTCGGTGCGCGACATCGACCTCCACGGCGATGACGTGGTGATCGCCACGCATGGCCGAGGATTCTGGATCATGGATGACATAACAGCACTCCGGCAGTTGAACGATGCGGGCGCCCGCGGGGTCAGATTGTTCAAGCCTGCGGACGCGATCCGCTTCCGGCCCGCGGGCTTCACCGGCACGCCATTCCCGAAGGACGAGCCGATGGCGGCGAACCCGCCCGATGGCGCCATCCTGGATTATGAGCTGCCGGCGAATTTCACGGGGCCAGTTGTGCTCGTCATCCGGGATGCAAACAACAACGTCGTGCGTCGTTTCAGCAGCACCGACAAACACCCGCCGCCTGATCCGTACAAGCTGAAATATGCAGTGGAATGGGCCAAACCGAAACTGCCGCTTGCCGCCACGCCTGGCATGCATCGTTTTGTCTGGGACCTGCACTATGCCGCGCCTGCCGCCCTGCAGGAGGAATCTTACGCATTTGACGGTGTCTGGGCGCCGCCGGGTATTTACTCCGCTACGCTGATGGCCGGTGGAACAACCGACACGCAGCCTTTGGTAGTCAAGCCCGATCCGCGCGTGAAGCTACCCACTGTCGCCCTGCAGCACGAATTTGTTCTTGCGACACGGGTCTCACGTGCCTGGGCGCAGGCTGCCGCAGCGCTCGCGGACGCGACCAGATCGTGGAAGGCCCTTCAGCAGCGCAGGGACCGGCAATCCGTCCGCCTGGCCGCAGCCATTCTGGATATTTCAGGAACTTCCGAGGACTCGGAAAATCGACCGGTCAAACCGCCGCGTCGCGGGGACAGCCTCAAAACCCTGACCACGAATCTCGAAAAGCTTGAACAAGCGGTGGACGGTGCCGACGCCGACCCCGGCCCCGACGCGCAAGCGAGCTATCGACTGCTCACGCAGATGCTCGCCAACACGCTCCGGGACTGGCAGAGGTTGAATAACACATCGCGGGGTCCGCTTGCCCGGTAATGACACAGGCCCGGTTCCGAAGAAATAACAACGGAGCATGGACGGCGCGCCCGCGCGAGCGGTCGCGACTATGGACCCGAAGCGAGGACTCGCTCTGCCTCGGCGAGCAGTCGAAGTAACGACGCGCGCTGCCAGGCGGGATCAATCGTTGGTTGCTCGAATGTTTCCTCCGCGGCGCGGGCGGCTGCGCTCAATCCCGCATATCCGAAAACGGCGGCGCTGCTTGCCATGCTATGGGCTGCACGATTCAATTCGTCATGTTCTTGCGGCTGCAACGGTCCCCGTCCAAGCACCTCGGCAAAGGCGCGGAGACGGGAAATGCGCGCGTCGAGCCGCACCAGATAATTGGGCCGCAGCCCCGCGAGAATGTCTCGGTCAGCCGTCATTCAATTGGTTATCAGTTTATGAATTTTCGTCGTGGTCATTTCTGTGCGTACGGCACTATCGGCCATTATCGTGCACGCTCTCTTAACGGGAAGGTGGCTTTATGGAGGCGAAGCACAAGGTGGCCGGCTTCCCGCACGATCCGGGCCATGAAGTCCGACGAACACGACAATGCCAGGCATCATCATCAGACTCGCTTTCGAAAATGACGGTAATGATCTGTTGGCGGTCGCGCGGATGTACGCCGGCAAGGCGGGCCGCAAGCGTACCCGGCACGCCGGTTGACTGCCATGCAAACGACGGGCGCGTCACTGTTTCATCGGGACGTCGACGTTCCCGCCATGACTGCGACCTGCGCGGCGTTGATCGCGGCAGTTTCCTCGGCCGTACTTGCCGGCTGGATATTCCACGTTGCAACGCTGACGCGGGTCGGCGGCGCCTTTGCGCCGACACAGTTCAATACGGCGCTGTGCTTTCTTCTATACAGCGTCGGGCTCGCGGCCTCGGCAAAATCCGGTATCTGGCTGCCGCGACTGATCGGTACTGCAATCTATTTCATCGGCATCACGACGGTAGTGCAGTCGACTCTGGGCCATGCGCTCAGCGTTGATACATTGTTCGGTTATTACCACCATGTCACGAATTCCATCACTTCACTGCGAATGGCAAATGCGACGGCCACCGCGCTGACCATTCTTGGTGCGGCTCTCTGGCTTTGTACGCTGGACGCGAAAGCGGCGCCTCTCATGGACGGGTTCCTTGCGACATTCGGCAGCGTGTTGATTGCCGTTGCCGCGAGCGCGGTTCTTGGATTTGGAGCCCGCCTGCAAAGCATCACGGGCTGGACCGGGTTCACCCAGACCGGCGTTCCAACCGCATGCCTCTGCGCGATAGCGGGAGGTCATCTGCTCTGGTTGGCCTGGATGCGGTTCAGCGGGCAGGCGGAATGGCTGCCAATTCCGGTTTTCTTCGGATTGCTGATAGTGCTGTTCGCACTGACACAGGAGGTCCGCGACGATCAGGCTGCGACATTTTCGGCCCATGTTCAGGCGACGGCGCAGCAATTCGCTCTCCGCGCCAATTCCCGCCTTTCCGACATGTTCGATGCACTCGATCGCATGGCCAATCGCTGGAACGCCGCAGGAGGAACGCCCGAAGCGCTGTGGAAAGACGATGTTCAGGCGCATTTGCGCGCATATCCCGGGCTCATTGCCATCGAATTGATCGACACCTCCGGCCGCATCCGTTGGGCCGTGCCGCCGCTCGCCAATGCCGCAGTCATCGAAGACAGGCTTAGATCGGAACCGCCTCGCGCGGCGCCTGCGCAAGCAGCGATGCAGTCCAGCATGCCTCAAATTACACATGTGATGCCGCTTAGTCACGGCGGTAATGGTTTTCTCTATATGAATCCATTGCGCCGAGGCTCGAGATATGACGGATTGCAGATCGCCGTCATCAGAGCCAATGATTTTCTGGGGGGCGTGTTGGGGGCGGGCTTTGCGACCAGCTACGCAATCGCGGTTGGCGATGGCACAAGGCGACTGTTTTCTACGTCGAAAATTGGGCAACCGTCTACCTCGTGGACCGGAAAGGCGGAGCTCCGGGTGCGAAATGCGAGGTGGACGCTTGAAATCATTCCGGACCAGGAACTCGTATCGCGCTATCTTTCGCCGAGCCCGTATCTGTTCTTCTGGGTCGGCCTGCTGATCATCTCGCTGACCACCCTGAGCGCGTCTCTTGCGCTTCGGTGGCGGCGCATCATCGTGATGTTGAAGGAAAAAGAGGCGGAGCTTGAGCGAAGCGAGGAGCGCTATGAGCGTACAGTAAAAGGATCCGGCGTCGGTCTCTGGGACTACAGTCCCGTTACCGGCCAGCTCTATTGGTCGCCGCGGTACAGGGAAATCCTCGGCATAACAAACCCGGATTTCGTTCCACGGCAGGAGGAGTTCGAGTTGCGGGTTCATCCGGAGGACAGGTCACGGACTTTTGGCGGCATATCCCACGCGATAGATAGCCATCTTCCCTATGATGGCGAAGCGAGAGTCCGGCGCGACGACGGTTCCTATGTCTGGCTGCGATTGCGCGGCATCCCCATTTTCGATGGCGACTCAAAACTCGTCCGGCTTTCCGGATCCATTGACGATATCACCGCGCTGAAACTCGCGGAGGAGGCACTGCGCGCCAGCGAAGAGACGTTCCGGGTGACACTGGATAGCGCGCCGGTCGGAATCGTGCTGCTCGCCCCGGATGGTCGATTCATCCGGGCCAATCGTGTGATGGCAGAAATGCTCGGATACAGCCACGTGGAGCTCTGCACCGTAGACCCGCGCGGGCTCTTTCCTTCGTCCTTCGACAAGGACAGGGCGCAGATTCGCAGGCTTCTGGCCGGGGAGATCGATCGCTATGAAATGGAGGAACTCTTTTGCCCGAAGAACCGGAAACCGTTCTGGGTGCTAGTTACCGCCTCGCTCGCGCTCAATCCCGATGGCTCCGCCAGACACATTATCAAACAATGCATGGACATTAGCGAGCGCAGGGAGATGGACCGCCTGAAGAGCGAGTTCATCTCCATGGTCAGTCACGAACTCCGCACGCCATTGACGGCGATCCGCGGCTCGCTCGGTCTCATGGCCACCGCCATGAGCAGCACTCTCCCCGAAAAGGTCCTGCACCTCGTCCAGATCGGTTACCGGAATTGCGAGCGCCTGATCGTGCTGGTCAATGACATTCTCGATATGGAGAAGCTGGCCGCCAATCACATGGTGTTCGAGCCCCGCGCCGGCAATCTGATCACCCTGGTCCGGCAGTCTGTGGAGGCCAACGCGCCTTACGCCCAGAAATTCGGTGTTACCTTTGAGTTGCGAGCACCTGACGAAGCGATCGAAGTGTTTCTCGATCAGAACCGGTTCGGGCAGGTACTGGCCAATCTGCTGTCGAACGCAGCCAAATTCTCTCCCCAATCCGGCTGTGTGGACATTGCCGTGCTGCGGCTTGCCGACCGCGCACGCGTCGAGGTGCGCGACCATGGTTTTGGCATACCGGAAGAATTCAAGTCGCGAATCTTCGGCCGTTTCATGCAGGCCGATTCCTCGGTCACGCGGGCAAAGGGCGGAACGGGATTAGGACTACATATAACAAGGGAACTCGCCGAGCGCATGGGAGGATGGATCGGGTTCGATTCAACGGTAGGACAGGGCAGCACTTTCTGGGTGGAATTCCCGCTCGCGAAGCCGGCTGCAGGCCAAGCCGATCAAGTCCTTGCGCCCGCCACGGCCACCCCGCCAACCGTGCTCAGCCTTGCGGACGGAGAAAACATCCTGTCCAGAAAGACCGCGTCATGATTCCCCTGCGGCGCGTCCTCTGCGTGGACGACGAAGATGACATTCTGGAAGTGGTGCGGCTGTGTCTCGAACTGGGCGGCCTCAAGGTTTTCGGCTGCCATGGTGGCCGCGAGGCGATCGAACGAATTCCATCGATCTGGCCCGATCTCATTCTTTTGGACGTGATGATGCCGGGAATGGATGGTCCTGCGACCTTTCTCGAAATGCAGAAACGCCTTCCCGGCGAGAATATTCCTGTTGTTTTCATGACAGCGCGCGTCCGCAGTACGGAGACCGAGGAATATCTCCGGCTGGGTGCGAGCGCGGTGGTGGCAAAACCGTTTGATCCGGCAACGCTGTGCTCGGACATCGAGCGCATCTGGCTGGATATCCAGGACAAGCGGGCACGCGCTCTGCGCGCCACGCCGGCCGTTTCACCGGCGCGGGGAGCGTTGATGGGAAACATCCTGCTTGTCGACGACGACATCGATTTTGCCGAAGCCCTCAGTCAGCAAATAAGCTCGGCCGGATACGCCGTGCAGAGTATCTCCGACAGCGAGGAGGCCGTCGCGGCGTGCCTCTCCGACGACCTGGTGGTTTCGCCCGATGTTATTATCGTCGATCTCTACATGCCGCGGCGCGACGGAATTCAGGTGATCGCGGCCTTGCGTCAGGCAGGCGTGAAAACCCCGATCATCGCGATATCGGGCGGTGGCTCAATCCGGTTCACGAAGATGCTGGAAGTGGCCAAGGTTCTGGGGGCGAATGATTCGCTCGCCAAACCCTTCGCCGCCTCCGAGCTACTCGGGCTGCTCGCAAAGTACGCGCCGCAGGAGCGGGTATCATGGGCGCGATAGATCAGGCTTTCGACTCTGCATTCGCGTCGCTCAGGGAGCGCTACCGTTCCGGCCTCGCCACGTCGATTGCGGAACTGAAGAAATTTGCAGTGCTGTGCGAATTCGGCGAAGCCAATGCCGATATTGCGGCGATCATAGGCCAGTTGGCGCACCGGCTGAGCGGCACCGGCGAAACGCTTGGCTTCCCGGAAATCAGCTCGGCCGCGACAGCGCTCGAACACATGCTGGGATCAGGCACATTGGCTGGCGACGCGCCGGCAGCTGCAGCCCGAGACCTTGTACGTGCCTGCGAAGCCGCCACCGCCGCGCACAGCAACCCGGAAATCCCGGAGAAAATCATCTCGCCGGACCCGTCCGTTGGCGTTACCGCTGATGTTGAAGCCGCACTCCCGCATTTCGTGGCGATCCAGAGCGACCCGGCCCTCGCAAAGCTCCTCGCCGATATCTGCGCGAACCGTGCAGACCTCATCGATCTTCCGACTTGTGCCGGCGCCATCGAGTTCCTGAATGATGGTCGCGCCGATCTCCTGCTGCTCGACCTCGACAATCCGGGATGCCCGCCGGACGGCATAGCGGCGCTTCACAAAAAAGCGCGCACCCTGCAGATTCCCATCTTGGCGATTGCCTCCCATCGCCGGTCCGCGACCGTCCTGCACGCCCTCAGCAACGGTGAAATCGAGTGCCTTTTCAAACCGGTCGAGGCTGCACTTCTACACCGGAAAGTGTTTGAGATACTGGGGCGGCAGCGGCTGACTGCCATTGTTTGTGACGACGACCCGGTTATCAGGGAGTTTCTCAAGCCGCGCTTCGAAGCGCGCGGCTTTCAGGTGCTGCTGGCGAAGGACGGCGAGGAACTGCTCAACTTCGCCGGCCGGGTGCGCCCCAGCATCATTGTTCTCGATCGCGTAATGCCGGGAATGGACGGGCTCGAAATCCTGCGAATGCTCAAGGCCAAATCCGCAACCCATGGTATTCCGGTACTCATTTTGACATCAAAGAATCAGCCGCAGGAGGTGGCGGAAGGATTGCGCAGCGGCGCCGCCGCCTACCTCGTCAAACCCTTCGCACCGGACCAGGTGCTGGCGAAATGTCTCGAAATTCTGGGCATCGCGAAGACGCGAACCGCATAGAAGGCCCGACATCCTTCGCAAAGGCGAGATAAAGGCAGGATGTCTTCAGTGATGCAGGTGGGGGTCGCGCTCGCCAGCGGTCACAGCCAGCGCCACGTGGTCGAAAGCCACCGGACAGGTGAAGAACGCTGAACGCGCGCAATTGGGATTGTAGGCGTAGTTGAAGTCGATCTTGAAGCTCCTGGGCGGAAAGGATTTCAGATCCGGCGAATCGACGTAGCGGCCGGCGCCATAGGCGCCCTTGCCCGTGAGCTCGTCGGTGAAGAACGCCGACATGGACGTGATTTTCTTCGGATCGTTCGTGTCGGTGTAGAAGGGCAGCGTGAACTGCTTGCCTTGAAGGGTGAAGTGCGCCACGCCTGCACGATAGAATTGTTTGCTTGTGCGGCGTGAAGTGATGAAACTCTGCGCCGGCAGTTTTGGATCCGGCGTGAAGTCGGCCGTCACGATAAAATTTGGATCATAGGGAAAATAGTCGACGCCCTTGAACGCCTTCACGGCCGGGTTCTGCTGGTTATAGACAAATACCCGGATCCCCGGCACGCCCGCCTGGACCTGGGTGGGATAGGCCTGCACATCCACGTCGCGGTCGATCTTTACATCGGCCAGCGGATCGGCGAGCGGCTTGCCGTCTTTCTTCAGCACCGGCTTCCCGTCCGAAAATCCGGCAACCAGCACCGCGTTCGGCTGTTCTCCCTGTACCCATTTGTAGCTGCCTGGATCGCCGCGCTGGCCGATGAGACTCGCACTGTTCCCCTCACCGAGATAGGCCGCGTCCTGGATCTTCAGAATCGCATGCGGCACCATCGTGTAGGCCTTGTTGGTATCGGCAATGCTGGCCTTCCACGCTGCCTCGGGCGCAAGCGCCAAGGCCGGCACGGAAAGAAGGACCAGACAGGCGGCGAGGACATGCGACTTCATGGGCGCGGATTCCGCTGGCGATACGTAGCACACGACCCTATCGCAGTCTTCGCGCGAAATCCACAGGACTAAACCGTGACCCGCTCCGTCGTTCCATCGACCGCCATCAGATAGAATTCGAGCGGCAGATTGATTTTCCGTCTTTCGAATTCGGCTGCTGTCAGCTTCATGATGCCGCGGTGCTGCTCGAGTTCGGCCGTGCCGCCGTCCGCATAATGGCTGCCGAACTGCACCTTGTAAGCGCCGCAGTCGCGGTGGTCGAGCATGACGACCCGCTTGATGTTGTGCAGCTGCTGGGCGATCGAAACATGATCCCAGAACGCGGCATTCGACGCCGGAAACGCCGGAGCGACCGCCGCAAGCGACGCCCCGGCCAGCGCCACCAGGTCGAATTGCTTGCGCAGATTTCTTTTGTCGTCGAAGAAACTGACGGCGCTGTCCACCAGCCGGTAATCGATGCACATGATTGCCAGCGCCTCGATATTCGCTGCAGCATGGGCAACGAACGGCAGTGCGCTCAATCCTACAAGCGACGAAGCCGCAAAGCCACGGCGGCTCATGGCAGTCGAACACACGGATAAGCCCATCTTCACCCCCATTTTCGCCAGCGGCGAGCCTAGCAGGTTTCCACCCAACCAGGAAGAGCGCGAGGAGCGCCCGGCAACGCCCCCCAAACCGGCCGATGGAAAGGCCCGGAACGCTCCCTCGCGAGCCGACAAATGCGAGTCACGTTACGCTTTGGAGACGACCTAAGGTTTGATCAGGAACACCGTGCCGCAACCATTGCCGTCGCAGGCGCTACTTCCCCCATCGTAGGTCGTTCCGTATAGGTTGTTCACTATGTGGGTCGGACCCGCTTCCGGATTGGCGCCGTCGCTGCCGCCCTTGAATGCGTACAACACTTTGAATGCTCCGCCGGTCGTGACGGAATAGACCGTGCCCGATTTGCCGCCGCCGCCCTCCACTGTCGTCCCGTACAGTTTGTCCTTGACCTTTTCCAGCCACCCATAGGGCAAGCCGCCATCGGCACCGCCCGTGAACGTGTACAGAACCGTAAATGTCCCGCTCGGAGTAATCGAGAATAGTGTGCCGTACCCCTTGCCGCCCAGGGAAGCCGTTCCATAAAGTGTCCCGTTCAGGCTGGTCAGCCCTCCCACCGGTTCGGCGCCGTCGCTGCCGCCTGTGAACGAATGAAGAACCGCTTCTGTCCCGTCCAACGTCAGCGAGTAGACCGTGCCATCGTAACTTTTGCTGGCACCGCCTTCCGCTGTCGTTCCATATATTGTGCTGCCGATATGTTCCATGCGCCCGCTTGGCGCGTACCCGTCGGTGCCCAAAAAGGAATACAAGACGCTTTCGGCGCCATTCCCTGGTTTAAGCGAGAACACCGTGCCGCAACCGAAGTTATTACCAAGGCAATTCGCGCCGCCCGCCGTAGTCGTCCCGTAGATCCTGTCCTCGATATAGAGCAGGCCCGCATTGGCCGGATAGGCGCCGTCATCGTCGCCACCGAAGGAATGCAGCACCGTCTCCGACCCGCTCGGGGTTACCGAAAAAACCGTGCCTTCGCCGTAACTCCCGCCGGCCTCGGTAGTTCCGAACAAGGCGTCCTTGACGTAAAGCAGATTTCCTTCCGGAAAGGCGCCATCGCCGCCACCCGCGAACGCGTACAGAACTGAAAAATCGCCGTTCGGCCTGATCGAGAAAACCGTGCCGTAACCTTGTGCGCCCAGATATCCGGGGGCCGTTCCGTAAAGCGTACGCCCGACGACGGTCAGGCCATTGGGGAAGGATCCGTCGCTGCCGCCCTTGAACGTGTAAAGCACTCTTTCGGTTGCTGCACCGGCCGGGGTCACAAACCCCGCAAACATGGCTGCGGCGAACAGCGCACCGCCGCGCCAGGCGAATTTGTTGATAGTCATTTTCGTCCCCGACAACAGCCCTATGATTCCCCTACCGTGCGCAAGAGTCAATTTGCGACAGCGCACGCCGGCCGAGAACCGCCCATATTGAGTTGGTGTAACGCCGGCGGTCGAAGTCAGACGCTGGAACTCGCGCGGGCCCATTGCGGCTTCTCCCCTGGGGAGAGGAGCCGCGGAATGCGTTCAATCCGATTCGGTAAATGTGATGGAGGGATTCTGTCCGCCCTGTGACGTGCACGAACCCAGACTCAGATTGTTCGTCTCGTATGTGAAAATTTCATTGGTCTTGCAGCCGGGAGCAGTCGTCGAACCATCGGTCAGCTGGACGTTGACCGTGATATTTGTACCTGTGTTGAAATTGGCCTGGCTGCCGGCGCCGTCGCCCAGGATGTTGAACTCTGTGCCCTTCCAGGAGCCCGCCAGATCGAGCGCACTGTCCGCTGCGCTCACGGCGTAGGCCTTCTTCGATGTAGTAATTTTCACCGCGTCGTCGCCGCCTGAGGCTGCGGAGCCCGACAGCTGAAGGTCTCTCACCGCGGCAAGCTTTTGGTGGGGAACGCCGACCGCAGAACTATTGATCCAGCAATTGAGCGCGGCCTGACTCCAGCCCGACGGGCAATATGGTCCGTAATTGATCAGCCAATAGACCATGAAGGCGCTTGGCGTGCCCGCCTTGCCGCCGCTTTGCGAGAACACGAATTGCTGCCAGGCCTCGCAGCCCGGCGGATAGGGAGAGCTATCGCAGGCCGGGGAATTGAAATAGGGCACGTTCATCTGAAGCGAGTACTGGTTGGAAACGTCCGCGCTTTTTTCCGATGTGAGCCCGGTGATCGCCGGAAAACTACCGACCGCCGCGGTCGTGGAGCCCGAGACCATGGCTGCGTAATCATCGCCAAATCCGACCGCCGGCCGGTGCGCGGGTTCGAATGCCCGGTCGGGCGCCTCCGTGCATGCGACCTGCGTCCAGGAGGTGGCAGGATATGTCGCCGTGAAGCAGCCCTCGCCCGGCAAGGCCGTGCTTGTAATCGCTGCGCGCCAGGACGCATGGAAGCGCGCTGTCGCCGCCTTGGATGCCGGCGCGGCCTGCGCCGCACCAAGAACAGATATGCAGAGGAGAGTGTGAAAGCCGGCGCCGAATACCCACGCCATACGAAACTTTGGCAGTTCAATGCTTTCGATGCGCATCGCCTTATGTCCCTAGTTTGATTCGCTGAAGGTGATCGACGGTTTCTTTCCGCCCGCGGCTTTGCACCGGTTCAGTCCCAGATTGTTCGATTCCAGCGTGAAGCCATCGGTGATGCAGGTGGGAGCGTTTGTCGATCCGTCATCCAGCTGCACTTTTACCTTGATCGTCGTTCCCGCGTTGAATACGGCCTCGCTGCCGCCGCCGTCGCCGAAGAGATTATATTCGGCGGTATTCCAGTTTCCCGCGAGATCGATGACCGAATCCGGCATGGTCACGGCGTAAGCCTTCTTCGAGATCGTAACCTTCACCGTGTCGCTGCCGCCCGAGACCGTGGAGCCCGATACCTGGATATCGCCGAGCGCGGAAAGCGCCTGATCGGGAATGTTGACCGAGTTGCTGTTGTAGAAACAATCCGTGTAGTACGAACCCCATCCCCCCGACGGGCAGTTCGATCCGTAATTGATCAGCCAGACTTCCATGAACGCACCGCCGGGATTGCTGTACACATACTGCATCCAGGCGCGACAGTCGGCCGGGATCTGGGCGCCATCGCAGACGGGCGCGACATAGTAGGACGAATTGAGCTGCAGCGAATAGGTATCGGATTCGCCCTCGTTGGTTTCCGATGTGAGCCCCTTGATCGCGGGAAAACTGCCAACCGCGGTGGATATAGGCGTGCCGGTTTGGGCCGCAAAATCATTGCCATTGCCGACCACAAAACCGCTCGGCCCGTGCGCCGGCAGGAACGGACGGTTGGGAGTCTTTATGCATGCAACCCGCGTCCATACGGTGCTGGGATATTCGGCGGTGAAGCAGCCCTGCCCCGGCACGGCCGCGCTCGTGATCGCAGCACGCCAGGCATCGATGAGCCGGGCTTCAGCGGTCTTCGATCCTGGCGCCGCCTGCGCCGCACCCGCCACGGACAGGCAGAGCGCGCCCGTGAGGCCGACGCCAAGCATTCCGGCGCCAGGTTTCTTTGGCATTTTGGTGAATCGTTTCACGATGTCTCCCCTTGAGTTGTTGGGCGGCGGGCACACGGGCACCCGCCCCTTATGTCCTGCGAAGAAATGCGCAGGCGATTATTGGCACAGGATGCGGGACCCGCCCGGACGCCGCTCCCGGACAAGCCTTCATGCACATGAGAATTCAGTACTCCTTACCAGATCGGGAAGCCCAAGCAAAGCAGCCGGAATTCGGCAGTGTGCGGCCCGTGCTCATCGATGGCGGAAACAGAACGGCCGTACCGCCTGCAGCGGATCAACGCTGCTGCGGGCCACGCCAACGGGGTGATTATGGAGTTGCGACGCGATAGACATTTTGCGGGCGCGACACGTGGCACAGGCGCAATTCCGGGAGAACCGTCTCAGTGCGTCAGCGCGAACACCGTGCCGCAGCCGTAGTAACAGTTCTTGTCGGCGCCGCCTTCGTACGTTGTGCTGTAAAGCGTGCCGTTCACATCGATCAGGCCGGCACCGGGCACTTCGCCGTCCGTGCAGTACAGCTGGCTGCAGAAAGAGTAAAGCACCTTCTCCCTGCCAGTGTTCGGGTTGAGCGAAAACACCGTGCCGCAACCGCCGAAGCGCCTACCGTGGCGCCTCCTCAGGCAGTTTTCACCGCCAGATCCGGTTGTGCCGTAAAGCATGCCCCTCACATCGATCAGGTTGGCGTATGGATTGGCGCCGTCCTCGCAGATTTTTTTCCTGTGTCGGCTGCAGAAAGAATGAAGCACCATCTCCGCACCGCCGTTCAACTCGAGCGCGAATACTGCACCGTTGTTACTGGTACCACCGCCTCCCGTTGTACCATATAATGTGCCGTTCATTTCAACCAGACTGGCGCCTGGACCATTGCCGTCCGTGCAATTTTGCTGACTGCAAAAGGAATAAAGCACCGTCTCCGCGCCGGTGGCCGGATCAATCGCAAAGACCGTGCCCTGGCCCTGGACGCCACCGAATGATGTTGTGCCATAGAGCGTATCGTTTACTTCGATCAGACTGGCGACGGGATCGAAACCGTCCTTATGACGACCGAAGGAATGAAGCACCAATTCCGCGCCGGTGTCCGGGTCAAGCGCAAACACCGTGCCCCGCTTGTAGGCGCCGCCTTTTGCCGTTGTGCCGTACAACGTGCCGTTCACATCGATCAGGCCGGCAGTGGGCTCTTCGCCGTCCGTGCAATTCTGCTGGCTGCAAAAGGAATATAGCACCTTCTCCTTCCCGGTCTTCGGATCCAGCACAAATACTGTACCACGATGGCCAGTGCCGCCGTAGAGCGTCGTGCTGTACAGCCTTTCCTTCACACTGATCAGGCTGGCGACGGGTTCGGAACCGCTCTCGCACGTTCCTTTCTTGACTTTGCTGCAGAAGGAATACACCACCGTTTCCACGCCGGTGTCCGGATCAATCGCAAACACCGCGCCCTGTTCATAGGTGCCACCTGCCCGCGTGGTGCCGTACAACGTGCCTTTCACATCAATCAGAGCGGCCCCGGGAGCTGCGCCGTCCGGGCTGCCGCCAAACGCGTGCAGGACCGCCTCCTGCCTCTGGGCAATTGCCGTCGACGGGCACTGCAGGACCAGCGCACAGCCAACCGCGCCGACCCACAGACTGAAGAACAGGTGTTTCATCGCGGTCCCCCTGAGACGAGTTTTCCCGAGATTAACACTTGGCACGCTCTCGCGCCAAATCGCCGACCGCCGCCGCTGGTTTAAAGGCACTGAATTCACTGGAATAATGGTACAGCTGGGTGGTCTCGAACCACCGACCTTCGGATCCACAATCCGACGCTCTAACCAACTGAGCTACAGCTGCGCCTTGGGGCGCGGAAGCTAGGATTCCGGCCGTCCGAATGCAAGGCGACCCTTGCGGAAACCCACGCTGGCGCGGCAAGGAGAGGCCGTGACAACACTCATCATCGATCCCGGGCAGGCGCCGCTGTCCCTGTGGCGGGGCGTGCTCCAAGGGACCGCGCCGGTCGCCCTCGCCGACCGTGCCTGGCCCGATATCGAACGCGCGCGCCACACGCTCGAAGAGGCGCTGCGGAGCGGCCGCGCGCTCTATGGCGTGAACACCGGTTTCGGCAAGCTCGCCCAGACCCGCATTCCGCCGGACGAGATCAACCTCCTGCAGCGCAATCTCGTCCTCTCCCACGCCGCGGGCGTCGGCGATCTCCTGCCCGACGGCATCGTGCACCTTGTGATCACGCTCAAGATTGCGAGCCTTGCACGCGGGTTCTCCGGCGTTCGCCGGATCGTGGTCGAGCGGCTTCTCGCGCTTCTGAACGCCGGAATCATCCCTGAGATTCCGGCACAAGGCTCTGTCGGCGCTTCGGGCGACCTCGCCCCCCTCGCCCATCTTTCCGCCGTGCTGATCGGCGAGGGCCGCGCCCGGATTGCCGGACAGTCGATGCCGGCACGCGAAGCGCTCGCCAAGGCCGGACTCGCGCCGCTCGAACTGGAGGCGAAAGAAGGACTCGCACTCCTGAACGGCACCCAGGTTTCGACGGCGCTCGCGCTTGCCGGCCTGTTTGCTGCGGAGGCCAATATCGAAGCGGCGCTGCTGGTCGGCGCGCTCTCGACCGATGCCGTAAAAGGCAGCGACACGCCGTTCGATGCGCGCATTCATGCCGCGCGCGGCCATCCCGGCCAGATCGAAGCCGCGCGTGTGTTGCGCGCGCTGATCGCAGGCAGCGAAATCCGCGCCAGCCATCGCGATTGTCCGCGCGTCCAGGATCCTTATTCCATCCGCTGCCAGCCTCAGGTGCTCGGGCCCTGTCTCGACATTCTCGGCGACACCGCGCGCGTTCTCACCATCGAGGCCAACGCCGCGACCGACAATCCGCTGGTGTTCGAAAACGGCGATTCCCTTTCGGGCGGCAATTTCCACGCCGAGCCGGTGGCGCTCGCCGCCGATACGCTCGCCCTCGCCATTTCCGAAATGGGCGCACTCGCCGAACGGCGCATCGCACTCCTTATCGATTCGGCGCTGAGCGGCTTGCCACCCTTCCTGACCGAGCACAGCGGCGTCAATTCCGGTTTCATGATCGCCCATGTGACTGCGGCCTCTCTCGCCTCGGAGAACAAATCGCTCGCCCACCCGGCTTCGGTCGATTCGCTGCCGACTTCCGCCAACCAGGAAGACTTTGTTTCCATGGCGACCTTCGCGGCACGGCGTCTCGGTGCGATGAATGCGAATACGTCGAACATTCTCGCGGTCGAATTGCTTGCCGCGTCCGAGGGAATCGAATTCCACCGCCCGCTCAAATCCTCGCCCGCATTGGAGCAGGCGCATGCGTTGCTGCGCGCCCGCGTTCCGCGTTTCGATCGCGACCGCCTGATGGCCCCCGCCATTGCCGACGCCGCGAACCTCATCACCTCCCGCGCCTTCGAGCCGCTGTTCCCGGACGATTTCCGCCTGCCGTCGCGGACGTAATCTCCGCCGACGTGTTACCCAGCGCATCTTTCAAACAATTCCCTGAGAATTTCCCTGCTGCAGGGAATTCGTTCGCGCTTTGGATGGTTGCATCGCTCGCCATGCAGTTCCTGCTTCCGCGCGACGCAGCCATACAACAAATTACGTTTCAACTCAACCGAAACAAAATGCCACCGCATCTCGTTATAGTTCGCAGTCGCTCCTCAGTGAACCATTCCGAGTACAAAATTATTCATTAGTTACTGGCATTTTCGGCTTGACGCGCTTGATCAGACGCACTATCCATTTCGCCACGTTGCGTTTCCGCGCCCGGCGCTCACCAATGAGCGGCCGGGTTTTGTTTTGTCTCCTGTGCCATTGCGCCATTGCTTTCCTCCCCTGAGCATTTGCGGTATTATCGCGCAAACGCCACCGAACTGGATTGTCAGGGTTCCCGCTTTTCGGTTCCGATGTATGGCTTCCCCGCCTCGATTAACTTGCGGACCTGTTGCTCATCGAAGGGCACGCTGAATTGCCGGTAAAGCTCCCGCGCGCGTTGGAGTTCCTGTTCCACCCTCTGCCGACTAAATTCCGCCTCCTCCTTTTCGGCTTTCTCCGTCTGACACGTCGCCAAGGAGCAATCGCCACGGAAGCATTCGCTATCGTCGGCAGGGCATTTGAGAGGCACTGAGCGGCGCATGAGAGGGTATCCAGTTGGTGACGGAACGGGCCGGACGCTGCCCCGGCTGGTAGACTGCGGGCCGAAGCCGCTCCAGTCGCCGCCCTCCGCCAAGAAGCCGTCGCCGCACCGCTTTCGCGGAAACCGGGTCCGGACCTGACGTACCGCGTGTCTGCTTTCCACGCCGCCGTTCCTTGTGAGCGGTAACCCACAATAGCTTAAGGGGCGCTTTCCGCGCCCACTAACGAATCGGTGGGTGACGCAATAAAATTGCGCCGTTGCGGGTTGTTAATTTTTCAAGACTCGCGCGACACTATCCTGCCAAATGGCAGGGAACCTGTATGGCTGATGCACCTGAGCCGGACGCACCGCAGCACGACCGGATTGTGCTTCTTAATACGATGACGAGCTTTTCGACAACTAAGGCGCGGGATCACTCGGCCCCGACTCTGGGCGCGCTCGAATCCCTGAAGATCATCGAATCGCGGCGAAAGAAAAATTGGGCGTTCGAGTTTATCGGGTTGCCCGAAAAATCGCTCAAGAAGGAGGGAGAAGAAGACCCAACGGAGGAGGAATACGAGGCTCGGCGCCTTAAGGCTGGCATCGGCCGCGATTGCATCCGTCTTCGGGCGATGAGATTTGAAGAAGTTGGGGAATTTATCTACGCCACCCTCCTGGTCGAGTCCATAGATCCACATTCACGCACATTCGCCGTGGTGGATCAAGAAACATTTGTAGGACGCGAAATATCGGCTGAATCGAAAGAGCGCGGGAGTGCCGCTGCCCACGTCTTGATCCGCATTCCGAAGGAAGGCGTACAAGACACTGGTAAATATCGCTGCGCCATCGAAACCGTTCACCCAATCACGCGTAATGAAATCGAACTACTTCTCTCGCGGCAGTTGCGGAGATATGCGCGTGCTGCCGGATTATCGTTTACCGTTCATGTCCACAAAGGAAAGAAACCGGAGCAGAAGACATATGCGTACACGCCGCGTCTCGAATTGAATGCCGATGTCGGGCGCAAGCTGTCGGTCGACGCAGACGAAAAGGTATTGACGCACATAATTATGACAAAAAGGTCTGAGAAACAGATCATCGGCAAAGGCGTTGCTGTCGAACAGGAAGAATTTGCGGCGGATGTGGAATACAGAATTAGCGCAAGTGAAGGGCCATCGGAACCGGAAGACAGACGCAAGTGGACTGAACGCCTGTCGGACTGGTATCGGAAGCACGATTACGAAGTCAGGCTGTATTACCGGCACGCCAACGGCCGCGTGGAAGGCGGCAGCCTTCACAAGGCTATCGCCGGCGCCACCGATCTGCTAATGTGCCCCAAAGCCCAGATTTTGCTTGCGAAACCGCCGAAAAAATGGGTTGCGACAATCAATTCTGAAATCGTTACCGCCTTGAAAGGCCTTCTGGATCGCGACGAATTATGGGAACGCAAGTCCACCAACTGAAACCGCTTCGGGACGTTGTGCAAGGGCCCCATCCGTCGCGCCTGCGCCTGCTCGCGCCTATCCGATACCTGTCGATTCAGCACCCCGAAAAGACCAAATACGATTTCGCACTTCCTCTGGTGTTTGGCGTGATCGCATGGGCGATTTATTGGCTGCTGAATCCAAAACCGCCGCTCTTCGGCGACGATGGCCTTTTGAGGTTTACGCGTGATCTTTTGATCATGGCAGTTCCGTTTATGATTGGTGCGCTTGCTGCAGTTGCGATGGGCTCCCCTGGCGAACACATGGATACGCGGCCTCGCGGAGTTGATCTACGGCTGGACGGGCGAACTCTGACGTTGCGGCAATTTGTTTGCTATCTCCTCGGATATTTGTCATTCGTCGGACTTATCACTCTTGGCGCATCGGTGGCCGCCGCTCTAATGCATAACACGGTCGTTCATTGGCTTGTGCAATCGCCGAAGTGGCTTCTCTTATTGAAGGCATTCGGCACGTTGGTATTGTCAGTGATGTTGTCGGCGCTCACTATCACGGTCTTTTGGGGCCTGTATTTTTTGACGGACATCGTGAACGACGCCGACTAGCCTTCAGAGATCATCCGGCCGTACGCCTTCCCGTTCCAACGCCGCGAGACTCGCTACAAAAAACGTTGCCGGGAAGGTCCCGCGAGCCAGCTTCTTGCGGACGTTCTGCGCAGACGGATGCAGAGGCGGAGACGGCCTTTCGCAAATTCTGCTGGCAGGACCCGGCTGGCGAGCCGGTCTGCCCATATTGCGGCGGTCTGGATGCTTACGATTGCCGCCGTCCGAAGGGCGCACCCCGCTTTCGTTGCAAGGCATGCCGCAAGGATCTCAGCGTCACGAACGGGACGTTGTTTGCCAGCCATAAGAAGCCGCTGCGGGACTATCTGGCGGCTATCGCGATCTTCCGCAACGAAGTGAAGGGCAAGAGCGCACTGGCACTCAGCCGCGACCTGGGGCTTGCATACAAGAGCGCCTTCGTTCTGGCTCACAAAATGCGCGAGGCGACGGCGAAGGAATTGAAAGGCCGCACCATCGGCGGCTAAGGCAAGACGGCGGAAATCGACGGTGGGTATTTCGGCGGCTATGTGAAGCCTGCCAATCGCGTCGAAAACGCAAAGATCGCCGCCTTGCGGTCAACCAGTCCGGGAAGCGCCAGTGTCTCGTGATCGTGCGGGAGCGCAACGGCAAGTCGCTTCCGGCCGTGTACCGGTCGGAAGGCTCCGCCCTGTCATGGATCAAGTCTCGCGTTGCCAAGTGAACGGTCGTGAATGCCGACCAAGCCAACGCCTGGAACGATCTTCATGGTCGGTTCGAAATGAAGCGGATCAACCACGGAGAAGCCTATTCGGCGGATGGCGCCTGCACGAACATGGTAGAGGAGTATTTCAGCCGCCTTCGCCGCGCCGAAATCGGCCCTCATCACCATATCGCGGGGACGTATCTGCTTCGATACGCTCAGGAAAGCTCGTGGCGCGAAGACAATCGCCGCGTGTCGAATGGCGACCAGACCCGGACGGTCGCGGCCCTTGCCATGCAGCGCGGCCCTTCCGTGGATTTCGGCGGGTATTGGCAACGGCATATCAAAGCCGCTTAATTAGCTAAATTCCGTATGCAGAATGTCGGCATTGACTCGGCGTTCCACCGCGCCCAAGAATCACTCTGATTCCGTGTACGAAATAATTTATTAGTTGCGGGCATTTTCGGCTTGACGCGCTTGATCAGACGCAATATACATTCCGCCATGTTGCGTTGCTGCGCCCGGCGCTCACGACTGAGCAGCCGGGTTTTTCATTGCCTGTTCGCGATGCCGCCGGATGGAGGGAACCCGTGTCCGTCTCGCGCGCAGGTTTTCTCGCCGACAAACAACGTGAGCTCGACTGGTTTCTGGAGTCGCTCGCCGATGAACGACTCGAAACGCTGAAATACGACTGGCCGCTCTGGGCGCGCGCCGAACAGCTGCCGCCCCTGGGCCGCTGGACCTCATGGCTCTATCTTGGCGGACGCGGCGCAGGCAAGACGCGCGCGGGCGCCGAATGGATTCGGACGCGCGTCGCAAACGGAATCGCCCGCCGCATCGCGCTGGTGGCTTCCACTGCCGCGGACGCGCGCGACGTGATGATCGAGGGCGAGAGCGGACTACTCGCCATCTCGCGGGACCGGGATCGGCCGGAGTTCCAGCCATCGAAACGCCGGCTCACCTGGCCGAACGGCGCGATCGCCACGCTTTACAGCGCCGAAAAGCCTGACGCGCTGCGCGGTCCGCAGCATGATACCGCCTGGTGCGACGAGCTCGCCAAGTGGAAATATCTCGAGCCCGCCTGGAACAATCTCCAGCTGGGACTCCGGCTCGGCGCCGCGCCGCAGCAGGTCATTACTACGACGCCGCGTGCCGTTGCTGCGCTCAAGGCGATCCTGGCGCGGAGCGACACGGTGGTGACGCGCGGCACAAGCCACGACAACCGTGCCAATCTCGCGCCCATGTTCTTTGCCGAGATCATCCGCCGCTATGAGGGCACGCGCTTCGGACGGCAGGAGATCGATGCGGAGATTCTCGAGGACGTCGCGGGCGCGCTGTGGACGCGCCGCATGCTCGACGCGGCGCGCCTCGGCTATGGGATTGCAGCACCCGAGATGGCGCGCGTCGTGGTCGGCGTCGACCCATCCGGCACGCGTGGCGGCGACGATCGCGATTCGGTCGGAGTCGTTGCGGCCGGCAAAGGCATAGACGGGCTCGGCTATGTGCTTGCTGATTTCACCTGCTCGCTCTCGCCCGCCGGCTGGAGCCGGCGCATTGCCGAAGCCGCCTCGGCGCACCGGGCGGACTGCATCGTCGCGGAAGCGAATTTCGGCGGTGCGATGGTGGAAAGCGTGCTTGCGACCGCGAATGCCGGCGTGCGCATCAAGATGGTGACGGCGAGCCGCGGCAAGATCGTACGCGCCGAACCGATCGCAGCGCTTTACGAGCAGAATCGGGTGAAGCATGCCGGCGCGTTTGCCGCGCTCGAGGATCAGCTTATCGCCTTCACACCCGACGGCTATGTCGGCGAAGGCTCCCCCGACCGCGCCGATGCGATGATCTGGGCATTGACCGAACTCATGCTGCAGGAAAGTCCAATGGAGCCCTGGTTCGCCCGGGCGCGCGCGGCGGGGTTCAAATTATAAGTTCCGTGTGACCCCTCACCCGCAACTGAGCAGGTTTCAGGAACCATACCTGCATCCCTCTCCCACAAGGGGAGAGGGGAAGTATGTACGCTGCATCCGCAGTGTTTGTGCAGAGCGATTCATTCCCCTCTCCCCTTGTGGGAGAGGGGTGTGAGAAGAGGTCTCTCAACCGCTCCGGTGCGGGTGAGGGGTCGAAACAAACAAAGGTCTTTCATGCCCAACACATCCGAACCGGGCGCGCGGGTAGCGCCGATTCCCCCGGGGCTGATCGCGCGCGCGGGCCAGGCGGTGCGCTACGTCATTTCCGGCGTGGCGCCCGCCACCTGGTTCGGGCCGATGCAGCCCCTGAAGCCCATGGCGCCGGAAGGCACCGGCGGCCGCGCCTTCGACTATCCCGTCGGTTACAATCTCCAGTACCAGCCGCGTTATGACGAGCCGATATCGTTCGAAACGCTGCATACACTCGCCAACAATTGCGATCTGCTTCGTCTCGTCATTGAAACCCGCAAAGATCAGATCGAAGGACAGGAGTGGGACGTGCGCCCGCGCAAGCTGCCGGACGGCACGCATCCGGCCGCGAGCGGCTTCGCCAATGAAATCACCGCGGCAAAGAGCTTCTTTGCCTTCCCTGACAAGGAACACGATCTGGCCGCGTGGATCAGATTGCTCGCAGAGGAAATGTTCGTCACCGATGCGGCCTCGATCTATCTGCGCCCCGACCGCACCGGCCGCCTCTATGCGTTTGAGATTCTGGACGGCGCGACGATTGCGCCGCGGATCGATGCCTGGGGCCGCACCCCTGCGGCGCCCGATGTCGCCTATCAGCAAATCCTGCATGGCGTGCCGGCTGCGGATTTCAGCCGCGACGAGCTGATCTATTTTCCCCGCAACCGCCGGCCGGGGCATGTCTATGGCTATTCGCCTGTCGAACAGGTGATCCTCACCGCGAACACGCTGATCCGCCGCGAGATGCACCAGCTCGCCTTCTATACGGACGGCAATCTCAGCGACGGGATTTTCATCGCGCCGC
>DATJUM010000257.1:0-15592 GCA_035502355.1 Rhizomicrobium sp. | reverse complement strand
TTGCGGCAGCAGGCCTTCGAAATAGATGCCCGCTCTTTGTGTCTGGGACCCGGAGAGCGAAACATTGCTTACGTCGGTGTCGATCATGAAATCGCTGGTCTGCGCCGTACTGATATTGGTCAGCAACGTGCATCCGCCGACAGCTTCGAGCGCAGGCTGCCCGAAGTTTTTTGTCTGGATCGTCACGCCCTGAACCGAGTTGCAGCCGCTGCCCAGGGCATCGAAGACAAACCCACCACCGCCGCCGAGATTCGATCCAACGAAATCCGCCGATGCCGTGTTCTGAGCGCCATGCACCTGGGTATCGGCAACGGCGACGCCAGAGTTGTCTCTCAAAGCGGCCGTGTCCACGGTAACCGAATTGCTCGTCAGGGCCACGATACGCGTCCCGTACGGAATGCCGCCCGGGGTTTGTGGGGTCAGTATCGTATCCCCGACCTGCCATGCATTGGAACCCTGGGTCGGGTCGGAAGACAGATTTGTTATCGTCTCGCTGTTCTTCGTTGTATCGCCGGTCAGGATCATGGGATTGACGTCGTAGATCGTGTCATGACTTTGGCTTTGGCCCGGTACCGGACATAGGGTCAGCTGGGAATCCGTTTCGCCCACCGGATGACAGATCGTCGTGCCGGAATTATAGTCGATGATCTTCGCGGAGTCGATGACAGTATCATTCTGCTGCCATCCCGAATAAAGCGGAAAGGGCGGGGTCGAAACAGTTACGTTATCGATTTGGTTGGTATTTAGTGATGCCGTCAGTGGAAGCGGATTCACCCCGTGGCCAAATCTTGTGCCGATCTGCTGGATGTCGAAAAGTTCGGCCTGGGTGTCGAAGGCGCAGTTGTTACACAGCGCGGGGCCCGCGCTGGCAAAATTGTATTGGTTGCGGTGGGCAAAGGTGTAGAAATTATTTCCGATGAATCCCAGAGGCGAGGTATCGCCGGGCCCTCCCGCCATGACGGATGTCGCGACATTGCCGGCGCCCGCGCCGCCGATGCTGTTGCCCGCCGCGATGTGCGACGTTGCGTAAACGTAGAGGTTGCTTCCGCTCTCGTATGGACCATAATTGTAGACGGAGACCATTGATTCATCGGCCGAGGTGTCCTGCGTATAGGCCGGGCTTCCGTCGAAATTGGCAATGACGATTTTCTTGCTGTAGTACGAAACATCCTTCACCATGACACAATGCGAGCAAGAGGTCCCGTCATACTGTGTGCAACTATAGTTGTAGAACACGGTCGAATCGGTTGTGGAGGAAATGCATTCGCCTGCCTGTATCCCGGCGACCGAGCTGACATTGATGATGGAGCTGTCGTCGGACCAGCTGGCCACCACGCCGGTCGCGAAGGCGTAGGGGGATATCGAAGCCCCATAGGTGGTTCCAGCCAGATCGATTGTGCTGTTGTTGGTGCCACTGACGGACTCCACCCGGAACGTTCCATAGCAGCTCAGCGGGCCCATGTCTCCCGGTGTTCCATCACCGCCCAGGGACACCCAGTCGTTTGGCTGCAGCTCTATGTACTGCGTTGTCGAAACGGTGATTACGCAAGTCCCGTCGGTAGGATTCGCAGCGATGGCTGTCACGGTATAGCTCGTATCCGGACCGTTTTCGTACTGATCGACAGGCACGTTCTGGCTGAGAAAATTCTTGACCTTGATGTTGCTTATAATCGCGGGCGATTTCAAGCTCTGAAGATACACTCCCACATCGGCGTCGATGTAGACGTGGTCCATCGTGAATCTCGAGCATCCCCAGGCGGCGACTCCGGTGTCGAAACCGATGACCGTGACGTCGTGAATATAATTATTTTCCGGATTGTCACAGAAAATCCCCACGTCGCCATTCGCGACCATGTTGTAGTCGTTGTCCAGAGCGTTGCGCTGCGTTGTCGGGGCGAGGTTGATCGGCAGGCCGCCCGTACCCGTGCCATTCGTCAGAACCAGGCAGTGATGGAATTCGTTGTTGTCGCTCGTGAACCTGATGGACGCGCCGTGGGCGAGGACGATCGCGCCGGGAGCGGTCGAATCACTCGAATAATTCGAACTGGCCTCCCCGCCGGTGAGCGCCGCGTTGCAGGTCAGGGTCTGATTGGAAAGCGGCGGGCTCACGTCCTGGCTGGAATAAAGGTACATGCCACCCGTCGAGACGGTATTGTCGGCGCCGGGTTGCGACGCGGCCATGAAGGCGTTGGTGAAGCAATTTGTGTTGGGACTGGGACAAGAGGTCGACACATCATAGAGGACGGTCGCAGAATAATTCTGCACGCCAAACCACGCCATATAGACTGTTCCGGTGAAGCGGCGATAATAACAATTGACATCGGAGAAATCCGTGAAGACCGTCCCTCCATCCGGAGTGCATGACCCGGGACTGTAGTAGAACTCACCACCTCCGCCATCACCTGGCGTGACATACCCAGCGATCGATATGAACGGATACGCCGGGCCCAAGAGCGTTCCCTTGAGCGAAGTGGTGCATCCCGTACCTCCGCTGACTATGCAGTTCAGGGCGTAGACACTGGGAGGGGTGCTTTGTGCTGCCACCACGCCCACAAGGCAGAATGCGCCGAGAATTGCGGCGGCTCGCAAGAAATTCATTTGTGCCCCCTTCGATCCAAACCCCGCGGTCGCGAGGAGCGATACCCAAGGTTCATTCCCCAAGATGTGGAATGTTAGGCTGATTCGCGCTGTATTACAACCGCACTATCGCCTCGACAGCTTCCGGCGACGAAATTTTCAAGGGCTCGGCGCCTGAAGCTCCGGCGGGCCGGGTGGTTTCATTCTTGTCCGCCGAAGCGTTGCCTGCCTGCGCGAATCCGAAGCTTCGCCTTGGCGAAGGCGGGGCGAAGGCGGATCGAAGCACGCCTGAAGCTCGTCCGGATCTGTTCTTGCCGGCCCACGACACCATATGCGATAGGCGATGTTGACTTTGTCCAGCAGCCGGGAGATCGCCTTGCAATTTCGTGACGAAGACGAGAAGCCGCAAACCCCGCCGGGGCCGGAGGCGCAGCCCTCGCCGGTGGCGCAGGCGCTGTTCAAATCGCGCACCGTGCTCATTTTCGGCGAAGTGGACATGAAGATGGCCGAGCGGGTGACGGCGCAGCTTCTGGCCTATGCGGCGGAGGGCGAGGGCGATATCCGCGTGCTCGTCAATTCGCCGGGCGGCCATGTGGAATCGGGCGACACGATCCACGACATGATCCGTTTCGTGGGCCCGCGGGTGAAGATGATCGGCACCGGATGGGTGGCGAGCGCGGGCGCGCATATCTATCTCGGCGCCCGGCGCGAGAATCGTTTCGCGCTTCCCTTCACACGCTTTCTCCTCCATCAGCCGCTCGGCGGCGTGGCGGGGCCGGTTTCCGACATCGAGATCGAGGCGCAGGAAATCACCAAGATGCGCGAGCGGCTGAACCGCGAGATCGCGCGCGAGACAGGACAGACCTACGAGCGGGTCGTCGCCGATACGGACCGGAATTTCTGGATGTCGGCCGAAGAGGCCGTGACCTACGGGCTCGTCGGCAGGATCGTCAATAACGCGAGCGAAGTGTGACCGCGCCCTGGTGGCAAGGCGCCGCAATCTATCAAGTTTATGTCCGCAGTTTTGCAGACGGGGACGGCGACGGCGTCGGAGACTTTGCCGGGCTCGCCTCGAAGCTCGACTATATTGCGTCGCTCGGCGTCGACGCGATCTGGCTGTCGCCAATCCACCCCTCGCCCAATCGCGACTGGGGCTACGACGTATCGGACTACAATTCTGTCAATCCGGAATATGGGCGAGATGCCGATTTCGATCGATTGCTCGCGGAGGCGCATGCGCGCGGATTGAAAGTTCTCACCGACGAAGTGCTTGCGCACACCTCCGATGAGCACGCCTGGTTCCGCGCGAGTCTCGAAGGCGGCGAGAAAGCGGACTGGTATGTCTGGGCGCCGGCGCGTGAAGACGGCACCGCCCCGAACAACTGGCTCTCGGCGTTCGGCGGCCCGGCCTGGTCGTATCATCCGGCGCGGCGGCAATATTATCATCACAAATTTCTGCGCCAGCAGCCGAAGCTGAACTGGTGCAATCCGGCAGCGCGCGAGGCCGCGCTTGCGGTGCTCGATCACTGGCTGGCGCGCGGCGTGGACGGTTTCCGCCTCGATGTCGCCAACGCCTTTCTTCACGATCCGACTCTCGCGGATAACAACCCGGTTCCACCATCCGATCGGACGGAATGGCACTGGTCCCACGCCCCGCGTCTGCAGCTTCACTGCCACGACAGCAATCTGGCGGCCAATCTGACGGTTCTGAACGAGATCCGGCGTCGCGTCGAGCGCTATCCCGACCGCTTCGTCATGGGCGAATTCTCCGAGGAACCGGAACGCTGCGGCGGTTACGCAGCGGCGACAAGGGGCGTGCATTCGGGATACAGTTTTCCACTGCTCGAGGCCGATCGCCTCGATCCATCATTCATTCCTGCGCATTATGCAGAGCTTGCCCGGTTTCCCGATCACTGGCCCTCGATCGCCTTCTCCAATCACGACGTGGTCCGTGCACCGACGCGTTTCGGCGGACGCAACGCCACTCCCGCGCTCGCGCGGCTGCTGCTCGCGCTGCTGATTTCGTTGCGCGGCACCGTGCTCCTCTACCAGGGTGAAGAGCTGGGCTTGCCGGAAGCGGAATTGCGCCGCGACCAGCTCAGGGATCCCGTCGGCGATCTCTACTATCCGTTCGACCGCGGGCGCGATGGATGCCGTACGCCGATGCCGTGGGATGACCGGAAGGCCAATCTCGGCTTCACGACGGGCACGCCCTGGCTGCCATTGTTTCCGGATCACCGCGCGCTGGCTGTCTCGATGCAAGAGCGCGATGATCACTCCACACTTGCCTACACACGCAGACTTCTCGCATCACGCCGGAAGAGCGCCGCGCTGCGCCTTGGCGAAATCGAATTCCTCGATTCACCCGCACCAGTCCTCGCCTATCTGCGCAGTCACGAAAATGAGCGCATCCTGTGTGTATTCAACATGAGCGACAAACATACCCGTTTTAAACACCCACTGCTCGAAAGCGCCGAGCCGATCGTCACATCCGAGACTGCCGAAAATCCTTCGAGTGGCAATCTGGCCCTGCTCCCTTGCGCAGCCTGGCTCGGGGCGATGCGTTGATCGTATCGTTTGCTGCGGCGATTCACTGTAAATCACGATACGACAGACAGAAATTTCGCCCGTGCAGCCAGCAGGTCTCGTCCGCCGCATGCTCATCGCGCCGGAGGGAATGCACTCTGGCGATCTCCCGAAAACGCGTCCGGAATGCTTCCACGAGATTCTTGTTCGCGTCCAATTCGCGCCTCCTCAATCGTCCTTGTCATTTCGTCTCCTCCTTTCCAAATGCGTCGAGCACCGCATCGATGGGCAGGAGCACGCAGCGGTGCCGGCTTTGGTATTCGACCGCGCCTTCGAACGCGGCGTAGGCGCCGAACGGCGCGGCCGGCGGAGAAGATTTCGACTCCAGCATCGCGCTTACCGCGGCCCGGAGTTTTTCGACGTCGCTCTGCTTCGCGTTCGGCAACGCACGTCCCAGGATCGATGCCGATGCCTGCGCCAGCACGCAGGCTTTTGTTTCATGCGCGAATTGAACAATTCGGCCGTCCCGGACTGTGAACTGCACCGAAACGCGGTCGCCGCAGGCGGGATTGAACGCTTCGCCCGTCGCATGCGGCGCAACGAGCCGGCCCGCGCCATGCGCATCGGCGGCAAGCCGCAGCAGTTCTTTGCGGTAAAGCGGATCGCTCATCTCCTGGCCGGCGCGAAATGCGGATTCAGGCCGGGGCAGGTTCGCGCGGAAGGCTGAGGCGGGCCCGCAATCCGCGTTCCGACCTGTTCTCGAGTGCGACCCGGCCGCCGTGACCCTCCGCAATGGCCTTGACGAGTGTCAACCCCAAACCGCAGCCGCCGGTCTCGGCGCTGCGCGAAGCTTCAAGCCGCACAAACGGCTCGAAGACGCGCGTCCGGTCTGCTTCCGGAATACCTGGACCATCATCCTCGACAATAATGTCGTACCGGTCCGCCGCCGCATTGAGGCACACATCGGCGCGATTGCCGTAGGCTACGGCGTTCTGGATGAGATTGCGCACCGCGCGCCGGATCTCGTTGGGACGACAATTGACCGGGGCGGCCGAATGAGCCGACCAGGAAACCGGTTGCCCGATCTCGTCCATGTCCGTGCACAGGCTTTCGACGAGCGCGGCCAGATCGATCTTGCGTGTTTTCTCGCCGCCGGCGCCGCGGGCGGCCGACAGCACGGCCTCGGTCAGCTCCTGCAATTCCTCGACATTCTTCAGAATGCGCTCGCGCAGCTCTTCATCTTCGATGAATTCCGAATTGATACGCATGGCGGTCAGCGGCGTCCGCAGGTCATGGCCGACAGCGGAAAGAAGCTGCCGATGGCTTTCCAGCGTGCGCGAAACCTGGTCGGTCATGCGGTTGAAAGCACGCGCGGCGCGGCGCACATCATCCGGCCCTTCTTCCGGCACGCGCGTTGCGTGCCCGCCATCGGCCGCCTCGCTGGCCGATGCCGCAAGCTGGGACAATGGCCGGGCAACGCGGCGCGCGATAAAGGCCGCCGCGGCCGATGTCGTCAGCAGGGCGACCAGCCCCGCCATGACCACTTCCAGCGGCCAGGGCTGAGGTGCCGGACGAGAAAAGGTCGTAACAAGCTGCGTCCGGCGCACCACCGGCAATGTCACCTCGACGATCGTCCCACTTCGCGGAATGTCGGGCTGCTGCCCGATAGGCGGAGCCAACCGGCCCTTGCAGATGGTTACGATGATGGGCTGTTTGGCCCGCTCCGGCGGCAACATGGTCCGCACGCGCGCGGCGTAGCGCGCTTCCTCTTCGGTCATGGGCCGCATGACCGGCTTGCCGTAGATGAGGCGGAACCGCCAGGGGCCCGAGCTCATCGTCCGGACGGCCGCTTCGCGCTCATGGGCGGCGATGCCACTTAGGAGAGTTGCGGCGGAAACAGCGCGGTCCAGCAGCCGTCCCGTGACGTAAGCTTCCGAAAGCTGTTCCTGGACCGTGGCAAACCAGATACCGACAGCTGCATTCGAGGCGATCACCGCCGTGGCCGCGACGACGACCAGTTGCGCGCCCAGAGTACGAGGCCACCACTGACGTGGCCAAAGCTTCATCCGATTTCCGGTTCCACTGCGAACATGTATCCACCGCCCCAGACCGTCTTGATATAGCGCGGATTCTTGGGGTCCGGCTCAATTTTTTTTCGCAGCCGGCTCACATGGTTGTCGATGCTGCGGTCGAACAGGTCAGCATCGCGGCCCTTGGTCAGGTCGAGCAATTGGTTGCGGTTGAGGGCGATCTTCGGCCGGTCGATCAGAGCGCTCAATAGCCGAAACTCGCCGCTCGACAGAGCGGTCGCCATGCCCTCCTTGTCGATGAGCTCCCGCTGGCCGGTATCAAGCGTCCAGTCGCCGAAGCGGACCCGCTCGGCCACAGGCGGTTTCTGGCGTGGCGGCAGAGCCTGGGTGCGGCGCAACACGGCGGCAATACGGGCAACGAGTTCGCGAGGGCTGAACGGCTTCGGAATGTAATCGTCGGCGCCCATTTCAAGGCCGATGATCCGGTCCACCTCCTCGCCGCGGGCGGTCAGCAGCACGACCGGAATCTGCGATGTCTCGCGGATGTAGCGGCACAGGCTGAGCCCGTCTTCGCCGGGCATCATGATGTCGAGCACGACGAGGTCGATCGCCGCGCCTTTCATGACTTTCCGCGCGACGAGGGCGTCGGCCGCCGTCGTGGTGCGGTAGCCGTGTTCACGGAGATAGCGGGCGAGGGGCTCGCGGATATCGCGCGCGTCCTCGACAATCAGCACATGTGGTTTGGCTTCGTCTTTGAGCATGGTCTCACCCCGATGCACCATGCAGCGCAAGCTCTCGTTTCGCAATCCGGATTTGTCACAACCTGTCGCGAAAGGCGGGGGCGGCACGGAATATTGCGACCAATTGATAGGCGGACGGACAAAGTTCCGCGACGGCTCGGCCGCTATCAGTTCGCGGCATGGGGAGCGCCAAGAGGAGATGACTTCCATGAAACAGACAGTTCGATACGGGCTTATTCTGGGTGCGGCGCTGGCAATCGGCACCGGCGTGGCGATAGCGGGAATGCGCGGTGCTTCCAAGCCGCAGGAGCAGGGCAACCAGAGTGGCAGCCAAGGCGCGGCATTCCAGACCTATTCCGGGCGGGGGCGGTTCGCGGAGAAATTTCTGGCCGAGTTCGACACAAACAAGGACGGCAAGGTCACGCATGACGAGTTCAACCGGACCCTCGCTCATGAGTTCGCGGTGGCGACCAAAGGTGCGCCGACCATGACTCTCGACCAATATTCCGCCATGCACCTCAAGGATCTGCGTGACCAGGCGGCGGAAAATTTCCGCCGCATCGACTGGAACGGAGACGGCAGGGTCACGCTCGACGAATACATGGCCGAGGAGCGCGACCGCTTCGAACAGATGGATCGCGACGGCACCGGCGTGATTTCCTGCGGCTCCTCGCGCGGCAGCCGGCAATATGGCGATGCGCCCGCACCATCCCGGCGCAGCAGCAGCAGTGGCAGTTCGAGCGGCAGGGGCTTTGGCTCGCGCGGACGTTCGAGCCTTTGCTATACCTATGATGCGAACAGGGACGGGAAAGTCACCCGCGCCGAGTTCGACAAACTTAGCGAGCAGCAGTTCAACGCCTTTGCCAAGGGCGGAAGCCTCAATTCCGAACAGTATTATCAGCTGCTTGCGGCGCAGTCGCGGGCGATCTCGGCGCGGGTCTTCGAACGGCTCGACCGGGACCATGACGGCAAACTCACATTGGCCGAGTTCGCCGCGTCCCAGGAGAGGCTGTTCTCGCGGCTCGACAAGAACAATGACGGCGTAATCACCGAGGACGAACTTACCTCGTCGCGGCGAAGCAAAGTGGCCAGCCGCAACTAGGAACGGGGGGAAATCCCCGTATCGGCTGTCGCGCGGACGGCGGGTCGCTCCCAACTGCCGTCCGCGCGCAGCCTCACTGTTGTTCCGGCATGCTCCGACCAACTTGTCCCGCGATTTCGAGCACAGCGTTTCAACAATCATGGTGTGAAAATTGTGCCGGCCCGACAGTCCTTTTCATTACAGGGCGACACCGAACAGAACCAGCAGGATAATGATCACGGCGATCAGGCCGATGACCCAAATCTCAGGGGCAAGTCCTTCCCGCCGGATTTCCTCTGTCTGCGCGGCCCCATCCAGCGCCGGCTCGGGCAGGGCGGCGGCTTCGGCCGGCGCTGCCGGGCCTGTTACGATCTGCGCCGCGAAACGGGCGAAGAAATCGTCCGCAATCTGCCTGGCGGCTCCGTCGATCAGCCGCTGGCCGATTCGTGCAAGCTTGCCACCGATTGTTGCTCTGGCCGTGTAGGTGAGAACCGTACCCTTGCCGTCCGAAGCCAGCAGGACTTCCGCTTCGCCCCGTCCGAATCCGGCTGGACCTCCCCGTCCCTCGCCTTTGAGCACGCATCGGCGCGGAGGATCCAACTCGGTCTGCTCGATCACCGCCCGGAATGCTGCTTTGACGGGTCCGATACGCAGCGCGGCAACGGCATCGAAATGATGGGCGTCGCGCCGCGTAAGTCCCTCGCATCCGGGAATGCAGGATTGCAGGATCGAGGGATCGTTGAGCGCGGCCCAGACATGCTCCGGCGACGCGGGAATCTCGTACCGCCCGGTAAAGTCCATCGCCCGACCTCCTGCAAAGCCAAATCGCGACAAGGAGTTACAGGCTTTACCGGCGGTTGGGAAAGATTTTGCAGAATGATTCGGGTTCCGCTTTTCCCTTCGTGACAATCATGTTAAGCTTTTTGTTAGCCTTGTTTTTGAATTCGGGAAAACGTGTCGGGGGAGTAGGGGATGGAAACGCTTATAACCCCACCCGCAAGTGCGGGTGAGCCGTTCGAAGTTGCCGGTTCGGTGAAGTGGTTTGATCTCGCAAAGGGATACGGGTTCATAAAACCGGCGGCGGGTCCGTCGGGGGATATCCTTCTGCACCAGAGCTGCGTGCGGCAGTCCGGTTTCAAGGTCGCGCAGGAAGGGGCGCGGGTTGTTTGCGAGGCCGTTCAGGGCCCCAAGGGCCTGCAGGCGCGCCGCCTTTTGATGCTGGACAACTCCATGGCTCCGTTGTCGCCGCAACCCGCACAAAGGCCGGCGCGATTCAACATTGCACCGCGCGGACCGGCGTTCGAGGCGACGGTCAAATGGTTCAACCGGGGCAAGGGTTATGGTTTTGTCTCGCGCGGGCCGGATACGCCGGACATTTTCGTGCATATGGAAATTCTCCGCCGCTCCGGCATCCGGGAATTGAAGGAAGGTCAGAAGGTGCGCGTCCGTGTCGGGGACGGTCCCAAGGGCGAACTGGCCGCCGAAATCGCGACCCTGGAGGAGTGAAGCCAGCCATTGAACGGCCGTCGATGACTATATAAGGCTGCGAAGCCTTCGCGAGGCTTTCTCGACCGTCGGGGCGTGGCGCAGCCTGGTAGCGCATCTGCTTTGGGAGCAGAGGGTCGCGTGTTCGAATCACGCCGCCCCGACCAATATTTCCGTCCCTGGACTTTTATTTTCGCCGAACGTGGCATCGACGGGGCGGCAAAGCTAAGCTGGTATCCGGTCGCGCAGTTCGAGGTTCGTCCATGCTTGCCAGAATTTTCCAGCCCGCAAAGACCGCCATGCAATCCGGGCGGGCGCTGACGAGGCGCTGGGTGCTGGAATACGAGCCCGAGCGTCCCCGCGCCGTCGAGCCTCTGATGGGATGGACCAGTTCGACGGACGTGCGCAGCCAGATCCTGCTCGAATTCGATTCGAAGGACGAAGCCGTTGCCTATGCCGCCAAGCACGAAATTCCCTACCAGGTCTTCGAGCCGCATGCGCCGAAAATCCGGCCGAAATCCTATTCCGACAATTTCCGCTCCGATCGGAAGATCCCCTGGTCACATTGACGCCACGGCTTGGGCCGAGAGGTCCATTCCCTTTTTGCTTTTTGGCGCCGATACCTGATACCTCAGGCCAATCGGCCCCGTAGCTCAGCGGACTAGAGCAGCTGCCTTCTAAGCAGCGGGTCGCAGGTTCGATTCCTGCCGGGGTCACCACGCGTCAGATCGTCAGGATCGGAGCCATGGCGACCACATGGAGCCGAAAATGTTGTCGACAGAGCCCGCTATCCGATTTTCTCCATCACCGACACAAGGCGCACAGCGGCAATTCGCGCGAGGTGGAAATCGGCAAGATTGAACAGCGCCGCATTCCAGGGTTTGTACCATCCGGTGGGAACGACCTGATGCGGAAAGATTCTCACGACCCGGAACAAGCCCGCGCTTCGCATAATGTCCGCCTGTTCGCGCGGATGAAAGAAGGCTTCCGGAGTCTGGCAACGCGCAGTCCTGGCGTTGATACAAATCAGCCTACCCGAGGGTTCGAGTGCCGCATGGATCGACTTTAGCGTCGCGAAGAGCGTATCGCGGTTGCGACGGATCAGCGGAATGACGTTTTGGGCCAGGACATTGGCGAAGCGGCGGCCGGCCTGCAGATGGATATCTCCCGTCGCATCGACGATTTTCGCGGGCACGCCGCGTGCTGCAATCGCCGCGACGAAGCGCGGCGAAACATCCGACGCCGTCACGTCATGGCCGCGCTGCTTCAGAATCTCGGAAAGATGACCGGTCGCGGCGCCGATTTCGAGAATGGGGCCGGGGCGGAAATATTTCGCAAGCGCGCGAAGAAAACATTCATCGCGAAGGCGATGTTTTTCCGCAATCACCGTCCAGTCGCGCAGCGCCCGTTCGGAAAAATAGTGATCGTCCGCGGTCCCCGTCATGAAACTGATGAAGGCACCGGAGGAACATTCTGCCGCGCCATACGCGTGCTGCGCCAGCGCCAGCTTGCTTCTTCGCACAGCCGGCGCGCGTCGAGGCGAAGGTTCAGCACAGGATTGCAGGTCCATTGGCGCGGATGAACGAGAATGGAGATCGTGGCAGGCCTGTTTTGCAGTGCGGCGACAGGATCGGCGGGATTCCACCAACGCGGCGCCGGCCAGTCCGAAAAGCGCGCCTGCAAATTGCCATGAACCCTTGCATCATAGGCGTCCGCCACAATTCCCAATTCATCCATCAGCTTGCGGTCCAGCAGATAGTGGTTGGGAATGCCGATGCGGCGATTGACGAAATCCCCATGCGCGGCAACCACGCGCGGATTCGTGCCCATGACCGCGCCGAATCTGTGAACGTTTGACCGGAAATCCTCGCGGATGCGCTCGATATGCACCTCGATCTGCCGGCGGGAACGCAATCCAAGCCGTTTTGCGGCGGTCGCGATTTCTTCGAAGTGATAACCGACCTCTCCGCCGCCCGCGGCAATCTGCTGTGCCAGCCCTGCATCGAGTGTCGACAGGCGGAAGAAATAGGTTGCGCGCACTCCTGCCGCGCGATCGCAGGCGAACATCAGTGCGGCACCGCCGGGATCGCTGTCGATGTCATTGCGCAGCAGACAGACGGGAGAATCGAAGGATTCGCCCCTGTCCACGGCTTCGGCAAATTCGCTCAGCTTCCAGAAGCTGTAGCCGGTTTCCGTCAGGTGGCGGAGGAGGTCGCGGTAGCGGGCAAGCCGGCTCCCCATGAAAACACTCTGCCAGCCGTGATAATAAAGCCGCGAAAGCCCCATGACACGGCTAGCGCAGCGCGCGCATGCGCTCGAAGCCGCGCGCGAGATCATTCAACAGCTCGTCAGCATCTTCCAGACCCGCATGGATGCGCAGCACCGGACCTTCGGCCCCAAATGCTTTCGCCGTCCGCCGGATATGTGCCGGGACGATGAGGCTTTCGTAACCGCCCCAGGAATAACCCAGGCCAAAGATCGAAAACCCGTCGAAAAACCCACTCAGAGCCTGTGCCGCCACCGGCTTCAGCATCAGCCCGAACAGGCCGCTGGCACCCTTGAAGTCGCGCTTCCAGATGGCATGGCCGGGGTCGTCTTCGAACGCCGGATGGAGCACGCGGGCCACTTGCGGCTGATCGCGAAGCCAGCGCGCGAGCTTGAGGGCTGTTTCCTGGTGACGGGCGAGGCGAACGCAAAGCGTGCGGAGCCCTCTGAGCGCGAGGAAACAATCATCGCCGCTCGCGCATAATCCAAGCTCTTCATGTGCGTCGGCAATTCGCGCGGCATGGGATTCGTTCGCCGTGACATAGCCCAGCATGAGATCGGCATGGCCGCCGACATATTTGGTTGCCGCCTGGATCGAAATATCCACGCCATGCGCGAAAGCGTTGAAATAAAGCGGTGTCGCCCAGGTATTGTCGAGCAGAACCGATGCGCCCCGCGCATGAGCCGCTTCCGCGATCGCCGGCATGTCCTGGAGTTCGAACGTCAGGGAGCCAGGGCTTTCGCAATAGACCGCGCGCGTATTGGCCCGGAGCAGTTCGGCAATGCCGCCGCCGATCGTCGGTTCGTAGTAGGTCGTATCGATTCCGAGGCGCTTGAGCGTCTTGTCACAGAAACTGCGCGTCGGTCCATAGCAGCTGTCCGTGACCAGGAGATGGTCGCCTGCAGTGCAGACGGAGAGAATGGCGGTCGTGATGGCACTCAACCCCGATGGGCAAAGCACGGTGCGGGCGCCGCCTTCGAGCGCAGTTGCTGCGTCCTCGAGACTGCGCGAAGTCGGCGTGCCGAGGCGGCCGTAAATGTATGGCACGTCTGTCGCTTCCAGCGCGGCAAGATTTTCGTGCAGAACGGTCGAGGCGCGATAGACCGGCGTATTCACGACGCCGTAATGCTCCCGGCTCATGCGGCCGGCATGGGTTACGCATGTGTCTGCCGATGATGAGGACGCGGACATGCAGGCCACCTTCGCGCGGTCTGGCGTTGCGAATTTTCACTCGCCCGGATGGGGCTCCAGATGCGGTTCGGCCTGGGGCTCGGCCGTCAGCACCGCCACAACCGGTTGGCCCTCGAGAACGGAACGCAACGGGCGATCGAACAGCCATGTGATCACGCCGGCCACGCCGCCAATGGCCGCGCACAGCAGGAAGAAATGGGTCTTGTCCATCATGCTGAAAAAGCTGCCGATGTAACCCTGCAAAAGATTGCCGATGAAGCTGGTGATGAACCAAAGCCCCATCATCGCGGAAAGTATCTGGGGCGGCGCCACGCGCGCGACCAGCGCGAGCCCGATGGGTGAAAGATAAAGCTCGCCAAGTGTAATGACCGCGAAAAAGAAGAAGAGCCAGATCCAGCTGGCATGCCCGCCGGGGCCGGTGAGGTAGGCCGCCGCCGCCATGACGAGATATGAGGCCCCCAGCAGGAAATCGCCGAGCGCCATCTTTGTGACGGTCGAAGGTTCCTTTGACCGCAGGGACTGCCGCGCCCAAAGAGCGACGACGAAAGGCGTAAACGCCCAGATCATGAACGGATTAAACGCCTGAAACCACGTGACCGGGATTTCGACATTGATCAGGCCCGGTATGAGCCGTCGATCGGTGAAGTTCTGCGCCCAGAGATTGATGGTGTTGCCCTGCTGTTCATACACCGCCCAGAACAGGGAGGTCGGGATGCAGAGCAGCACCAGTGCCAGCACCGCCTTCCAGTCCTGCGATGTGAGCTTCTTTTTCTCTTCCGTTTTCGCCTTCAGCCGCCCGAGGCGATCCGGCGGCAGGGTCCGCAGCGCTGCCAGATAGATGAAGACGCCGGCCACCATTCCCACGCCGGCCGCGCAGAAGCCCCATTGATATCCGATGCTCTCACCCAGCGTGCCGCAGATGAGGGGAGAGAAGAAGGCGCCGACATTGATGCCGACATAGAAGATGGAATAAGCGCGATCGATGCGGCTGTCGCCGGATTTGTACAGATTGCCGACCTGTGTCGATATATTCGGCTTGAAAAAGCCGTTGCCGATAATGAGGAACAGCAGTCCGAGAAAGAAGAGTGACGGCACCATCAGGGTAAATTCGGCAATCGCCATCAGGACACCGCCGACAATGACCGAAAATCGCTGTCCAAGGAACCTGTCCGCGATGATGCCGCCAAAGAAGGGCGTCAGATAAACGAAGCCGGTGTAACCGCCGTAAATCAGCGATGAGAATGGTTGTACGCCGAGTTGACGCCCGACCAGCCATTCAAAGGCACTCTTGAGCGTGTGATAGCCGGCGACATGCTCGGCCTGGCCGCTCAGAAGCAGAAAGTTCGTCAGATAAAGAACGAGAATGGCGCGCATTCCATAATAGGAGAAGCGCTCCCACATCTCGGTCGTGAAAAGGAATGTGAGCCCGCGCGGATGGCCGAACAATTGCGGTTCGGTATCCTGTACGGCCAAGGCGTCTGTTCGGCTCATGCCCTGATGCTCCCCGGGTTCGACCTCGCAAGTCTGCCCGGTCCCGGCGCAGAAGGAAATGGCTTTGCAATTCCAGGCCAGGTCACAACAGCTCGATGTAGCGGTCTTCCCGGCTGTAAGGGACAAACCCCAGTCGCTGATAAAGCGGGAGTGCGCGCGGGTGATCGAGGGTGCAGGTGTTGACGAGCAGGCGCGATATCGGCCT
>DATJUM010000256.1:0-16338 GCA_035502355.1 Rhizomicrobium sp. | reverse complement strand
GCTCGCACGGCGACACGCCGCGAATGCGCGCTTCACCTTCGGCTCCGGCAAATTCGGCGATCTCGCCGCCTTTGCGAGCGCCATTGTGCTCGGCGTGATTGCGATCGGCGTGGCCGTGGAATCCGTCGAGCGACTGCTTGCGCCTGTCGCCGTCGAATATCGTAATGCGCTGGTCATTGCGGCGATCGGACTGGCGGTGAATGTAATCTGCGCCTTTATCCTTGCTGACAGCCACGATCACGACCACGGGCATGATCCTCATGCGCGGGATCACAATATGCGCGCGGCCTATGTGCACGTGCTGGCGGATGCGGCAACATCCGTTCTTGCGCTGGCCGCGCTCGCGGGCGGTTTGTTCTTCGGCGCGAAATGGCTCGATCCGCTCGTCGGCTGCATCGGCGCGGGCGTGATCGCGTCCTGGTCTTACGGCCTTGTTCGCGACAGCGGCATGGTTCTGCTCGACGCAGAAGCCGATCCCGACCTCGCGCGCGACATTCGCGTGTCGGTTGAAAGCGAATTCGGCGCGCGCGTCGCCGATCTGCATCTCTGGCGATTAGGACCCGGTCATCACGGACTGATCGTTTCGCTGGTAAGCCCCGGCCCGGCTACGGCCGAAAGCGTGAAGATCGCCCTGCGCCGCCGCTACCCCGACCTCAGCCATGTGACCGTCGAAGTGGCGATCTGTGCGGATTGCGGGTCTGACTAAGCTTCTTTTGCCACGAAATCGAGCGCCTGGGCGGCGGTTCTGAGGCCGTGGCGGCGTTTCATTGGCGTGTGAAGATAGCGGTTCACGGCCGCACACATGTCGTCGGCCCACGGCGCGTCGGACGCGGCAGCGAGTTCGTCTTCCAGCGCAAACAACATCTTCGCCCGATGGCAGGAGACGATCGGCTCGACGATGGCGTGGTCGAAAAGTGCGTGCTGTTCGCGCCCAAGAAACGCGCCGCGATCGTTCACACGCCACCGCTCCGTCATTTCCCGATCATTGACGTATTTCCTGTTGCGCCCGACGAACAGCGCCAGCTGCAACAACGCCCTCGGCCACAGATCGGGACGCTCCTCGCAGATGTGGCGGCAGCTGTTCGCAAAGGTCAGCGCATGGGTGAGATCGAGCCAGCCGACATTGTCGGCAAATCCGTTGTCGGCCGCGCATTCGAATGCGGTATCGAAATGCAGCAGATTGAACGCGGCGGCGCCGAGCAACGCATCGTAGATTTCTCGCGGAGGGCGGCCCGACGAAGCAATCGTGCGTTGCAGGGCTTCGTTAATTCCGCAGTCTGTGTAGGCTTGCGAGCGCAAATTCTGCGAGCCGGTTCCATCCCATTCCGCAAGCGCGCGCGCGTAGGGCCTGAACTCGGGGAGACGCTCCTCCCGCGTCGAAAGTACGATCATGCGCGTCAGCGCCAGCAGCACCGTTTCCGTGGCGGCTTCGCCAAGCCGCTCGATGAGTTGACCGGTTTTCAGCGTATAGATCGCGCAATGGCCGAAATCCGCGTAATGCGCGAGTGCCGCCTCGCCAAACGCGGGACGGAGTTGCGCGTAGCCAATTCCTTCGGCGAGAGCTCCACGCACATATCCGATGGCGTCCGCCTCGTTCTCCGCTTCGATTGCCAATACGAAAGCCCGCGGATTCCATCTCGCGATTTCGCGCGCATAGGGGAATTCGCCTGCGCCCTCCGTATCCCAGGCAATGTGGCCAAGCGGCTCGATCAAAGCCGCAAGGCGTTCCTCGGGTTTGTTTGTTCGCTCGGAAAGCAGCAGCCAGTCGGCCGCGGCGGCATGCGCATGGGTCATGCCGCCTTCGAGCCGGGTGTTTCGGATGCGGAACGCATGAACAATCGCCTCGCGCGCGTCAAAACCGGTCCGTTCGAGCCGCGCTGCTTCGCGCGCCATTCGCGGCAGGTCGTTGTCGACGATGGCGGCTTCCAATCCCTTCAGCGCCCGCGCGCGGAGCGCATCCGCCGGGGGGTCCGACAGATCGACGAATATCTCTCCATCGCGGATCTCGGTCGCATAGGTACGGACGGGATCGCGTCCGACAAGCGCATTGCCGCTGGTCAAATCGAATTTCCAGTTGTGCCAGTTGCAGGTGAGGACACAGCCCGGCCCGAGTGTTCCTTCACTCAAGGGATAACCTTCGTGCGGACAGCGATTGGCGATCGCAAACACCCATTCCCCGGAGGCGACGAGAAGCACCTGCTTGCCTTCCCGCCGCAGCAGCCTGCGGCCGGAACCGCCAAGCTCATCGCGAAGAATGCCCGTCGCAGCAAACATCGCTTTTCCTTTTCTAAAGGAATGGCTTTCAAAAGCTACATTGCCGACTTGAATTTCGCAAGCCTCGACTTTAGAAATTCTTCCGATGCCGGATAAACGAAAAGATAAGCGGTGGTCGGGCGGCCGGAACTCCGTCCTCGATCGCGTCAAACGCGAAGGACCGGTAACGGCGGAGGCGTTGGCCGTCCGGCTCGGACTGACCGGCATGGCGGTTCGTCAGCATCTGGACGGCCTCGAACGCGAGGGGCTGGTGCGCCATGAACTTCGCGCCGGCGGACGCGGCCGGCCTTCCAAAGTCTGGACCTGTACGGACGCGGCAAATTCCCGGTTTCCGGACGCGCACGCGGCACTCGCAACCGATCTGATTTCAAATATGCGGCGGGCGTTCGGGGAAGAGGGTCTCGAGCGGCTAGTCGCGCTCAGGACCGCGGAGCAGCAGCGGGTCTATGCCGCGCGCATCGCAGGGAAGACGACACTAAAGGCACGGCTCGAAAGTCTGGCAAAGCTGCGAAGCGAGGAAGGTTATATGGCGGAAGTCAGGCGCGATCCCGATACGGACGCCTGGCTGTTTGTGGAAAACCACTGCCCGATCTGTGCGGCCGCGCGTCTTTGCACGGGTCTATGCCGGGAAGAACTGACGCTGTTTCAGCGCGTGCTGGGAAAGGATGTCCGCGTCGAACGCACGTCGCACATTCTGGCAGGCGCCGAACGCTGCGCCTATCGCGTTACCGCCGCCTAACGCGGCAGGACGCCTTCGCGCTGCAGACGCTTGCGTTGGAGCTTGCGATAACGACGGATGGCTTCGGCCCGTTCGCGCGCCCGCTTCTCCGACGGTTTCTCGTAATGCCCTCTGAGTTTCATCTCGCGGAAGATGCCTTCCCGCTGCATCTTCTTTTTGAGCGCCTTCAGCGCCTGGTCGATATTGTTGTCGCGAACAATGATCTGCAAAGGCTTCTCCGCCGGTTTCCAAAAAGGCGGGGCTGAATATCAGAAGATACAGGGACTGTCTATCCCGCTTTGTTAACACTTTTGGGACGGAACGGTTGCCCGTTTTCGCGGCTATGCACTTTGACCCTCGCCGCGGCTCAACCCATATTGGGCTATGGCCATTCTGAAAATCGCCCGCATGGGGCATCCTGTGCTCGCCCGCCGCGCCGATCCAATTCCCGATCCGGCCGCGCCGGGAATTCGGCGTCTGGTGTCGGATATGATCGCGACCATGGCGGATGCAAACGGCGCGGGGCTGGCCGCCCCACAGGTGCATGTGCCATTGCGCGTGGTGGTCTTCCAGGCGCCCGAGGATCGCAACGAACCGCCGCTTTCGGAAGCGGAACGATTCGATCACACAGCGCCCTTGACCGTGCTGATCAATCCGGAAGTTGAAGTGCTCAGTGATGAGACCGAAGGTGGCTGGGAAGGCTGCCTGTCGGTACCCGGCTTGCGCGGCTATGTCACGCGCCCGGCCCATATCCGCTATCGCGGCACAGATCACGAGGGCCGCGCAATCGAGCGCACCGCGCGCGGCTTTCACGCTCGCGTCGTGCAGCACGAGATCGATCATTTGGACGGCATCCTTTATCCGCAGCGCATGGCTGATCTGCGGCAATTGATTTTCGAGTCCGAGGCGCGCCACTGGGCGCGCGAGCAGACCGAATGAGCACAGGCGAAAAAAGAC
The DNA here is from genome assembly GCA_035502355.1 of Rhizomicrobium sp. Classification (GTDB taxonomy): domain Bacteria; phylum Pseudomonadota; class Alphaproteobacteria; order Micropepsales; family Micropepsaceae; genus Rhizomicrobium. The sequence continues at coordinate 12,389 of DATJUM010000256.1, read as the reverse complement.
GCAAGGGCCGCCGCGCGCATGCCGCACCGGACGACGCAAAAGGTGCCGTCCTTGCCGCAGCTCTTGTCCATGTGCCGTTCGACGGCTTCACCACGAAGGTGCTGGAAAATGCTGCCCGCGAAGCTGGTCTCGCACCTGGCGAGGTCGTGCGCCTTTTCCCGGCGGGTCCCCTGAGCCTCGTGGAAACCTTTTCGGAGCACGCCGATGCCGAGATGGCGCGGCTGCTGGCGAAGACCAGACTTTCAAACATGAAAGTGCGCGAGCGGATCTCTCTGGCCGTGAAGACGCGCATCGCCGTATTGCGGCCGCACAAGGAAGCGGCGCGGCGCGCTGCGGCGTTTCTCACGCTCCCACCCAATGCCGCGACGGGACTCAAGCTTCTATATAACACGGTGGATGCGATCTGGCGTGCGGTTGGCGACACCTCGACCGATTTCAATTTCTACACCAAGCGCGCGATTCTTGCGGGCGTCTATTCCTCGACGCTGATGCGCTGGTTCTCCGATACGAGCGATGACGAGGGCATCACCAATGCATTCATCCAGCGCCGCATCGACGATGTGATGCGCTTCGAGAAATTCAAGGCGCAAATTCGCGAACGCGCGAGCGGATTGCCGTCGCTCTCCGATATTCTCAATCCCGCCCCACGCGGCCGCAGCCCCCGCCGCTCAGGGGCGAAAGCCGGGTGATGTGCCCCATCTTGCGGCCGGCGCGGATTTCGCGCTTGCCGTAGAGATGCAGCCCACCGGGACCGGCGGCGAGCATCTTCCAGTCCTGCGCTTCGGCGCCGATGAGATTGACCATCACCGCGTCGGAATGACGTGAGGGATCGCCGAGCGGCCATCCGGCCACAGCGCGGATATGCTGCTCGAACTGGCTGATGACACAGGCTTCGAGCGTCCAATGACCGGAATTGTGGACGCGCGGTGCGATTTCGTTGACGAGCAGCGCGCCGTCTTTCGCGACAAAGAATTCCACCGCCAGCACGCCGACATAATCGAGCGCATCGGCGATCTTGCGCGCGATCGCCTGTGCTTTGTCGGCTTGCGCGCGGTCGAGCCGCGACGGCACCGCGGAGCGGCGCAGGACGTGATTGCGATGATCGTTTTCCGGCGGATCATACGCCGCAAACGATCCGTCCCGGCCCCGTGCCGCGATCACCGAACATTCGCAGACGAAATCCACCACCCTTTCGAGAATGGCCGGCGCGTGACGGATCGCGGCCAGCGCGCCATCGAGATCGCCGGGATCTGCAAGGCGCACCTGGCCCTTGCCGTCATAGCCGAACCGCCGCGTCTTGATGATGGCGGGCATGCCGATATCCGCAAGCGCTGCGTATGCTTCGCTGCGATCGTCCGCGCGCGCATAATGCGTCGTTGCGATGCCCAGGCCCGAAACAAAATCTTTTTCCGCGAGCCGGTCCTGGGTTGCGGCAAGCGCGCCCACATCCGGGAACGCCGGTTTCTCGCGCGCGAGAAGGGCAAGTGTTTCACTTGGGATATTCTCGAACTCGAATGTAATGACATCGACGGCGCGCGCGAATTCCGCCAGCGCCGCCGCATCGGTGTAGGCGGCGCGGGTGCGTGCCGCCGCGACGTCGAAGGCGGGCGCGTCGGCCGCATCCGAATAGATATGCGTCTTGAGCCCCAGCCGCGCGGCCGCAAGCGAAAGCATCCGGCCCAACTGGCCGCCGCCAAGAATCCCGATCATGCCTCCCGGCGGAACGGGAAGGAACGCATCGCGGAACGAACTCATTTCGCCGCGTTGTCCGTCGGCCGTTCGGGAACGGCTTCACTCTGTCGCCGGCGCCATGTCTCCAGCCGTTTCGCGATTCCCGGATTCGAAAGCGCGAGGATGGCGGCGCCGTGCAGCGCCGCATTGCGCGCGCCGGCTTCGCCGATCGCGAAAGTCGCAACCGGCACGCCGGCCGGCATCTGGACAATCGAAAACAGGCTGTCCATGCCCTTGAGCGCCTCGGTCTCCACCGGAACTCCCAGTACCGGCAGGTTCGTCATGGATGCCGTCATGCCCGGCAGATGTGCGGCCCCGCCGGCCCCCGCGATAATCACTTGGAGTCCCCGTTCGGCCGCATTCCTTGCATAGGCGTAAAGCCGGTCGGGCGTGCGATGGGCCGAGACAATTCGCGCCTCGTGCGGAATGCCGAGCTCCTCGAGCAGCTGGGCAGCGGCGCGCAGGGTCCGCCAGTCGGACTGGCTGCCCATGATGAGGCCTATAAGGGGAGAACCGGAAACCATGCTTCTGCCTGTTGGGGCCATCGCCCGGGTGCAAGAAGCGCCGCATTATACGTAGCGGGGATTTCAAGGAAAGAGTGGCACGAAGAAGGATGCCCGGCGCTCAGGCGATGATATTCGGCAGCAGCTGATCCTCGATGCGGGCGATCTGGTCCTTGAGCTGAAGCTTGCGCTTCTTCAGGCGGGTCAGCTGGAGCTGGTCGCTCGAATTGCGCTCGGCCATGGCGATGATCGCCGCATCGAGATCCCGATGCTCCTCTGTCAGCGCCGCGAGCATGCTCCGCAGGATCTGTTCTTCGGCCTCGGTCATCGGGGGCCAATATAGCGCAGATCGCGGCCCCGCACCCGGCCCCCGCCACTCATTGGCTGTTTACGTGCCGGCAGCCATAGGCCCTGGAGAGGGGTGACAGCCGGGAACTTTGGTGATCTAATTGCGTCCCTTTTGTGAAAAGAGGTCCAAGCGATGGCGCTCGAGGGACATATCCAGGAATTGTCCGAAAAGCATAGAAAACTCCAGGAAATGATCGAATCCGAGATGGCTCATCCCGACTGGGATGAGGTCCGGGTCGCAGCCCTCAAAAAAGAGAAATTGAGAATCAAGGACGAAATGGAGCGATTGCGCGCCAGCTTGCACTGACGCCGCGCCAGCTTCGACCGGCGCCGCGCCGGCAAGACGTTGCAGGTTCCTGGGGAGCTCGGATTAACCCTTCGCAAGCGAGCTCCGCGATGCTGGTTTTTTGTAACCATCTGTCGCAATGCATTTCCCTACCAACACATGTTGCAGTGATGAACCCGTTCTGAATTGCACCCTCAGAGCCGGTTCAGCGGTGCGCGCTCATTCTCCTGCGCATCGGCTCGCCATTACGGCCGCCGAGCCAAGGAGAAGGTGAGATGAACACGTTCAAGAAAATCGCCGTCGGGGCACTGATGCTCGCGGGCGCCACGCTGGGTGTTGCAGTGCCGGCGAACGCAGGCGTTGCGGTCGGCGTTACCGTCGGCACGCCGGGCGTCGCGGTCGGCGTGGGCAATCCCTGCTTCAAGCCCTATCGCTTCCGTCCGGCCTATTGCGGCTATCCGGTCTATGGCCAGCCGCTCTTCGTCGACGGCGTATGGTATCGTGGACCGGTGTATGTTCGCACCGTGGGCGGCACCAGGTATTTCTGGCTGCACAATGGCTGGGTGCGCGACCGCGTCGAATTCCATCGCGTCTACCGCTGACGGCATTCCGGCTCCGGCGCATCCCGCGCCGGAGCCGCCGCGGGCTCGCACCAATTCATGGACACATGCCGGCTTCGGTCAGGTGGTCCGGGTGTCCGCGTAGCCGGCGCGCGAAAATCCTACCCCCATCGCCCGCAGCCTTTCCTTGGCGCAGATTGTAAGATCGGTGTTCATCGCGAACTGCTCGCGGCTGTCCCGCGCGCGCACGAATAGCTTGTAATGCGAGCCCCACGGCGTCTCGCGCGCCGAAACTTTGACCGCTGTCTCGGCTTTTCGGTAGCTGCTCGCCTCGCCGATCTCCAGCAACATGGCTCGCACCGTCTCGCCGTCATGGTCGGGGTCGAGATAGAAATTTGTGACGCAGAGCATGCTTGCGCGACCGCTGCTTGAATTGAGCACACGCGACGACCAGACCATGGAATTCGGAATGACCGCCTCGTTGTCTTCCGACGTGACGATATGTACGGCACGGATGCCGAGCGCCCGGACCTCGCCATAGACGCCGGCAAGTTCGACCCAGTCGCCGATCTGATAGGTGTTCTCCAGCACCGTCACAAAACCCGCGATCACGCAGGTCACATAATCCTTCAGCGCAAAGGCGAGTACGATGGCGGCCCAGGCGATAAGACCAAGAACATCGTCGAGCGTCGGCTCGACGAGAATCGGCACGATGGCCGCGATGGCAACGATCCACACCAGGAGACGGACCAACGGCTTGGTGCGCAAAATCCGCAATCGCCGTTTCGATGGTGCCTGCTCCGCCACCTCATAGGCGCGCGGCAGCACAATCCGGATCAGGACGATCGAAGCCAGAACGATCGCCACGATGGCGAAAATATGCGGCCAGGTCAGCGGCCGCATCGATCCGAGATAATGTCCGATCTGGTTCATGCACCACCTTTTGCAACCGGCGGTTCCTTCGCTCGTGTCCGGCCGGTATCGCCCGATTGTATCCGATTCGCCTTTGCGGAAACCGATGCCGAATGCCCTTTGTTATCTGCATGGGGAGGAGTAGGATCGTTTCGTTCAGGCCGAATCGGGCTTGCGAATATTTGAATCGGACCTGAATCAAACTTGCTTCGGTCAAAACGGCGCGGGCGCTCCGGCCCGCTGAGCCATTACTGGGGGAGCAAATGACGAATTATTTTCTTTCTCTTGTTGCGGCGCTGTGCCTTCTGTCGGGTACGGTGCTGGCGCAGCCGGGCAGCAACGGTCCAAACGGGCCCTCGACGCGGCCGGCAATCGGCCAGAGGCCCGTCGGTGGAAAGCCTCCGGGCGGACCGCCGGCGGCGGGTCCGCCGAAACCCACGCCTGCGCGGCCCCAGCACCCGCCACACCACCGCCCGCCGCACCATAGACCGCCACATCACCCCGGTCAGCCGCCATCGCGACCGGGCGGAGGAATGCATCCCCGGCCCCCGGCGCGGCCGGGCTTCGGCTGGGAGAAGCCACGGGGCAATCAGTGGTTCTGGCGCGGTCACTGGGTGAACCGCTTACGCGCGGCAAGCTTCATCTTCCCGCGAGGCTACAGTTACCGTCATTGGTCGGTAGGCCAGCGGCTTCCCGCGATTTTCCTCGGCGCAAGCTACTTCTACGACAACGTTGGGCCGCTCGGGCTCGAAATCCCGCCGCCCGGCTATCGCTGGGTGCGCTATGGACCAGATCTGATTCTGGTGAATCTGGCGACGGGCGATATCGAAGAAGTGGCCTATGGCGTCTTCTATTGAACCCGCAGCAGGCTCGGCCTGAGGTAAGAAATTACCTCATGCCGGGCTCGCCCCGGCTGGCGTCAGACCTTTCGCCCTTTCACGCAGCTTGTATTTCTGGATCTTGCCGGTTGACGTTTTTGGTATCTCGCAGAACAGGATTTGCCGCGGGCATTTGTAGTGGGCGAGGTGCTTGCGGCACCAGGCGATGAGTTCGGCCTCCGAGACCGCTTCGTTGCCCGGCTTCAACTCGATAAAGGCGCAAGGCGTTTCGCCCCATTTCTCGTCGGGCCTCGCCACCACGGCGGCGTAGAGCACGGCGGGATGCTTGAGCAGTGTGTCCTCCACTTCGATGGAGGAAATATTCTCGCCGCCCGAGATGATGATGTCCTTGGAACGGTCCTTGAGCTGGATATAACCATCGGGATGAAGCACGCCGAGATCGCCGGAATGAAACCAGCCACCGGCGAAGGCTTCTTTGGTGGCTTGCGGATTCTTGAGATAGCCCTTCATCACGATATTGCCGCGGAACATCACTTCACCGATGGTCTCGCCGTCGGCAGGGACGGGCGACATCGTCTGTGGATCCATCACCGAAAGTTCGCAGAGCGCCGGATAGCGTATGCCCTGGCGCGCTTTCTTCGCCGCGCGGGCATCTGCATCGAGCGCATCCCATTCCGCGTGCCATTCGTTCACGACCGCCGGCCCGTAGGTCTCGGTGAGACCATACACATGGGTGACATTGAATCCGGCATCCCACATCGCCGCGAGAACGGATTCGGGCGGCGGCGCGGCCGCGGTGATGAATTCCACCCGGTGCGGCAGGGGGCGGCGCTCTTCGGGCCGCGCGTTCACCAGGATCGACATCACAATGGGCGCGCCGCAGAGATGCGTGACGCGATGTTCGGCCATGAGATCATAGATCGGCCCGGCGCGGACCGCGCGCAGACAGACATGCGTGCCCGCGACGACCGACAACGACCAGGGGAAACACCAGCCGTTGCAATGGAACATCGGCAGCGTCCACAAATAGACGGGATGCTTCGAAAGTCCGGCCGCGAGCACGTTGTCGTAACCCATCAGCGCCGCGCCGCGGTGATGAAACACGACGCCTTTGGGATTTCCGGTCGTGCCCGAGGTGTAGTTGAGCGCAATCGCGTCCCATTCGTCTTCCGGCATGACGGGGGCAAATTCGGGATCGCCGGTTGCGAGAAAATCGTCGTAATCCATGCTGCCCAGGCGTTCACCCGATTGCGGAAACTCCGGATCGTCCACATCGATCACCAGCAGCCGCGAATTCGCGCGCGCAAGCGTCTCTCTGATGACGGCTGAGAATTCGCGGTCAGTGATCAACACTTTGGCCTCGCCATGGTCGAGAACAAAAGCGAGCGCCAATGGATCAAGCCGTGTGTTGAGCGTACAAAGCACCGCACCGGCCATCGGCACGCCGTAATGCGCTTCGAGCATGGGCGGCGTGTTGGGGAGCATCACTGCCACCGTGTCGCCGCGACGAATTCCGCGCTGCACGAGCGCGGAGGCCAGAAGGCGCGCGCGCGCATGAAATTTGGCATAGGAGATGTGCTGCCTGCCGTGAATGATGGCGCAATGATCGGGAAATGCCAAAGCCGCGCGCTCAAGAAACAGAAGCGGCGTCAACGGCTGGAAATTGGCGGCATTGCGGTCGAGGTCGCGGTCGAACACCGTGCCGCTTTCATGCCGCGCACGGGGAACGAGCCTCGGCGCAGCAGCAGCTGCACGGCGGGTAAGGCGCTTGCGCGGGCGCAGCGGGACGACAGGCTTCGGCGCTGGCAGCAGCTGCTTCTTTGCGCGCTTCGTCCGCGTCCGCTTCGCGCGCTGAGGCCTTGCAGACGCACGCTTGCGCGACTTCCCCTTGCCGGATCCTGGTGATCGCCGCGACGCCATTGCCCTTCATCTTTTCGCAAGCTCTCGGAAGTTATTCAAAGCAAATTTGCGCGGCAAGTAAACCGCGCAGGGACGATTTGCGCCGCTTGCCAGGAACGCGCGGCTTCGGGGGACGAGGGCATGAGCGAAAGCATCAGGCTTGAATCGCGCGAAGGCCTGTTGCGCTCGCTCTATCGCTGGATCATCGGCCACGCCTCGGGGCCTTATGCCTGGTGGGCGCTCGCAGCCGTGGCATTTGCGGAAAGCTCGTTTTTTCCTCTGCCGCCCGATGTCATGCTCGTGCCCATGGTGCTGGCCGACCGCCGGCGTGCCTTTGTGATCGCCGGCTGGTGCACGCTGTTTTCGGTTCTGGGCGGTTTACTGGGCTATGCGATCGGCGCGCTGCTTTACGATTCGATCGGCCATTGGCTGATTTCCGCCTATGGATACGGCGCCTCGCTCGATGCATTCCGCTCAGCTTACGCGAAATGGGGCGCCTTGATCATTCTGGTCAAGGGTATGACGCCGATCCCATACAAACTCGTCACCATCGCTTCCGGCTTCGCCGGCTATAATTTCGAGCTTTTCATTCTGCTCTCGATCATCACGCGCGGCGCGCGTTTCTCACTCGAAGCGGGCCTGCTCTACATTTTTGGCGAGCCGGTGCGCGGCTTCATCGAAAAACGGCTGGAGATCGTGTTCGCCATTTTTCTGGTCGTGCTTGTCGCGGGGTTTCTGATTGCGCGATTCGCGTCTTGAAAGGCGCTGCAGCGTCCGCATTTAACGCCGTCATCGCTCGCTTCATGCGGGCGCTCCAATTTTCTATGTGTAGAATTGAATCGCCCGGACAAGCTCGTCTTCCGGCCGCGCCTTGCGCGGTCCGCGGGGCCGGGCGACGACGAAATAACGAAGGAGAATCTTATTCCGCTTCGTGATGTTCGGCTTCGACCGGCTCTTCCGCACTCACCGTCTCGTCGATCGGCTTGAGCGTTTCACCGGGGCGGACAATCCGGCCCATCTGCTTGTCGCGCCGCTGCGAGGCGCGCTCGACAGCGAGATCGAGTTCAAGCTGCGAGCACAGCCCAAGCGTCACGGGATCCACTGCCTTGATGTTGGCGGCGTTCCAGTGCGAACGCTCGCGAATCTTCTGGATCGTCGCCTTCGTCGTGCCGATCAGTTTGATGATGTCGGCGTCGCTGAGTTCGGGATGGTTGCGCAATATCCAGTAGACTGCATCCGGTTTGTCCTGCCGCTTGGAGACCGGCGTATATCGGGGTGCCTTCTTCGTCTTGACCGGCGGAATCTTGTATTTCGGCGGCGCCATCCTCAGGCGGAGCTTCGGATCTTTTTCGGCCGCTTCGATCTGCTCGCGCGTCAGCTGCCCCGACGCCACCGGATCCTGCCCCTTGATGCCCTTCGCCACATCTTCGTCGGCGATGCCCTTGACCTCGAGTGGATGCAATCCGCAGAAATCGGCGATCTGCTCGAACGTCAGCGAGGTGTTGTCGACGAGCCAGACGGCCGTCGCCTTCGGCATAAGCGGGACGTTGTCAGTCATAAGTCAATAATCCTTTCGCCGGGCGGAGTTTCCGGCTCCGCACCGCTCTTGAGGCCTTAACCCTTCGAGGATGAACCGGCTTTGTAACCGATGAACATGGGAAGGAAAAGAAATTCCCTCAGACGCGGAGCAGAATTTTCCCGATATGGTCACTCGCGCGCAGCTTTTCATGAGCGGCCTGGGCCTCGGCCAGCGGAAAAACCTGATCGGTGACAGGCCGGATCGCACCCCGGGCGATCAGCGGCCAGACATGATCCTCAACTGCAGCGCGGATGCGCGCCTTCTCCTCGTTTGACCGCCCCCTGAGCGTTGTCGCCATGAAGGACAATCGCTTGACGAGCATGGGAGCGAAATTGACTTCGGCCTTCGGGCCCTTCTGGAAGGCGATGTTAACGAGCCGGCCGCACCGCGCCAGCACACGGAAATTGCGCTCGATATAATCACCGCCCACCATGTCGAGGATCACATCGATGCCGCGACCGGCCGTTGCATGTTCGATGGTGTGAACGAAGTCCTCTTCACGATAATTGATGGCGCGTTCGGCACCGAGCCGCTCGCAGACGGCGCATTTCTCGGCGCTGCCGGCTGTCGTAAAAACCGTGTGACCAAGCGCTTTGCAAAGCTGGATCGCGGCGGTGCCGATGCCGCTTGAACCGCCATGAATCAGCACGCTTTCTCCCGCGCGGAGATGGGCTGAATCCATGAGATTCGTCCATACGGTAAAATAGGCTTCGGGGAGGCCTGCAGCATTCACCATGTCGACGCCTTGCGGCAAGCGGAGCACCGAACCGGCATGCGCTGCGCAATATTCGGCATAACCGCCGCCCGCCACCAGCGCGCAGACTTTTTCCCCGATTTCAAACCCTTCGACGCCTGCGCCGCGCGCCGCGATTTCGCCGGAGACTTCCATGCCCAGAATGGATGGAGCGCCTTTGGGCGGCGGATAGCGGCCTTCGGCCTGCAGGAGATCGGCGCGGTTGATACCGGCCGCAGCGACCCGGATCAGAACCTCGCCCGGTCCGGCAACCGGCTGCCTGGTTTCGTCCAGCAACAGCCGGTAACCCTGTCCGGGATTTTCGATGCGGATTGCGTGCATGACTTCGGACATGGCGGCCACTAAGCTCCTGTCTCGGACGAGAATCCTGCGTGCTTCGACAGGCTCAGCATGAGGGAAATCTTGATGCCACAGAAGTCCGTGCAGGTAGGTATGCCCTCATGCTGAGCCTGTCGAAGCACCCACGACGGTTATGCAGTGCTCCTCATGGTCCTGCTTCCGGAGAACAAACCCATGCCCACCGATCCCGAGGAATTGCTGCCGCGAAAGAAGGCGCCCGAAATCGTCCTGGGTGAAGATTTGTCTGCGCTTTCCGAGCATGAGCTTGCGGCGCGGATAGGCGCACTGGAAAACGAGATCGCCCGCTGCCATGCGGCAATCGAAGCGAGACGCTCGACGCGCTCGGCCGCGGATTCATTTTTCCGCAAATCCTGAATCCGACTAAATAGGTTAATTGCAACCACCGTTCTGTTGCCTGCGCGTAACCATGATCACTCAAAATGTGCCGATCATGGCAAGAAGCTCTTTCCTGCGGTGGGCCATGTTTGCTAGCTTCGTGGCGGTCAATCGGGGCGCGGGGAATGTTGCTCGTACAAGCGGAAGATGTGGCGCCCCATCGGCTCCCGGCGCAGTCCTTTGTTGATTCTGCTTTATTTGAACGAACATTCGACGAGGGCATGTCGCTCGTCGAGGAAACGGCACGCTATCTGGACGGCCGCGGCCGCGACGAGTCGCGCGCGCTGCCACGCAACGCGGCACTGCTCTATGCCGGCGAAAGCATGCGGGTAACAACACGGCTGATGCAGGCGGCAAGCTGGCTGCTCATTCAGCGCGCCGTGCGCGAGGGCGAGATTCGCGCCGAGGACGCGGCGGGCGAACGCTATCGGCTGGGCTCGAAGGAAATCTGCTTCGGCGGCCGCGGGGAGAATCTCGAGATTCTGCCGAAGACGTTGCGCGACCTTCTTGACCGCAGTGAACACCTCTACCGCCGCATCGCGCGGCTGGAGGAAGCCCTGCTGAAGGCAACGGCACCGGCAAAGCCGGCTGTGCAAGCGCAATTCGAACGCCTGCAACAGACTTTCGGCGAATCCGGCTGACCGCGCCGCCGGACGCGCTCAGCCCTTCACGTAATCCTTGAAGCGCTTGTTGAAGCGGGTGAGGCGGCCGCCGCGGTCGACCAGCTGCTGCTGGCCGCCCGTCCAGGCCGGATGCGTGGTCGGATCGATGTCGAGCGTGAGCTTCTGATCGGGCTCCCCAAAGGTCGAGCGGGTCCTATAGGTGGTCCCGTCATTCAGGACGACCGTCACCATATGGTAATTGGGATGGATGCCCTTCTTCATGGCCTGTCTCGCTTGCGGAAAGCGGCGGCTTATAAGGGATCGGCGCGGCCCTGACAAGGCGCGGCCATTGGCGCGTTCGCCGTGGGCGCCTGGGTCGCCTATATAGGAGCGCGGAAAGGCGGTCCCATGACGCAAACAGGCGAGACATTCGCCAAAGAAGTCCAGAGAGTTGCGGCGGGGCGCGAGAAGAGCCGCTCGCTCGCGCCCTTGCGCGGTCTCGTGCCTTATCTCAGTCCCTATCGCTGGCGGATTGCGGTTGCGTTCGTCGCGCTCCTCTGTTCGGCGACGATCAGCCTGCTCGTACCGCAGGCTTTGCGCATCATGATCGACCGCGGCTTCCACGAAGCGGTGATCGCGCGCATGGGGCTTTATTTTCTGCCGCTCGTCATCGCCTCGGGCCTCCTCGGCCTGTTTACCGGCATCCGCTTTTACTACGTGAGCTGGATCGGCGAGCGCGTGATCGCCGATATCCGCAAGGCGGTATTCGATCATGTGCTGTCGCTGACGCCGGCTTTCTTCGAAATCACGCGCACCGGCGAAGTGCTGTCGCGGCTGACTGCCGACACGACCCTGATTCAGACCGTGCTTGGATCGTCGGTCTCGATCGCGTTGCGCAACGCCTTGATGTTCGTCGGCGGCCTTGGGCTGATGTTCGCAACCAGTGTGAAACTGACGGCGATCGTACTCGCGGCCGTGCTGTTCGTGCTCCTACCCCTCATCCTGTTCGGCCGCTGGGTGCGCACGCTGTCGCGCAGGAGTCAGGACCGGATCGCCGATACAAGCGCGCGCGCAAGCGAAACAATCAATGCGGTCCAGACGGTTCAGGCATTCACGCAGGAGAACGCCGAGCGTCAGCGTTTCGGTCACGCCGTCGAACAGTCCTTCAACGTCGCCATCCAGCGCACGCGCGCCCGCGCCGTGATGACGGCCGTTGTTATCTTCGCGATTTTTTCCAGCATTGTCGGCGTCGCCTATGTCGGCGCGCATGACGTCGCCGCCAAGACGATGACGGCCGGCCAGCTGGTGCAATTCATATTTTATGCGCTACTCGTGGGTTTGGGCATCGGCGCGCTGAGCGAGATCTGGGGCGATCTGCAGCGCGCGGCAGGCGCGTCCGAAAGGCTGGCTGAACTCCTTCGTGTAGAGCCCGATGTCAAGGCACCGGTGAACCCAGTGATTCTGCATCAGCCGGCGCGCGGCGAGATCGCCTTTCGCAACGTGACCTTCCACTATCCCTCGCGGCTGGAAATGGCGGCGCTCGATGATTACTCGCTCGACGTCAAACAGGGCGAAGCGATCGCGCTGGTCGGCCCGTCGGGCGCCGGCAAGAGCACGGTGTTCCAGCTCGCCTTGCGCTTC
>DATJUM010000255.1:0-12816 GCA_035502355.1 Rhizomicrobium sp. | reverse complement strand
AACAAATTTCTTGGACTTCAAACACTCCGCCGCGGCATCGAATTGTCCCGCAATCTCATGACCATCCGGCTGGCCTATGATGTGGGAATGAAAAAGATCGTGCCCTATGCCGTGCGTTTCGGCGTGTATGACAGCCTTACGCCCTGGCTTTCCAATTCGATCGGTGCAGCGGACACGACCCTGATGCGATTGACGACGGGCTATGCCGAATTCGTCAATGGCGGAAAAAAGATCACGCCGACATTGATCGACCGCATACAGGATCGGAATGGCCTGGACATCTATCGTCACGATGCCCGCAATTGCGTAGGGTGCAACGGCCCGTGGCACGGTCAGGCGGAGCCGCTGCTCCCCGATACGCGCGAGCAGATCATCGATCCGAGGACTGCATATCAGATCGTTTCGCTGCTCCAGGGCGTCGTCGAGCGCGGGACAGGCGTCGCTGTAAGGGCGGTCGGAAAACCGCTGGCGGGCAAAACTGGTACCACCAACGACTCCAAGGATACGTGGTTCATCGGATTCTCGCCCGATCTGGTCTGCGGCGTCTTCGTTGGTTTCGACAATCCGCGAACGCTCGGCAAGCTCGAGCAGGGCGCGACGGCGGCCGCCCCGATCTTCCGCGATTTCATGGAAGGCGCGCTGGCCGATCAGCCGCCCACGCCATTCCGGGTGCCGCCGGGAATTGATCTTGTGCCCATCGATCCGCGGACCGGCGCGCTTCTCGGTTCGAACGTGCCCGGCTCCATCGAAGAAGCATTCAAGTCGGGAACAGAACCTGGTCTTGCAAATGCCGACGTGACGGAAGCGGCGAAGCCCGCAGATAACAAACCGGGCACCACCGTGGATGCCGGCACGGGCGGGCTTTATTAGCCAATGCCGTCTCCGTTCGCCCAGCCTGATGGAATCTTCCGGACGCGAAGCGAATAGATCCGCCATGCCGCGCGGGCTGCTAGGCATCGCGCGGCCGTTGCGGCTGCTTTACGCCGCATTTCAGCGGGAACTGCGCTCCAGCGAACTGACGCAGATCTTCGCCTGCGCCGTCATCGGCTCCGGCGTCGGTGTTTGCGTGGCCGCGATTCGCGCCCTGGTGCAGTTCCTGCACCAGGTGGATTTCGCCATCCAGGGCGGCGCTCTCCTGTCCACCGGGCTGCATGTGGATTCGATCCGGATTTTGTTTGTTCCGGCGCTGGGCGGATTGTTGCTTGGCGTGCTCGCGCTGATGACCGGCCGGTTTGGGGCGCGGGACATCGTCGATCCGATCGAAGCCAATGCATTGCATGGCGGACGCATGTCCCTGCCCGACAGCCTTCGGCTCACCGCGTCCACGATCATTTCCAACGCGTCCGGCGCTTCGCTCGGCATGGAGGCAGGCTATACGCAATTTGGATCGGGGCTGTTCTCCAGCATTGCAGCATATTTTCGCCTCCGCCGCGCCGACCATCGCGTGTTCGTCACGGCGGGATCTGCCGCCGCCATCGCGGCCGCGTTCAACGCGCCGCTGGCCGGTGCATTCTATGGTTATGAGCTCATTCTTGGCAGTTACACGCCCGGCACGCTGGCGTCGGTTGCCGTGGCCGCGGTCTGCGGCGGGTTATCCCAGCGCTTCATCACCGGCGGGCAGCCGCTCTTCGAAGTGCAAGGCAGCGTTCCGCTCGACGTTCACAGCTACGTTTTGTTCGGCGTCATGGGTGTGCTGGCCGCGGGCATCGGCATCATCGCGATGATGGGCGTCACATGGACCGAGCGCGGACTCAAGAATTCGCCGATTCCCGACTGGATGCGGCCCTGCGTCGGCGGCATCGCGCTTTCCGCCGTTGCATGGTTCTTCCCGCAGGTTCTGGGCAGCGGCCACGGTGCCATCGAATATTATCTGCACACATCGGTTTTCCTGTTCCCGCTTGTCCTGCTGTTGATAGCCAAATTGTTGGCTTCGGCGATTTCCGTCGGCTCCGGCTTTCGCGGCGGCCTTTTCAGTTCATCGCTTTTTCTCGGTTGCCTGTTCGGGGGCGTATTTGGGAAATGTGTTGCTCTGTTCGATCCGCATTTTGCCGCACAGTACGTCGCCTTCCTGCTGGTTGGCATGGGGGCGGTCGCGGCGGCGATCGTCGGCGCGCCGCTCACCATGGTGTTTCTCGTCGCCGAGTCCACGGGCGATTTTCCGGTTACCGTCGGCGTGCTGGTCAGCGTCATCGCGTCGGCCACCATCGTGCGGCTGACATTCGGCTTTTCGTTCTCCACCTGGCGATTTCATGTCCGCGGCCTGGGGCTTCGGGGCGCCTATGACGTGGGCTGGATCGCCGATCTTACCGTCGCGCGCCTGATGCGTTCCGATCCGAAGCTCGTGCCCACCGCCATGCCGCTGAAGACCCTGCGGGAGAAATATCCCCCCGGCACGGCCAAGCGCGTGTTCGCCGTCGCGCCCGATGGTCATTATGCGGGGTGGATCGACATGGCCGCGGTGAACGATCCGCAGCTCGACGAGGACGTCGAGGCGGGCGTGGCTGCGGACATGGTGCAGCAACGCGACAACTATCTCCTTCCGAACGACAATGTGCGAACCGCCCTTGCCCGGTTCGACGAAACCCAATCGGAAACACTCCCGGTCCTGTCGGCGCGCGACGATCCTCGCGTCGTCGGTTACGTGACCGAAGCCTATGCGCTCAAGAGGTATGCACAGGAGCTGGAGCGAAGGCGCAGCGCCGAGCTTGGCCAGCACGACCTTTTCGCGCTCGGCCCGACGCCGCAAGGCTAGTGCACTGATACATACAGATGATGCAGGCCCTCGGCATCGGCGCTGTTTAAACCGCTGAGGCGCGGAGACGCAGAAGGTTATTTGCACACGGACGCGCCCGGCGATGATGCTTATTTTGTTTCTCTGCGCCTCTGCGGTTCGAATTGCACGGAGCGGGGGCGCGTCGGCCATAGCCGGGCCGTAATTTCCGCGGAGGCGGGCAGGCCCAGCGTGAGGAGCGGGGGCAACTGTTCAGGAAGCGCAGGAAGGGCTATATTCCGTCCGCATCAACTGAAAGGTCACATCATGATATACAGAAATGTGGCGCCGGTGCTCCGCTCGTTCGGTTTTGCTGGCTTTGTCTGTTGCGCGGCCATGCTGGGTCCGGAAGCGGCGCAGGCTGCGGATACGCCCGCCCATGTGGATTCGTCAAAGCCCAACGCCGATCCGATTTATCCCGATTCGGCGCGTGCGGCCGGCGAGCAGGGAACCATCCTGATCGATGTTCTCATACGCTCCGACGGGCGTCTTTCCAAATTCCGGGTTGCGCAGTCGAGCGGCTATGGCGATCTGGACGACGCCGCCGTGCAATCCGTGCTGAACTGGCACTTCGCGCCGGCCACCCGCGACGGCGATCCCGTTACCGACTGGACGACCGTCAAGGTCGAGTATCGATTGCCGCAGTCGGCTGCCGCAACACCGCCGCCGCAAGCGCAGTAAGGGAGCAGATTTGCCGCCTGCGATAGCCATTTCGTGTCGGAGAGAATGAGATGCGTCCGGAGACAGAGCGTAGCGTGCAGGAAATCAGGCAGGCGCTTGACCTGCTGAGGAGGCATCTTTGACTGGGATCGCGCGGTTGTTCGCCTCGACGAGCTGAATCACAAGGCGGGCGATCCTTCGCTCTGGAATGACGCCGAAGAGGCGCAGGCGCTGATGCGCGAGCGGCAGCGGCTGGAGACGTCGATATCCGGGATCCGGAAGCTGGAGCAGGATCTCGCCGATGCGGTGGACCTGATCGATCTCGCCGAGGCCGAGAACGAGCCCGGCATGCTCCAGGAAACCGAAGCCCTGATCGCGAGCCTTCGCACGCATGCCGACGCGCTGCGCCTTCAGTCCATGCTGTCGGGCGAAGCGGATGCGAACGACACCTATCTCGAAGTTCATGCCGGCGCCGGCGGAACCGAAAGCCAGGATTGGGCGGAAATGCTCCAGCGCATGTACATCCGCTGGGCCGAACGCAAGGGCTTCAAGGTCCAGATCATCGAGGAAAGCGCGGGCGAGGCCGCCGGGATCAAATCCGCTACGCTGCTCGTCAAGGGCGAGAACGCCTATGGCTGGCTCAAGACCGAGGCCGGCGTGCATCGGCTGGTGCGTATTTCACCGTTCGATGCCAGCGCGCGGCGCCATACGAGCTTTGCCAGCGTCACGGTCTTTCCGGTGATCGATCAGACGATCGACATCGAGGTACCCGAAAAGGACATCCGGGTGGACACCTACCGCTCGTCCGGTGCGGGCGGTCAGCACGTGAACAAGACCGAGAGCGCGGTGCGGTTCACGCATCTGCCGACGGGAATTGTGGTCAGCTGCCAGACGGAACGTTCGCAGCATCAGAACCGCGCGATGTGCTGGAACATGCTGCGTTCGCGATTATACGAGATCGAACTTGAAAAGAAGCAGGCCGAAACCGCCGCTCACATCGGTCAGAAGACTGATATCGGCTGGGGACACCAGATTCGCTCCTATGTGCTGCAGCCCTATCAGCTCGTGAAGGATCTGCGCACCGGCGTGGAAAGCCGCACGCCCCAGGATGTTCTGGATGGCGACCTCGACCCCTTCATGTCGGCCGCTCTGGCCCAGGCGATCGGGGGCAAGCCGCAGGAGGCCATTGCGGATATTGAATGACGTCGCTGGCCCTCGAAAACTCGCTCGTGCCAGGTAGTACCGTGCAATTTGAACCGCGGAGACGCAGAACCGCCGAGAAGAAAGTCTTGCACGCGAAGGCGTGCAGATTTCCATGACGTGTGTTTGTTACCTCAGCGTCTTTGCGTCTCTGCGGTTCACACAGCGCCGATGCAGCGGGAGCCCGAATGGCTGCACGCGTCCGTACGCATCCGTGCACCGGTGTAATTTTTTCCGGAAAGGGGCGGCGATCAGTTGAGGATGTTCCGGCCCGCCGCGATGAACCTGGCCGGATCTCTCACCGTGTCCGCCAGCCAGATTTCGTAATGAACATGCGGGCCCGTGCTGCGGCCGGTCGAACCGAGCCTGCCGATGGGTGTTCCCTTTTCGACTCTTGCCCCCGCCCTGACAAGAACCGACGCGAGATGAGCGTACCGGGTGTGGAATCCGTATCCGTGATCGATTTCCACCATGTTGCCATAGCCGCCCCGGAAGCCGGCCCAGACGACGATGCCGGGCGCCGTCGCGCCCACGAGCGATCCCCAGGGGCCGGCGAAATCGACGCCGGGGTGGAACGCGATGCGCCCGGTGAAGGGATCGACGCGCGGACCGAAGCCGCTCGTAAGCTCGAACTGGCCTCCATGGACCGGGGTTGTAAGCGGAACGTGATGCAAAGCGGTGACGAGCGATTCCAGTTCGGACGAATGGGCGACCGCGTCCATAAAGCTGGCCGTGAAAACGGCGTCGGAAACACCTTCGAGGCCCACCGCCTGGATGGGGACGTAGGGTCCGCCGCTGGCTTCCGCCACCGGCCGCACCCCAAGCCCCGCAAGCAGCTTTCGCACGGCGCCGCTGCGTTCGGATATCCGCCGGTCGAGAGCTTGGACAAGCACGGTTTCCGAATGATTCAAGCGCATGACGCGCCGGGTCTGCTGATCCAGCATTTCGAGGCCCGGAGAGACGGCAAGCTCCGGGCTCGGCTTTGGGCTACGGGGAGAGAAAATCGCATCCGCCAGATTCGAGAGCGTGTCCAGAAAACTGGCTCTGGTCGGACGGGCCGTGCGCGGCTGCGGGTCCACCGGCTCGGGCATGATCGGCAATTCCGATGCGCCGCTCCCAAAGGACGGCGCGCGATGAGGCTCGCTGATCGCGTAGCCGGCCGATGCGGGAGGCGGCGCCGCATCGCTTCCCAGACTGTCGCTCGCCATTTCGTCGCGGGGTGCAGGGGTCGGCAGCGCTTCGGCATTCATCGCCGGGTGGGCGGAATGATCACCGCCGAACGCCAGTAACGCCGAGTCCAGCGCCTGTCCGTGACCCAGCAGATTCGCGACGCTTCTTTGCTTGGCTTCAAGTTCGTCCGCCGTGGCCTTGAACCGGTCTTGTGCCGAGATCAGCCCGTTGTTCAGCTGGTCATAGGACAGTTGAAGATCGGCGATGCGATTTTCATAGGTTCCCTGCATCTGCTGATAACGGTGATCTTTCGCCGCAATGATCCGGTCCTTGAAAATTACATTGACCGACGCGAATGCCACCCATCCGAGGAAAATAAGCGAGAGACCGGCGCAGGTGGCCTGCAGCGTGGCGCCGCAGGTGAAAAATTGTACGCGGCCTTCACTGCGTATGTAGATCTGCCGCTCGGGAAATGTTTCGTGAAGCCATGTCCATATGCGCTCGACGAGCGTTTGCCCCATGCCCGACAATCCTTATCCCGACAATCCTCCCCGCAAACCCCGTGGGCACGATTTCAGCCCATCGGCTCTCCAGGTGCAAGACCTTGACACCGGAAGAAAATTCCGCTTGCGCCACGGCGCGTGAATCACAATTTCCCGGCCGCGTCGAGCACCGCGGCGACATGGCCGGGAACTTTCACTTTCCGCCATATCTGCCGTATCTTTCCTTTGTCATCGACAAGGAATGTGGCGCGGTCCATTCCCATATAGCGCCGCCCATACATGCTTTTTTCCACCCACACGCCATAGGCGTTCGCGGCTTCGAGTTCGGGATCGGAGGCGAGCGTGATTTCCAGTTTGTGTTTCTCGCGAAATTTCTTGTGAGATTCGACGCTGTCTTTCGAAATGCCGATTATCGCGACGCCGAGCGCCGCGAAACGTTTCTTTTCATCCGAAAAAGCAATCGCCTCCTTCGTGCAGCCGGAGGTATCGTCCCTGGGATAAAAATACACGACAAACGGCTTTCCCTTGAGTTTTGCCGGCGAAATTTCGCCGCCATTGTCGGTTGGAAGCCGAAAGGCCGGTGCCCGGTCGCCCGGTGAAAGATTGTTTGCCAAAGATGTGCCGCGGGTATACCCCGTCCCTGCCGTTTGCGAGTCCTGAGGGCTACGCGATAGGCTGAGTTGTGTACCCTTGCAAGCCGGGACCGCGGGCCGGGTGGTTTCGGGTGAGTCAGGATATTGGCATTGAATCTGCGCGTCTTGGGCGCTTACGGCAGATCCGCTTCGCTGATTTTGCGGCGTATCGTCTGGGGCGCCGTGGCTGTGGCTGCGGCGGTGGCTTTCTTTTGCCTGGGCTTGCTCTTTCGCGTTCTCATGGGACCGGTATCTCTCGGGCCCTTCAGCGATGAGCTTCGCGGCGCCCTCAACCAGGTTCTGCCGGGATTCGATGTTCGTTTCGACACCGCGGCCCTCGAATGGGACCGTTCCGAAGGCCGGATCAATCTCGTCATCCTGGGAACCCGTGTGCTGGATCATGGCCAGCGCATCATCGCGCAGGCGCCAAAAGCGGAAATCGGTCTCGCCGCCGGACCGTTCTTGCATGGCAGGATTGCCATAAAGCGCATCGCGCTCGTTGGTGTTCAGCTCACGCTTGTTCATTCCAGGACCGGTTCACTGCGGCTCGGGCTGCAGGCCGGGAATGGCGGGAACGACATCCTGCAGCAAATTCGCGACGCGATCTCGCACGGCAAGGGACACGGCACTTCGCTGCAGAGCTTTGCGGTGCGCGAGGCGCGGCTTGCCTTCTACGATGAGGAAACCGGTGCATTTGTCGTGGCGCCGAGAGCCGATTTGCAGGTTTCAGGGCCGCGCGGCGCAAGCGGGAATGGCCTGGACGCCAGTCTCGCAGCGGAAATCGAAGTGTCGGGCAAGCCGGCGCGCCTGTTTGCCAATATCCGTTTTCCGTTCCGCGGCGACCTGTCGAGCGGCGATGTGAGTATCAGCGGTCTCAGCCTGCCGGCGCTCGCGCGCGACGGACAGAAATTCGGATTTCTTTCGCCGCTCCGGCTGACCGCGGATGTAACGGGCTCATGGACTCTTGCGCATGGCACGCAGCTGAGATTTGCCGATTTCGGCATCGGCGCGACCGGATATGTCGAAGGCCTGGGACATCCCCTGCATGTCAAGTCGCTGCGCCTGGTGGGCCGATATGACGGCCAGACGGGAAAGCTGCTGATCGACGACGCCACGCTCGCGGGCGAGGAAGCGCGGGCACACCTCACCGGCAGCGCCAGTATCAATGTCGATCCTGCCGGCAATCTTAAAACCGCGTTCGGCTTCACCCTGGATCGCCTCGGGATCGATGTGCCCGACGCCATGGAGCCGGGCCTGAGGCTCGGGCGCGCGACGCTGATCGGCAGCTATGATTCGGCGAACAGGAGCATTGTTCTCGAACGGGCGGCGCTTGCCGGAGGTCCGCTCTCCGCCACCCTTGCAGGCCGGATCGTTCTTGCGCCGAACCGCTCGCCGGAACTCGATCTCGATGGCCGGGTCGATCCGATCGCCATGCGCGATCTGCTGCCATATTGGCCCATCCATTTGATACCGGGAGCGCGGGGATGGATCGCGGCCAATATCCAGGGCGGCCGCCTGGGACCGGCGCTGATACATGCGCGCATACAGGCCGGCGCCTTCGGGCGCCCGTTCATCCCGGACAATGCCGTCCTGATAACGTTTCCGGTGCAGGGCGCCGCGATCAATTATCTCCCGGGACTGACGCCGCTCACCGGCGCGTCGGGCAGCGGAACGCTGACCGGTGATAATTTCAAGGCCGATCTGTCTTCGGCCTCGATCGGTCCCTTATCCGTCACCAATGGCCACGTCACCATTGCCAACCTGCATGTGCACGGGACGCCGGCGCTGATCAAGGCGCATGTATCCGGTGCGCTGCCGCAGTTCTTTGCGCTTCTCGATATGAAGCCGCTGCAGTATCCGACGCGCTTTCACGTCAACACGTCGACGGCGCGGGGAGATGCGGCATTCGATGCCGTCTTCCGCGTGCCGACCATCAAGGGCGAGAGCATCGATTCGGTGGGCATTTCGGTGAACGGCGCCGTGAACGGTCTCGGGATCGCGCTGGGACCGCACACCCGCATTTCGGATGGAACGGTCGCGATTGCCGTCGACAATACAAAGCTTCACGCCGCCGGAAAGGTGATCCTCGGAGCAACGCCCCTCGATGTCGACTGGCTCGAACTGTTCAAACCGCAGGGACCGGTGAGCACGACGGTCGATGTTCACGGCATTCTGGATGATGCTGCGCGCGCCGATCTGGGCTTGCCGTCCGGTTCCTGGCTCACGGGGCCGGTCGGCGCGACGGCTCATCTGCTCGGATATCGGGCAAGGATACAGACGGCCGATATCGATCTCGATCTGACGGAGGCGGTCCTGTCTTCGGATCTGCTGAGATGGCGCAAGCCGGCCGGAACACCGGAAACGGCGCACATCGCCGCTCAACTTGGCGAAGACGGATCGTTTCGCAATGCCAATCTGAACGCAGAGGGTTCGAGCCTTACGGCGTCGGCAACCGTCGCGTTCGCGGCCGATGGTTCGCTAAGCAGCATTTCCGCGCCGTCGGTGCGCGCCGGTGTGGACAATGATTTCGCTGTTGTATTCCGCAAACAGGCAAATGGCAGCAAAGAGATCGACATATCCGGCCATTCGCTCGATGCTTCGGGATTGTTGAAGCAAAATCCCGGCGCCGCCGCGTCGAAAAGCAGCGCCGCTCCGTCCGCCGAACCGTTTCATCTTACCGCGAATCTCGACCGGCTGGTGTTCCGCCCGGGCGTGGCATTTGCCCCGTTTTCCGCCGACGTCACCGGAATAGGACGGCATCCTGTTACGGTTTCGGCCAAAGCGGGTCTCACAACGACGAGTTCGCTCACCGTCAGGATGGCGTCGTCCGGCGGTCAGCGCCATCTCACCGCCACGGCCGACGATGCCGGAGCCGTTATCGGGGCGCTGCTCGATACGACGAGCGTGAAGGGCGGCACGCTCAGCCTCGATGCGACCTTGCCGCCGGTCGCTGTTGAAAACCAGAAAAACACCGGCGCCGCCGATACCACCGGCGAACTCATCATTCGCAATTGCACCGTGCTCAACCAGCCGTTTTTCACCCGCGTTGTTTCTTCCGGCTCACCGAGCGGAATGGCCGATCTGTTGCGGGGGCAGGGGATCGTGCTCGACAGCGTCCACATTCCCTTCCGGGTCAATGGCGATGTCGTCAGCATTCATGACGCCCGCGCGACGGGGCCGTCGGTGGGGTTCACGGCCGACGGTTACATCGACCGTGCGACCAATCAGATCGCGTTGTCGGGCGCGATGGCCCCGATATACGGCCTGAACGGGCTCCTCGGCGTAATTCCCATTCTGGGAAATGTGTTTGTTTCGAAGAAAGGCGAGGGTCTCTTCGGAATTACCTACACCCTGCACGGCGATCTCGATCACCCGCTGGTATCGACGAACCCGCTCTCCGTGCTCGCGCCGGGCATCCTGCGGCGCATCTTCGAAGGCGCGCCCACCGATCCAGCCGCTTCGGCGAGACCCGCTCCGCCGAAGGGACAGTGATTGCCGGTTTGGCTGTTGCGCAAGAGCGCGCAAAATCTTAGCGTCATCGCGATTTCGC
This sequence comes from Rhizomicrobium sp., assembly GCA_035502355.1. Taxonomy (GTDB): domain Bacteria; phylum Pseudomonadota; class Alphaproteobacteria; order Micropepsales; family Micropepsaceae; genus Rhizomicrobium. Next base: position 2,331 of record DATJUM010000255.1, on the reverse strand, counting down.
TTGGGGGAGTTCCGATGAAACGCCTGCTTTTTGCCCGGTGCGCCGCCGCCGTCGGCTGTGCGCTGGTCCTGCAATTTCCATCCGCCGCAATTGCCAAGAGGCAGGAAACGGTGCTGCATTCGTTTGCGGGCACTCCGGACGGAGCGAGCCCCAGAGCCGGGCTGATCGACGTGAAGGGCACGCTGTATGGCACAACATCCTACGGTGGTACCGGTAAGGGCTGTAGCAGTTGCGGCACTGTGTTTGCGCTTGACCCAAGCACTGGCGCTGAGACCACGCTGTACTCTTTTTGCACCAAGGAAAGCAGGAAAAAACTGCACGGGTGCAAGGACGCCCAAACTCCGTGGGCTAGCCTGATCGATGTGAAAGGGAGCCTATACGGTACAGCCTACGGCTACCCTACCCCAGGTGCAGTATTCAGGGTCGACCGGCGCACCGGCGCGGAAAAGGTTCTTTATTCCTTTTGCAGCCAATGGGACTGTGCGGATGGAGTGGACCCCGAGGCGAGCCTGATCGATTTGAACGGCATGTTGTACGGCACAACGGTTCAAGGCGGCAGCAACGGTTGCCCCGATGCCTCCATCGGCTGTGGCACCGTGTTTGCGCTCGATCCGGGCACTGGCGCAGAGACGGTGCTCCATTCCTTTTGCAGTCAGCAGGGTTGCACGGACGGTGCGATCCCCGACGCAGGTCTGATTGACGTAGGGGGCACTCTGTATAGCACAACACCAGCGGGGGGCACCTACGACGGCGGCACGGTATTTGCTATTGATCCGAGCACCGGGGCGGAGACAGTGATTTATTCCTTTTGCAGTCAGCAGAATTGTGCAGACGGCTTTAGCCCAATGGGTGGCCTGATCAACGTGAATGGTATGCTATACGGCACGACCTTCCTTGGCGGCAGTGGTACTACCGACCGCCACCGCTGTCACTTCGGTTGCGGTACGGTCTTTGCGATTGATCCGAGCACCGGCGCGGAGACTGTGGTGTATTCCTTCTGCAGTCAGTTGAAGGGAAACAGGTGCGAGGACGGTGCGAATCCCGAGGCAAGTCTGATCGATGCAAAAGGCACACTATACGGCACGACGTACTCAGGTGGCCGTTATGACGGATGTGGCAAAACGATCGCGTGTGGAACGGTTTTTTCGATCGATCCGGGCACCGGCGAAGAGAAGGTGCTTCACACTTTTTGCAGCGAGCCCGGCTGCGCAGACGGCGATGGTCCGACGGGCAGCCTGATCGATGTGAAGGATGTGCTTTACGGCACCACCTTCGAGGGGGGAGCCTATAATCTGGGCACGGTGTTTGCAATAACGCGCTGAACCTCCGCTCGTCCCACGCCGCCGTGTCCTCCTTGTCGTCGCCGGACAAGGTTGAACCGCGGAGCCGCAAAGGCGCAGAGGAGGTACGGCGCGCGGCGAAGACGCCGTGTTTGAACTGCTTCCCGCCGCTTCCCGACCGGCGCGCTGAAGCTGAACTGATTTACCGGCGGCCCGGACTGTGATAGAGGGGGCCGGTCAGGGGAGGCGAACATGTCCAGATTCCACGCACATTCGGGCGCTCGGGCCGCACTGCGAAGCGCCGCATCCGCTCTGGCGCTCTGCGCGCTTGCCAGCGCGCCGGCCGGCGCAAAGGCCAGGTTCACCACCTTCGACGTGACCGGCGCGGCGGGCACCTACCCGCTGGCCATCAACGCCGCCGGTTCGGTTACCGGCTATTACCACACGACTTCGGGCAATGAGGATCACGGCTTTGTCCGCACGCCCGACGGAACGATCACGTCGTTCGACCCCTCGGGATCGGAACTCACGATGCCTGGCGGCATCAACGGCAGAGGCGTGATTGTCGGGTATTACCAGATCGGTGAAGTCGTTCACGGTTTCCTGAGGCGCGCGAACGGAAAGGTCGAACGCATCGACGTTCAGGGCGCCGCGTCGACGTATCTGTTCGCCGTCAACGATGCGAACACGGTGACCGGGTCTTATCTCGAGGGCAGCACCGTCATCTATGGTTTTGTCCAGGGAGCGGGGGGATCCGTCACCTCGTTCGGCGTGACAGGAGCGGTCGTTACCGAACCGCTCGCCATCAACGCAGAAGGTGACGTGACGGGGGTTTATTTCGACTACTCCGATGTGTACCACGGCTTCGTCCGCACCGCGGACGGCACGATCACGACATTCGACGGCTCGGGCTGCGCCAGCGCGGGGACGGATCCGACCGGCATCGACAACAAAGGGACAGTTTCCGGATTCTGCACCACCACCAGCGGGAACGACTTCGTGCGCGCGCCCGACGGAACGATCACCATGTTCGACCCTTATGGCTCGACCG
>DATJUM010000254.1:0-13342 GCA_035502355.1 Rhizomicrobium sp. | reverse complement strand
TCCGGCGGCTCGGCCGCTTCCGTGGCGGCGGGCGTCGTCCCGCTCGCGCATGGCAATGACGGCGGCGGCTCGATCCGCATTCCCGCCTCCTGTTGCGGGCTGGTGGGTCTCAAGCCCACCCGCGCCCGCGTCACGCTCGCGCCCGAGCTTGGCGAGGCCGTGGACGGGCTCGGCGTGGATTTCGTGCTGACGAAAAGCGTGCGCGATGCGGCGGCGGCGCTCGACGCGGTGGCGGGAAACGATCAGGGCGATCCCTATTGGGCGCCGCTTGCCCCGCCCTCCTGGATTGCGGCTTCCCGCGAGAAACCGCAGCGCCTGCGCATCGCGATCTCGCTCAGAAAGCTCGACGGCAACGCGCTGCATCCCGATTGCGAGGCGGCCGTGCGCGCCACCGCGAAACTCTGCGAGGGTCTCGGCCATATCGTCGAAGACGCAACGCCCGCTTTCGACATCGGCCTGCTCGTGCCGTCTTTCATCGCGCTGTGGACGGCCAACCTTGCCACCGCCATCGATTACACCGCGCGCGTCACCGGCCAGACGCCCGCGCCCGATCTGTTCGAAGGGCTCACCTGGGGCATGTATGAAGCGGGCCGGCGCGTGATGGCGAGCGACTATCTCCTCGCCAAAGCGATGCTCCAGCAGGCCGGCCGCGTCGCCGCGCGCTTCCACGAGACTTACGACCTCTGGCTCACCTCCACCCTCGGCACGCCGCCGATGAAGATCGGCACATTCGACACCGAGGAGCGCGACATCATGAAAGCCTTCGCGGCCCTGTTCGACTACGTGCCGTTCACCGCGCTCCAGAACGTGACGGGGCAACCCGCGATCAGCCTGCCGCTGCACTGGGATGCGGAGGGATTGCCGATAGGGGTGCATTTTGTGGGGCGGTTCGGGGAGGAGGTGACGTTGCTGGGGGTGGCCGCAGAACTCGAGCAGACGGCGCCGTGGTCGCTGCAATATGCGAAGGTGCGAGATCGCCGGGACATTACGAAATAGAGTCGAGAGCGCAAGTGGACGACGGTGCGGCCTCATACTGAGCAAGAACGTCGGATCTGCATGAGCTGCAGCAGCCGGTAGAGGTTCGACAAATCCGCACGAACGCGTTTCTATATCAGTGTAGCTATCCACGAATCCTCGACGACGACGATCTTCGATGAAGCCTTCGAACGACAACGTATTGGCGCTTATGTGCAGTAGAGGGATCAACTCCCCCAAAAATCGCGCCCGGGCTGGATGGCCCTCCGCATTTTGAGGCCAACCAAACTGTCTTCCCTAACCCGCAGGCATCGCTAGCATTGAGAGTGCCGGAGCTTTTGCGCGTTGCCTGCGGAGATGGCTGTCGGCCGCGGAAACTTGCACGCAACCGATCAGCACCCCTTATTCCTTGCCTTCCGGGGAGTGCCCGCGCTGCGCCGCTTCGATCACCGCCCGCACCGCGTCGCGGATTTCGGGATCATGCGTGCTCCACAAATCCCGCCGGGGGGAGTCGCGCCCGGCCTGCCGTACCGCTTCCATCACCGCGTCGGCCGACTGAATACGCTGCGCGTCCTCCAGTTGACGCAGGTAATCCCACGTCGTGAGCAGAATGGCCTTCTCGGGCTCGAACACCAACAGCCGTTCTACGTCGCGGTCGTCGCTGAGCAGCAGCGCACGTCCGTTTTCCGCCAGCGGATAATTGCGAACGATCTCGATGGCGGCCCGTTCGCCAAGATCACGGGCGAGTCTGCGGCCTGGCATGGCCTCTTGCAACATCATCTCCGCCTGAAATGCCTCGGTCGGCTCGACCCGCACCTGACCGGTGTGTGCGCGATACCACTCGAGAATCTCCTGCGCACCCAACTTGCCTGCTGCGTAGGTCGCCTCATGAAACACGGCGTCGGGAATGATTACCGGCAGCGTGGGATAGAGCAGATAATCGAGGCTCTGCGCCGCGGCGAGCGTAATCAGCGGCGGGACATCCGTGACGATGATGGCGACATCAATGCCCATGACGCAGGCGCGGCTGCAGGATGGCGCGCGCCCGCGCTACATGCGCCGCGTGAGCTGGCGTTGCGGCCGGCTTGGGAAAGTCGAGATTGTTCTGCGCCAGCGCGATTATCAGATCGGCATAGTCATGCGCGCCGAGCGCGTCGATGGCGCGGCGCGTGCCAAGACGACCGGTGGCATAGGCACGCAGAATTTCAAGCTGTTCGGGGCGCGTGGCCGTGCTCATGCTGCGATCTCTACAGAGACTCGATCTCAATCACAGGTTTCGACCTGCACTGGCAGTCTAGCAGCGGCTACGGTGCTGCGCATCTGTATTCCATGCGGCGGCGCGCCTCATCGCGCCGCCGGACGGCAGGATCGGGTTAACGGAAAAATGGGATAAGGGTCACGCAAGGCATTCTCCCTGGCAGAGCATGGCGTGGCGCGCGTCGACAGCCGCCATGGCACACAAGTGGCGCCGCACGGGGGGACGTTGCCGCCGGCGTGGTGCCGCTGGCGCATGGCAATGATGGGGGAGGATTGATCCGGATTCCCGCCTCGTGTTGCGGGCTTGTGGGCCCCAAGCCCACCCGCGCGCGTCAGCCTCGCGCCCGAACTCGGCGAGGCGGTCGACGGGCTCGCCATCGATTTCGTGCTCACGCGCAGCGTGCGCGATTCAGCCACCGGCCTCGACGCCATCGCCGGCAACATCCAGGGCGATCCCTATTGGGCGCCGCCTGCCCCGCCCTCCTGGCTCGCCGCCAGCCTCGAGAAACCCAAACGCCTGCGCATCGCCGTTTCGTTCCGCAAGCTCGACGGCAACGCGCTGCATCCCGATTGCGAAGCCGCCGTGCGGCAGGCCGCAAAGCTCTGCGAGGAACTCGGCCATATCGTCAAGGGAGCCACGCCCGCTTTCGATCTCGGCACGCTCGTGCCGTCTTTCATCACGCTGTGGACGGCCAACCTCGCCACCGCCATCGATTACATCGCGCGCGTCACCCGCCAGACGCCCGCGCCCGATCTGTTCGAAGGGCTCACCTGGGGCATGGAAGAAGCGGGCAACCGCGGCAGAGCGTGCATTCCTCCTAGTCTATTTGCCGGCAGAGGTCATCCGGAGTCGTTGGCGATGTTCTTGCATGTATGCGCGCTGTTCCCCATTCAGCCGCAACCGAAGTTTGCAACCCGATTTCAGCTGTATTTTAGCACGTTCCTCCTCCGGAATAAGATCCGAGATTATCATCTCGCCATCGTCTTCGAATGAAATCAGATAGCGGTCAAAGAGCGCATCAAGGTTGGCCGCCAAGAGCAACCTATTGTTTCGATCTGTTTTTTCTACTGCCGTGCATTTGCTCCACGGCTTGATGTGAGAGGCGCGCAAAACTTCAGCAACGCGCACTTCGCTCACAGCGCACGAGCCCTTCCATACGACCATCAAATTATCTCTGTATTTTCCCTGGCCAAGTCGTGCCTCGACGATCGCTTTTCTTGAGCTTACTTTGCCCCGAATGTCGTTTAAGTCTTCAATAAGATCATCTACCACTGAGAGCTTCGCAGTGGCCGACGTGACTTCATCAGGAACCCGCCCGTCGTCAATCTCAAGCTCACCCGACCACTCGATCCGTCGAGGGTCCTCCCGTTCTTCATCAGCGAAATATATGCTCATCACGCCAAGGAGCATCTCTTGCTTCCTGTTGAATTTCTGATGCTTCGTGTAATCCAGGTCAGCACGGTTACCGATGCATTTCACATCGCACATGGCCTCGCCGTACCATTTTCTATTGAAGAAAACGTCATGTACTAAACCACTTTGAGCTTCATTTGTTTTGAACCACTCGAGCGGTATTCGATCCGTAGTGTTGCAGTATTTTTCTCTCCAAGCGATCTTTATTTGTTTCGGCATGACATTCCTCCTTCGTAAAACGCACCTGATATGACACTCCCCAAGTGGCGGAGATTTTGACCGACACTCTTCTGGCCTCATCCCGCTCGGAATGACGGAGCGTGCGCGATGCGGCGGCGGCACCTGATGCCGGGGCCGGAAACATCCCGGGCGATTCCTGGTGGGCGCCGCCCGCCCGACCTCATGGTATTTCGGGTCAGGACCGGAATTCCCTCAACCCATCTCCTCCCGCGCGAACACAATCACCCGGTCCTGGTCCTTCCGTCCCCGCCGGAAGATCTCCCGCGCGTCGGGGCGCTCCCAGTAGATTTCGAGCATGTTGCCGTCGGGATCGCAGAAATAGATGCTCTCCTGGCTTTCGTGATCGATCGCGGCCAGCACGCGGACCTCTTTGTCGATCAGCTCGAAATAGCTGCGCCTGAGGTCGCGGGCGCTCGCGACCGGAAACGCGACATGCGCAAATCCGAGCGATGGCCTAAGCTCCGCCATCGATTGCGGAACGGCCGGCGGCACAGCGCCCGGAAGCGGCACCAGATCGATCACATGCGAACCCTCGCCGAGCGTCATGAACACGCCGCCGTGATCTTCGTCCTCCTCCAGGATCTCGAAGCCCAGCACGCGCGTGTAGAAATCTTTTGCGCGCTCAAGGTCGGAAACCGCGATCAGGACATGGCCAATTTTCGTCAGGCGCATGAGCAACCTCCCGGAGAAACACAGTCCGCAGAGCTCGCGCACAATTGCGAAAAAGTTCTTGCGAAATCAAAGAACGCGAGAGCGGCATCGCATCGCTTCCCGTTGCAGGATGCCGCGGACGCGGAACGGGGCGGCGACTGCAGCTCGAAATTCGGCGATTGATGCAGCCAGGCGAATTGCGCGGATGGGGAGCAGCGAGAGTGTTGGGGAATTCGCTTCAATTCCTCCCCACGCCCACCCTTCTCAACTCCCCGGCAGATAATCATTCGGCTCGACGAGGCGGTAGCCCGGCATGTCGCTGACGCATTGGCGCAGCAGGAAGGCGTGGCCGGAGCCGAAGATCAGCACGACGCGATCGTCTGGGTTCGCCAGCTGAATCATCTGCGCGCAGATATGCATGTTGCGCTTGTACCAGGCGGCGAGCAGATCCGCGCCGGGCTGGTCGGCGCCGCTGCCGACATGCAGCATTTCGCTGTACCAGTCATTGCCGTGGCGGATCCGGGCCGGTTCGTTCATCCAGCGCAGCAGCTGTCCGACCGTACCGGTGTCCAGAAGGTGCTGTTGCGCCGCGACATCGTCCACCAGTGCCGCCTCGTTGCGGGCAAGCCGGCCGGATTCGTCATGCGCCTTCGCGAAAGTTTCGACCGCCTCGTAGGGAAAATCGCCGTCGGCGTCGATGCCGTGAACGGCAGCTCCGCTTTCCTTCGCAAGGCGGAATCCGAGTTGCACGACTTCATCGCGCGACGGAGGGAGCGTTCCGTCCGCGAACGCCTTGTAACGCCCGGTTACCAGCCCGGCCGGCCATTCGACATCCACTTCGGTCGGATGAAAGCGCGCGAGCCCGGCGACGATGGCGGCGATTTCCGCCTGCCGCTTCGGCGCCAGCACGTCGTCGGCATGGACGTCATGCAGGTCGCGACCCGGATTGTTCATATGGAAAGTGCCGATCACCATCACGTCGGTTGCGCCGGCCGCGGTGGTCAGCGCCGGCAAGAGGACAAGCAGGATCGATGCGGTCAGCAGGCGGATAAACATGGCTGGTGCCCCGTCTTCGCGTGTCCGGGACAATCTAGGTGCCGTCCACACATTGCGAGGAATACGCGCTGCACATGCCCCGCCTGCATCCGGGGAAGACCGTGAAACATGGACGTTAAAACTTCACCCATTGCACGGCACCGACACACCGCGAATTCCTCCGCATTATCGAAATAATGCGAAGGCCGTTATGCTTCCTCCGCGGATTGATTCGTCCGTGGGGACGAGATGGAAGGACTCATCATGGCAGCCAAACGCAAGCCGGGTCGCACGGCGAAGACAGCGCACAAGACCAAAGCGAAAGCCGCGCGCAAGACGCTGGCAAGGAAGGCGGCCAACGCCGCGAAACGCAAACCTGCGAAAAAACCACTGGCTCGCAAGGCGCGGAAGAAGACCGCCATCGAGAAGGCGGAAGCCAGCGTTGTCGAACTCGCCAAGGCCGTGGTGCCCACGGCGCGCAAGGCGATCTCCCGCGTGGCCAAAACCATTTCTGGAAAGAAATAATCTCCGGTCAGCTCGTGCCGCGCCATTCCCAATGCCAGGGTTCGAACGGGTAATTCACAAAGCCGAACTTCCCTGCATTGTGGACCAGCCAGAGATAGGCGGGGGTCTGGGACAAATAGAGCCGGTTGGCGTCGTCGGATGAATCGGGACGCGATCCCGGCGCTGCGCCGAGAAAGAGGTCCATCGCGTCGCCGGTGCGATGCGCGGAGCAGGCCGCGCGCGCTGTGCCCTGGCAGTTTCCATCGCGCTGGCAGCGTGCCGCGTCGGCGTCGGGGCTTCGGTAGCCGGAGAAAATGGTGAGCAGGCGCGGATCGGAATTCAGCGCCGGCAGGGCCGCGCGCGCCGCTGTTACCAGGCGACGATAGGCGGCAAGCGCATCCGGCATCAGGAATATCTGCTCGCCGCCATAGCTTTCGTTCGGAGCTGCCTTTACCAGCGCCGTTTCGTCCGGCGGTGCGGGACAGGCGGAGCGGGAGGCAACGACGAAAGGCCGCCTCAGTTCCCAGATTTGTCTCATCTGTTCGAACGTTGCCCGGTCGAAAACGCCCGTTCCCGAATCATTGTGTCTTTTCTGCCAGGCCGCGAGCGCGGCCGCGAAGCCGGGTGAATCGGGCCGACAGGAAACACCGATCTCCTGCGCGATCAGCGGGACGTAAACGGCCCAGCCCGTTTCCGGCCGCCGGAACGGCGCCCAGCTCAGCGTTGTCAGCGAAGCAGCATTGGCTGCCGCGGCCGCGCGCGGGCCGGCATCACAGCTGTTTTCAGCAGCGCGCGCAGGTACGGCACCGATCAACAAGAGCACCGCCGCAGCAATACAACCAGATTGTTTCATCCCGCATCCCTCGCGCTGGAACCCCCGCGCCGCGAAGCGCTTTGCCCTATGGAAACTCCGGGTGAGCGAAATGCGTCATTTCACCGACAAACTGTTTTCAACCGTAGCAGCGTTTCTTCTCCTGACGGTGACACCGGCCATCGCGCAACAACCGCCGGCAAACACGGCCGCTCCGCCGAGCGCACCCGCATCGAAACAGCCGCAGGCGCAGGCCATCGAACAAAGCAGCTTCAGCGATTATCAGCCACCCAATCCCGGTCAGCCAACGCCGCCACAGGCCGGCGCGCCGCCGCAGCCGATCCTCATCAAGGTCGAAACGCTGCTCGACCGCGCGCATTTTTCTCCGGGGGTGATCGACGGCAAGCCGGGAGAGAATCTCGACAATGCGATCGCCGCCTATGCCAAGGCGCACAACATGCCGGGCGGCAACGGACTTTCGCAGCAGATTTTCTCCGCGCTGGCGGGGGCCGACAAACAGCCCGTCACGCAGGACTACACGATCACGCCCGCGGACGAAAAAGGCCCGTTCATCGGCACGCTGCCGTCCGATTTCGCGGCGCAGGCAAAACTCAAACAGCTGGGCTATCTGAGCCCCGTGCAGGAACTTGCCGAGCGATTCCACATGAGCCAGGCATTGTTGCAGTCGCTCAATCCCAATGCCGATTTCAGCGCCGCCGGTACGTCGATCGTCGCGGTGCAGCCTGGCAATGGCGAGTTTGGCGACACCATCGCCCGGATAGAAGTCGACAAGAGCGACAATCAGCTGCGCGTGTTCGACAGTTCGAACAGGCTGTTTGCCGCCTTCCCGGCTACCGTGGGAAGCACGGAACGCCCGGCTCCCAACGGCACCTGGGCGGTCGCGTTCGTGACGTTCAATCCCGATTATACCTATGACCCCAGACGGCTCACCTTCGGCAAGAAATCGGAAGGCGCGCTGACGATCGCGCCGGGCCCCAACAATCCCGTCGGCTCGACCTGGATCCAGCTAACCGAGCCCACATATGGAATTCACGGATCGCCCGATCCCGGGCTGGTCGGCAAGACCGCCTCGCATGGTTGCGTGCGCCTGACCAATTGGGATGCATCGGCCGTCGGCCACGCGGTCAAGAAGGGCACGCCGGTCGTATTCCTGGGAGCGACGACCCGAAGCTAACGCGCGAACAGACCCTCGCCGGCGCGCCCCCACTTATCCGCAAATCGCCGGTTTGTCAGCAATTCGCAGGCAATTCGTCAGGTTTTCGGCCGCGCCGGCGGCGGCCGGGCGGCGCCAGATCGCCTCCAACAGGCCGGAGCGATGGTCGCGCCGCGCCCAACCTGATGGAGATAATCATGAACACGCATTCCAAAATCGATGCAGCGGCAACACGCAATCCTCTGGCTCCGGCCGCCCGGCGGGGCGCCCCCACAAAAGCTTCCGGCCGCAAGCAGCAGCTCCTGCTCGGGGCGATGGCGCTCCTGGCCGGCACATATGCCTTCGGCGCGAGCCCGCCGGCCGCGGCCGATACGGTGCTTCACAATTCGTGCACCGCGACATGCACCTCGGACGGCTGGCAACCCGAAGCCTCCCTGATGCTCGGCAGCAATGGACGGCTGTACGGCACGGCCGAGATGGGCGGCACATACGGCAAGGGCACAGTGTTCTGGATCAAACCGAACGGCGCCGGCTATGCGACGCGGTATTCCTTCGGCGCCACAGGCGACGGCGCCTATCCCGTCGCCGGCCTGCTCCAATATGGCACCCTCGTGTACGGCACGACTTACGAGGGCGGCCAATACGGCTACGGCACGGTGTTCTGCATGAAGTCGAGCGTCACCGCCGAATTCAACAAATACTCTTTCGGCAGCACGACGGCCGACGGCACCTATCCCCAGGCCGGCCTCACGCTCGTTGGCAACTGGCTGTATGGCACGACCGCGCATGGCGGCACCAACGGGGCCGGCACGGTGTTCCGGATCAACACGAAATGCGGCCAGGAGCAGGTGTTGTACAACTTCGCCGGCGGCACGGATGGCGGCTTTCCGTCGGGCACCCTGTTCTATGACAGTGTCAACAACCTTCTCTACGGCACGACCCAGATCGGCGGTTCCGGTTGCAATTGCGGCACGGTGTTCTCGGTCACGCCGGCGGGCCTGGAGTCGGTGGTCTATTCCTTCACCGGCAACCCCGACGGCTCCTCACCCAGAGGCGGCGTGGTTCTCGATTCCGGCAGCGGCATGCTGTTCGGCACGACCGAATATGGCGGCCAGAGCCTCGGCACGATTTTCGAGATTTCTCCCTCCTGCGCCAACTCCTGCGGCTCGGCCACCGTGTACCCCTTCAAGGGTCCCACGTTTTCGGATGGGCTGTATCCCTACGGCAACCTGATCGATGTCGGCGGCACTCTGTATGGCACGACGCTATATGGCGGTACCGGTACCGGCTGCGGCACCAATGGCTGCGGGACGATATTCAAAGCGGCCGCAACCGGCTTCCCCAATGAGACGGTGGTCAACAGCTTTACCGGCACCGCCACGGACGGCTACGCGCCCGCAGCCGGCCTGTATTACGACAGCTCCAACACCGACTTCTATGGCACCACAACTTCCGGCGGCAACAAGACGACCTGCGGCAACGCATCCGGCTGCGGGACGGTTTTTGTCCAGCCCTGAGCAAGCCCGCGGCGGATGCGCCGGAAATCCGGGGGTGGCCGACAGGGAAGCCCGCACCGGCCACCCCATTATCACCGCGACGATAGGAGCTGTCGTACTCCTTGTATTGCTGCGTCTCGTCAAGCGCGCATAGTGACGAACCTCCGGCGCCTCAGGCAGCAATGGCGATCTTTTTTGGTCTCGCGCTGGCATCCGGCCGCGAGGGGTTCTATGACGTGGGCAGGAACCCGCGGATGGAAGTCGCACCCTGAACGGAAAATATTCGCCCGATGCTTCGCGCCGCGGCTTTCTTCAAAGCGCGGGCCTGCTCGCAGCCGCCGCCGGAACCGCATTGGCGCCGGCATCCGCGGCCAAAGCTGACACAAGCGAAACCGCCTCATACCTCGCCGGCGATATCGAGCCGTTCTACGGCGTGCGGCAGGGCGGCATTCTCACTCCTGTCCAGCGCCACAGCTATTTCGCGGCTTTCGATCTCGAGACCGCAAAGCGCGACGATGTAATTACCATGCTGCGGAGCTGGACGGCGGCCTGCGCGGCGCTGACGCGCGGCGAACCCGCGCCCTCCCCTGCCGGCTATGCAACGGAAGACAGCGCCGACACGCTCGGGCTCGGACCGTCGCGCCTCACTGTTACATTCGGATTCGGCGCCGGGCTTTTCGTCAAGGACGGCAAGGACCGTTATGGGCTTGGCGCCGCGCAGCCCGAAGCGCTCATCGACCTGCCGCGGTTTCCGGGCGATCAACTGATCGAAGCGCGCAGCGGGGGCGATCTTTCGGTGCAGGCTTGCGCGGATGATCCGCAAATTGCCTTTCACGCCATCCGCCGCCTCGCGGCGCTTGGCTGGGGCACGGCGCGTCTGCGCTGGGCGCAGACGGGATATCTGCCCGATACGAAGCCCGGCGAGACGCCGCGCAATCTGCTGGGCTTTAAGGACGGCACCAGCAATCCCGGCGGCGAAGCCGCGCTGGCCGAATTCGTGTTCGTCGGCGATGACGGTCCGGCCTGGATGCGCGGCGGCAGCTATGTCGTGGCGCGGCGCATTCTGGTCGCGCTCGAACATTGGGATCGCCTGCCGGCGAACATTCAGGAACAGACGGTCGGCCGTCACCGCGCGAGCGGCGCGCCGCTCGGCAAGACAAATGAATTCGATGCCGTCGATCTCGCGGCCACGGACAGGGACGGCAATCCCGCCGTGCCGCTCAATTCGCATGTGCGGCTTGCAAATGCCGGGAGCAATGACGGCGCGCGAATTCTGCGGCGTCCTTATTCCTACAATGACGGCGTGGGTTACACGGCCGAGCGCTGGCCGCCCTGGCGGCAAAGCGTCGAATATGATGCGGGGCTGTTCTTCGTCTGTTACCAGCGCGATCCGCGCGAGGGTTTCATGAAAATATTTTCGAAGCTCGCAAAATTCGACAGGCTGAACCAGTTCACGACGCATACGGGCGGCGGCCTCTTCGCCTGCCCCGGCGGCGCAGCCCCGGGCGAATATATCGGCGAGAAGCTGTTCGACACATAGTGTATGGCACGCAGAGGCGCGGAGCTGCCTAATCACATAGAGCATAAGGAATTATTGCGCGCCAAAGGCGCGCGATCCCTTTGGATTATGCGCCTCGTGTCCTTTGCGGCGAATTCTTTCTTCTCTGCGGCTCCGTGCCTCCGCGAGCCAATAACAATCGCGAAGCGCGCAAATCCGGACGCGATGGCCCTACCCCGGCGGCGGAAGAGGCGGTAAACCAGCCGCCATGCAGAAAGCAATTCTTCACATCATCGGCGGCGGCCTCGCAGGTTCGGAGGCGGCATGGCAGGCGGCGCTGGCGGGCGTTTCGGTCGTGCTGCACGAGATGCGGCCGGTACGCGCGACGGGGGCGCATGTAACGGATGGGCTTGCCGAACTGGTCTGCTCCAATTCGTTCCGCTCCGACGATTGCGAAAACAATGCGGTGGGCCTGCTGCACGAAGAAATGCGCCGCGCGGATTCGCTTATCCTCGCCGCGGGCGACCGCAACCGGCTGCCGGCCGGCGGCGCGCTCGCTGTCGACCGCGAAGGCTTCTCGTGCGCGGTTACAGAGGCGATCGAAGAACATCCGAATATCGAAATCCGCCGTGAAGAAATCCGTGCGCTTCCCGCGGAGCCCGCAATCATCGCCACCGGCCCGCTGACCTCCGAACCGCTCGCCGAGGCGATACGCGCCGCGACGGGCGAGGATGCGCTCGCCTTTTTCGATGCCATTGCACCGGTCGCCTATCGCGACAGCATCGACTTTTCGATCGCCTGGTTCCAGTCGCGTTACGACAAGCACGGGCCGGAAGGCGGCGCGGATTACATCAATTGCCCGCTCGACGAACAACAATATCGCGCCTTCGTCGAAGCGCTGCTCGCCGGCGAGAAAACAGATTTCAAGGAGTGGGAATCCTCGACGCCCTATTTCGAGGGCTGCCTGCCGATCGAGGTGATGGCCGCGCGCGGCGTCGATACGCTGCGCTTCGGACCAATGAAACCGGTCGGCCTCTGCGATCCGCGCAGCGGCAAGCGGCCGCATGCGGTGGTCCAACTCCGCCAGGACAATGTTCTGGGCTCGCTCTGGAACATGGTGGGATTTCAGACCAAGCTCAAACACGCCGAGCAGACGCGAATCTTCCGGATGATACCGGGCCTCGAACAGGCGCGCTTTGCCCGGCTCGGCGGACTGCACCGCAACACCTTTATTCATTCGCCGCGGCTTCTCGATTCCAAGCTGCGCCTGAAATCACATCCGCATCTGCGCTTCGCAGGCCAGATCACGGGCGTGGAAGGCTATGTGGAGAGCGCCGCGACGGGATTGCTGGCGGGCCGTTTTGCCGCGGCGGAACTAACCGGCATGGAATTGCTTGCTCCCCCACCGACCACCGCACTCGGCGCGCTTCTCGGCCATATCACCGGCGGCGCCACGGCGGAGACGTTCCAGCCGATGAACGTGAATTTCGGCCTGTTCCCGGAACTGGCCGGTGCTCCTCGCGGCCGCGACCGCAAGAAAGCCCTCACCGCCCGTGCGCTTACCGATCTCGAGCGCTGGCTTTCCTCCCCCGCATCGCGGGGGAGGTGGCGCGAGCGCAGCGAAGCGTCGGAGGGGGTGAGTCATGCACACTTCCCCCTCCGCCTGCTTCGCAGGCACCTCCCCCGCACAGCGCACGGCTGTCCGGGGAAAGCACGTGGAGGCGTATGTCGCGACGTCTCTCACGTGGCATCGTTGCGACACAGTCGGCAAGCATCGCGTGATGCTCCCGAACAGAATGGGCACGCGGAGGCGCGGCCCGCCTTCGCTGAAGCTTCGGCGGGTCAGGAGGTTCCGTTCGTCCGCCGAAGCCTTGGCGTAGGCGGAAGGACGCGGAGGCGAGTTTGGAAAAAGCTCCGGACGACATAACTGGCGAGATTGTCGACGCTGCCTACAAGTTACACATGGGTCTTGGGCCGGGATTGCTGGAATCCATTTACGAAGTCGTACTCGCGCGCGAGCTTGAGCGGCGCGGTCTTCGCGCCGCACGCCAGCAATCGGTCTCATTCGATTATGACGGGCTTCACGTCCGCGACTGTTTGCGCGTCGATCTGCTTGTCGAAGCCTTGCGTTGTCGTAGAGATCAAATCCGTCGAAAAGCTGCTTCCGGTTCATCCCAGGCAATTGCTTACCTATCTGCGGTTGATGCATCTCCGCGTGGGCCTGCTGATCAACTTCGGCGCTCCAACCCTGCGGGAGGGACTCCAGCGGATCGTCCACGAGCTGCCG
>DATJUM010000253.1:0-34296 GCA_035502355.1 Rhizomicrobium sp. | reverse complement strand
TTCCAGAAGCTCAGCGCGCATGGCATCCACCGCCGCAACGGCATCCTTCTTCAGTGTTTCGACATTCATCGCGTGTCTCCGGTCGCAAGCCGGCATGATAGCGGACGGGAGGAGGTCAGGACATCGCGGCTTTGCGCGGATGAGCTATTCCGTACCGGAATTTCCCAGCAGTTTCCGCGACAGGAACTCCGCGGTTGCGCTGTCGGCGGCGAGCCAGGACGCATAGCGCAGGAAACCGTGAATTTCGTTCGGAATTACGAGTTCCTCGTAAGGGACGTGGTGGAGGTCGAGCCGCCGCGCGAGATCGACTGTCTGATGGAACGGCACATTGCGGTCGTCATCGCCCTGGATGAGGATTACAGGCGACTTCCATGTGTCGACGCTCGCATCGGGCGAGGAGAGAAACGCGATCTTTTTTGCCTCGTCGAGCGCGCGGCTTTCGTAACTGCCGTGATATTGCGCGAAAGGCATGTCGGGCAGGCTGGACCAGTCATGCACGCCATGAAGATCGGCGCCCGCCTTGAAGATGTCGGAATTGCGCGCAAGCGCGAGCCCGGTGAGATAGCCGCCATAGGAACCGCCCCATATGCCGATGCGTGTCACGTCCACTCCGGCCAGACGCTGCAGGAAATGCGCTCCTGCGACGACGTCCTGATATTCGGCGGCGCCCCCCGGCCCGGCATGGTCCGGCTGCTCGAATTTGCGGCCATAGCCGATGCCTAGCCGATAGTTGACGGAGAGGACGGTGAAACCATGCGCGGCGAGATACTGATTCACGGCGTAGGCGTTGCTGTAGTAGCCCATGTAATGCCAGCCCAGCAGCATCTGCCGCGGCGGGCCGCCATGCACGAAGACGATGCCCGGTTCTTGCGCGCCGGCTGCGCTGCGCTGAAAGAGCTGGCCGTGAACCAGCGTGCCATCGTCCGCCAGGAAGTGTACGGATCTCGGCGTGATCAATTGCCCGACCGGGAAATCTTCGGGCAGCGGTTCCGCGTCGAGCCGCCGTACGGCGCCACTGGAGAAATCGGCGATGGCGGCCTCGGGCGGCTCCTGCGCGGTCGCGGAGATGAAGGCCACGCGATTGTCGCCGGCTGCAACAGGCTGCCATTCGAGCGAAGCGCCGGAAGTAATTTCAGCCGGTGTTCCCGAGCCATCAACGGATACGCGGAAAAGATGGCGGCGGTCGTCGTCGCCCGGGGTGTTTCCGGCGTTCGCGTCGTAGATCATGAAATGGCGGTCGCGGCTTTCGGCGACATGCTCGACCATGAAAGCGCCCGGCGTGAGAAGGAGCGGTGTTCCACCCGCAAGCGGCACGGAATAGAGATGCGGCCAGTCGTCCAGCCACGCCAGAAACACGAGGCGATCGCCCGCGCCCCAATGGAGATTTGGGCCGCCTTCAACGTCGGGCCAGGAGCCGGAGAGCGTATCGGGGCTCGACCATACGGCATGGCCCCTGCCGTCACTGGCGCTTGCCACCCAGATCGACCACGGGTGGGGAATTCGCTCGCCCAGCGGCAGCGACCAGATTTCTTCCGGCGGTCCGCCTTCGCCGGGCTGCCGTGTGAACGCGATCTTCGTGCCGTCGGGCGACCAGCGCGGCGAACCGTCCCGGCCGGTCGAGGGAGCGAGATAAAGGAGCGGCCTGTCTTTGGACGTGTATATGCCGATGAAGGCGTGGTCGCCGCGATTGGAGACGAAAGCGAGCCGGCTGCCGTCCGGAGACCAGCTGAGATCGCTGTCCTTGCCGCGATCGAAGAACAGGCGTTCGGCCTTGCCCTTGCCGTCGAGCGGCGCAGTCCACACCTGATCGTCCTTGATATAAACCAGCGTGCCTTTCGCGGAGATCGCCGGCGCGTCGCCTTCGGCGATCTTCACCGGCGCACCGCCGGAAAGCCTGGGCGCCCAGATCGTCACGTTCTGCTGCTGCGGCGAAGAATCCGGGTCGGGCGCGAGATTGCCTTCAGCCGGCCAGTTCGCGTCATGGTCGCCGCCGCGCACATAAACAAGACGCCCGCCGTCGGGTGAAAAGGTGAGCTGCGTGATTTCCTGCCCGTCATCCTCGGTGTAATTCGTCACGCGGTGTGGTTTGAACGCGGGCGCATCCGCGATCCAGACATTGCGCACACCCGCGATATCGCGCACCCAGCCGATGCGGTCCGCATGTTCCGCCGCCGCAAGCTCGGTCGCAAACGGATAATGAAGCACCTGCGCCATGGAGAAAGGCGCCGCCCATCCCTGCAGCGCGGCCAAGGAGAAGCACGCGCCCAGGAGCGCAGATCGTAATTTGTGCGAAAGCGTCATGATAGGTTCCCGGAGGAGATGACGATACCGCACGAATTGTTCACAGCCGCACCGGTTCCCGCAAGCGTTACAAATCCATGGACCGGAACCGGCCATGAAATCGTGCGTTCGCCTCTCGCAGCCAAACGGACGACGCATCACATGAGCGCGGTACACTCGGCCGGCGATGGCAACCTGTCGGGAAAGATACTCGGCTATATGCTCGCCCATGAGCAGTTTCCGATACCGGAACTTGCGGAGCTGGCAAACATGGCTACGGAGGCCGGCTTCGGCCTGCTGGCAACGAGCGATCACTTCCAACCTTGGCAGGCAAATGAGGGGCATTCGGGCCTTGCCTGGGTCACGATGGGCGCGCTGGGCGAGCGCGCGCGTTCGGCCTGGATCGGCACCACCGTCACCTGTCCCATTCTTCGCTATCATCCGGCCGTGGTGGCGGAAGCTTTTGCCTCCTTGAGTCAGCTTTATCCCGGCCGCGTATTCCTCGGCGTGGGCTCCGGCGAAGCACTGAACGAGCAGGCCGCCACGGGCGAATGGCCGGCATGGAACGAGCGCTGGGAACGGCTTGCGGAAGCGATCGAAATCATTCGCAAGCTTTGGAGCGGCGAGCGGGTCTCGCACAAAGGCAAGCACTACGAAGTGGATGGGAGGCTGTATGATCCGCCCGCGCGGGCCATCCCGCTGCTCACGGCCGCGAATGGCCCCAGGGCGATGCGTCTTGCCGGCAAGCATGGCGATGGTCTCGTCACCGACCCGATGACTTGGAAGCAGCACAAGTCGGAATGGGAGAGAGGCGCACGCGAGGCCGGCAAAGACCCGTCAGGGATGCCGGTTCTCGTCGAGCAGTTCGTAGTGGTCGGCAATGAAGCCCAAGCGGAAGAATCGGCCGAATTGTGGCGCTTTATTCCACGGGCGTTCAAGAAATATCACGACAATCCCGATCCCGCTGAAATCCAGCATCAGGCGGAGGCGGATCTTCCGCTGGAGAAGGTTTATGGCGGCTGGACCGTTGGCGACGATCCCGCAGCCCATGTGAATGCGATCGAGGAGCTGTTTGAAAGCGGCGCCACGATCGTCAATATTCATTCAGGACAGCCCGACCAGAAAAAGGTCATCGACTTCTATGGGAAGTCGGTGCTGCCACGGCTGAGCAAGTATCTGCATTGACGTCCGCAGTGTAACAGCAGTTGAAACGAGCCGCCGCCGCGGGGCATTCTGCGAGGATGGTGTCGTTTGCGGAAAGCTCCGACGGACTTCGAATAGCCTATGAGATCGTGGGCCAGGGCGCGCCGGTGCTGCTCGTTCATGGCTTCGCTTCAAGTCGCGTGCAGAACTGGCGCGCGACCGCATGGTACAGGACGCTCACGGAAGCGGGCTTCCAGACGATCGCGATGGACTGCCGCGGCCATGGCGACAGCGACAAGCCGCACGATCCGGCATTCTACAGTTACGACCTGATGAGCAAGGACGTTCTTGCCGTGGCTGCGGCGGCCGGTGTCCGCGACGCACATCTGATCGGCTATTCCATGGGCGGCCACCTCGGAATTCAGCTTCTCATGGAAGATCCCCAACTGATCCGCAGGCTGGTGATAGCGGGAGTTGGTGCAAATTATTTCCGTCACGATCTCGCGGCGCGTTTCGCCCTGGCGGATGCGCTGCTTGCGCCGGATCCGGCGCAGATCACCGATCCTGTACAGAAAAGCTTCCGCGCTTTTGCGAGCCAGCCCGGCAAGGACATCGTGGCGCTTGCGGCCTGCATGCGTGGCGAGCGGCGTTTTTTCTCCCTGGTAGAACTGGCGCGCTCGGCACGCCCAGCGCTTGTCATCTGCGGCGACAACGACGACATTAGCGGACCGCCCGGCCCGCTCGCCGCTGCATTGCATGACGCAACGGCCACGACCGTTCCTCACCGCGACCACATGAGCGCGGTGGGGGATAAAGCCACCAAAGCCGCAGTGATAGAGTTCCTGAAAAGGTAGTCCTGCTATCCCGCCCACATCCGGTGGAGGTTGGCGATCACGAATTGGAGCCGGGTGCGGTTTTCCCAGCTGATATTGAAACCTTCCAGCGCGCTGACCTCGTTAAGCGCATAAAGCAGCTCCCGATTCAACTGGTTTGGGATGCTGCTTTCCATGAAGGTGAACATTGAGATCCGTTCGCCGGAGGTGACGGGTGCCACTTCGTGCAGGGTCGTCGATGGATAGACGATCATCGCGCCGGGCTCGCCCTTGAAGGCATGCCGCTCGTTGCCAAGATGGATCACCAGTTCTCCACCCTCGTAGCTTGCGGGATCGCCGATGAACAGCGTCGCTGAAACATCGGAGCGCATCGGCCCGTTCGGAAGCTGCAGGAATGGTGCGTCGGCGTGGGGTCCGTAATTCATTCCCGGCTCGTAGCGCGACAGAAGCGGCGTGGCGATGCGCTTGGGGAAGGCGAAATTGCGGATTTCCTCGTTGCGGGTAATGGCGGTGCCTGCGATCTGTCCGGCACGCACGGCTTCCGGCGTTGACGGATCAGCCTGAAGATTCTTTTTCGCCAGATTGTGCGGATTCGACTGTCGCCCATCGACGAATCTGATCGCCCGCGCGAGTTGGCGAATTTGGTCGATTTCCGCCGCCGTCAGAACATTTCTGACCAAAAGAAACATCTGCCGCTGCCCTCTGTTTGCGCACCATAATAGGCTTGGCGGCCGGCGCCACAAACCCTGCGCTTGCCGCATCGGTACGCGGTGGCGATAGTCGCGATCATGCTTGCTTTTGCCGAACCGCACGCGGCTTTGCTGCCGGCGCCCTTTGCGGACTGGTTTGCAGCGCGCGGCTGGGTGCCAAGGGCCCACCAGCTCGCTTTGCTCAAGGAAGCCCGTGAGGGCCGATCTGTCCTGCTCGTTGCGCCCACCGGCGGCGGCAAGACGCTAGCCGGCTTTCTGCCCAGCCTGATCGAACTTTCGACTCTGCCGGCGCGTCGCAAGCCGGCGCTCCATACGCTGTACATCTCGCCACTGAAAGCGCTCGCCGTTGACGTGCTGCGCAATCTCGAAATCCCGGTTGCGGAAATGGGTCTTGCCGTCCGTATCGAGACGCGGACCGGCGATACGCCACCTTCGCGCAGGCTCAGGCAGCGCCATGTTCCGCCCGACATGCTGCTGACCACGCCCGAACAGCTTGCGCTGCTTCTCGCCGCACGCGACGCGCACAAATATTTCGCCAGCCTGCGCGCGGTGGTGCTCGACGAACTGCATGCGTTTCACAACACGAAGCGTGGCGATCTTCTTGCGCTGGGTCTGGCGCGGCTGGCCCAATTTGCGCCCGGGCATCGCCGTGTTGGGCTCTCCGCTACGGTCGCCGACCCTGTTCGGCTGCAACGTTATCTCATGCCGCAAAAACCGGCCGGCGAGATGCGCGCGGTTCTTGTCCGTGGTGCACCGGGTGCTCCGCCGGACATCGCGATCAGCGCCTCCGACGCCTATGTGCCCTGGGCCGGCCATCTCGCGATCCATGCCATGCCCGATGTGATGAATGCGATCCGCGCTGCGAAGACTGCGCTCGTCTTCGTCAACACGCGCAGCCAGGCGGAGCGCACGTTTCAGCATCTTTGGCAGCTCAACGAGGAGAATCTTCCGATTGCGCTGCATCACGGCTCGCTCGCGCCGCAGCAGCGGCGGAAGGTGGAAGCGGCGATGGCGCGGGGCGAGTTGCGTGCCGTGGTCTGCACCTCCACGCTCGATCTTGGAATTGACTGGGGCGCCGTCGATCTCGTGATTGGCGTCGGCGCGCCGAAAGGTGCCGCACGGCTCGTGCAGCGGATTGGACGCGCCAATCACCGGCTCGATGAGCCCTCGCGTGCCTTGTTAGTCCCGGCAAATCGTTTCGAGGTGCTGGAATGCGAGGCGGCGCGCGATGCCGTTCTCGCCGGCGAGTTGGACGGCGAACAGCCGCGCAAGGGCGGGCTCGACGTGCTTGCCCAGCACGTCATGGGCGTCGCTTGTTCGGCGCCCTTCAACGCCGATGCCCTCTACGCCGAAGTAATTTCCGCGGCGCCCTATTGCGATCTTTCGCGTGCCGATTTCGACAGGAGCGTGGAGTTCGTCGCCACAGGCGGTTATGCGCTCAAGCGCTACGACCGCTATGCCAAGCTTCGCAAGACGCCGGACGGACTTTGGCGTATTGCCCATCCCCGTCTCGCGCAGATTTATCGGCTCAATGTCGGCGTCATCATCGAGGAACCGATGCTCGATGTTCGGCTGCAGTCAAAAGGTCGGCCGGCGGGCGCCGGCGGCCGCGTGCTCGGCCAGCTCGAGGAATATTTCCTCGAGCAGCTGGTCCCAGGCGATACGTTCGTCTTCGCGGGGCAGGTGCTCGAATTCCGCGGCATTCGCGAGACAGCGGCGTTCGTCACGAAGAGCAATGAAACGGAAGCCCATGTGCCGTCCTATATGGGCGGCAAGTTTCCGCTTTCGACCTTTCTCGCCAGCCGCGTCCGCGAAATGCTCGCCGATCCGAAGGCATGGGGAAAGCTGCCGGCGCCGGTGGGCGAATGGCTTCGTGTCCAGAACTGGCGCTCGGTCATTCCCGGCGCCGGACAGTTGCTGGTCGAGACGTTCCCGCGCGGTTCGCGCGAATTTCTGGTCTGCTATCCCTTCGAGGGCCGTCTTGCGCATCAGACTCTCGGCATGCTGGTCACACGCCGGCTCGAGCGCCTCAGATTGCGTCCTCTCGGCTTTGTCGCGAACGAATATGCGCTCGCCGTCTGGGGATTGCGCGATATGGGCGGGGTGGACATGGACAGGCTGTTCGACGAGGACATGCTGGGCGATGATCTTGATGCCTGGCTCGCGGATTCCGCGCTGTACAAGCGCACCTTCCGCAATTGTGCGATCATTGCCGGCCTCATCCAGCGGCGACAGCCGGGTGCGGAGAAGACCGGCCGCCAGGTCACCTTCTCGTCCGATCTCATCTACGACGTGCTGCGCGAACACGAGCCCGATCACATCCTCTTGCGCGCAACCTATGAGGATGCGGCAACCGGCCTGCTCGACATTGCGCGGCTCGCGCAAATGCTGGCCCGCGTGAAGGGGCGCATCATGACGCGGCAACTCGAGCGCGTTTCGCCGCTCGCCGTTCCGGCCCTGCTTGAAATCAGCAAGGAAATGGTCGCCGGCGAAGCGCATGAGGATTTGCTGCAGGAAGCGGAAGAAGAACTGGTGAGGGAGGCGATGCGGATTTGAACGAGGTTCTGATCGAAGTGAACGGCGAGACTCTTTTGCTTGATCCGGCAGGCGCGCTCTGGTGGCCGGCAGAACAGACGCTCGTTTTCGCGGATCTGCATTTTGAGAAGGGCTCGGCTTACGCGCGCAGCGGCCAGATGCTGCCGCCCTACGACACGCGCGCGACGCTTGCGCGCATGGAAGCTCTCATCACGCGTCATGCCGCGGCGCGCGTCATTGCGCTTGGCGACAGCTTTCATGACCGCGATGCCGGAAACAGGCTCGATACTTACGAACGTGAAACGCTGATTCGTCTCGGACGCGGGGTCGAATGGATATGGATTGCCGGCAATCATGATCCTTCGCCGCCGTCCTGGCTTGAAGGAAAGATCTTGGAGGAGATGACAATCGGCGGGCTCATCTTCCGCCACGAGCCCTTACTATTGCCGGCGCCAGGCGAAATCGCCGGCCATCTGCATCCCTGCAAGAACATCACGCGCCGCGGCCGCAGTCTCAGGCGGCGCTGCTTCGTGTCCGACAACAAGCGTCTGGTGATGCCCGCATTCGGCGCCTATGCGGGCGGTCTCGATGTCCGGAGCCGCGCGGTTCGCACGCTCTTCGGCGAAAATCTTCTCGCCTATTTGCTCGGCGTGCGCCGTGTCTATGCGGTGGCGGCGTAATTACCCGCCAAGCACGGTCGCGGCATCCGGCGGAGAGTTTGCAATACGGTTGAGCGGGTCGGGGTGGAACGCCGCGGCCGCGCTCTCCGCAGTGGCCTTGTCATCGGCACTGATTTGCGAGCTGAGTGCTTCGAGACGCGTTTTCGATTCCACGTCGCCCTGGCTTGCCGCGATCGCGTACCATTTGTAGGCATTGGTCAGGCTTTGCGGCACGCCCATGCCGCGCTCGTAGAGCACCGCAAGGTTGAATTGCGAGTCGGCAAGGCCCAGCGCGGCGGCGCGCCCAAACCACTGCGCCGCGGTCGCGAGATCCTTCTGCACGCCCGTGCCTTGCGCATAAGCGACGGCGAGATTGTGCATTGCCTTGCGATTGCCGGCCTTCGCTGCCGTTGAATACCACTGCACGGCCTTGGCCGGATCGGCCGGCACGCCCTGGCCACGCTCGTAGAGCGTACCGAGACGATAGGCAGCCACGGCTTCGCCCTGCAACGCCGCGCGCTCGAGCCATTTCGCGCCTTCGGCTTCGTTCAACGGCTCTCCATCGCCATCGATATATTGCAGCCCCAATATCTCCTCGGCCTTGGCGTTTCCTGAGCTCGCAAGTGAGGCGAGCTTTGTTGAAGGGGAAGCTGGGGACTGCGTTCGCGAAGGTGCCGCCTTTGCTATTTGTGGTGCCGGCGGCGTCAGCCGCGATGAAATCGCGGCGGATCGTGTCCGCGGATTATGAGTCCTGTGAATCGGCGGCGTAGGGGCAGATTGTGCAACAGGTGCAGGCGCGGATGAAACAATCGCGGGGGTGGATGGGACGGAATTTGTCTCTGTCCTGGCTGCCTGCGGCGAAGCAACAGGCACCGCGGGCTTCGCCGGAGCGCGTGCCGTGACTTGTGGCAAGGGGGGTGCCGGTGGCGACGTTTCGGTGAAGGTGCGGCTGAGCACAATCCCGGCCAGGAGAGCCGCTACGATGACAACGCCGACGAGCCCGGTCAGCAGGACGACGCGCGTTTTCGCGTGCTTGTCCGTCTCGGGATCGGCGGCGGGCTCGCCCCAGGAAAAGAAATTTCGGCGCTCATCCTGCTTGGTCTCGGCTGCTGCAAGTGCGCTGCGCCGGGCGGCGGCGATGAATTCCATTCCGGCTGCCGCATCGGATCGCGGCACTGCGTCGAAAGCGCCCGTGCCGGATTGCGCTGCGGCCGTGTTTGTTGTCGTAGCACCGTCATTGATTGGCGGCGGCGGTTCCGGCTCATGGGGTACGGCGGGAGGCGTCGCATTTGTAAACCCGGTAAAGGGAGGAAGATCGAATTGCGGCGTTGCTGTTTGTTTGGCCACCGGATCTGGTGCTGCCGCGCGTGCAATATCGCGTTTTGCCGTGGCTTCGCGCGCAAGCGATTCGAGTTCGAATATAGCCGTCTTCAGCCGTGTCTCGAGGCCGTCGAGGCGGACGCCCATGCCGTGTACATCGGTTTCCAGGGCGCCGATATCCGGCCTGCTATGCTCGCTCTCCTGTAGCCGTTCCGTCACATTGGACAATTTGTTTTCGAGCGACAGCAGCCGTCCGCCGATGGCGGTATCGAGCCGGGCAATGTTGCCCGATACTTTCGAGTCGATGGCCGGCAGTCGCTGGGCGAGTGCATCCACCGTGTCGGTCAGCTCCTTCACGACCGTCGATTGCTTGCGAATTTCCGATTCCAGCGCTTCCGATCCGGTGTGATCAGCCTCAAGTTGTTCGATGGCATGTTCGGACGAAGCGATCCGCGCCTCGAGCGTGGCGCTTGCGACGCGGTCCGTCTCAAGCTGTTCGATGGCGCGTTCCGAGGCGGTAAGCCTTGTCTCCAGCGCATGAGCGACACGCCCGCTGTCATCGCGCGTCTCAAGTATTTTTGCCGCAAGCGAACTGACATTGGCCGCGAGCATCGCCATGCGGTCTTCGAGTGCCTGCCGGCCTTCCTGGGCGTCCTCCCGCGATTCGGCGAGTTTGCCCGCAATCGTTTCGATGCTGGTCGCGAGTTCGGTTGCCTGGGAAGCGGCATGGGATGCCGTCTCCGACATCTGATCCGCGAGACGTGAAAGTCCCTGATGCAGCGCCTTGATAGCGTCCCTGAAGCCCTCCGTCTCCGCGCCCTGTTCGAGCCGCGATAACCGATCGCCAAGACCGGTAACATGTGTGCCGAGTTGATCGAGCGCCTGGGCATGCTCCCGCGCGGCGATGTTCATTTCCGTCGTCGCCTGGCTTACGGCCCGGCTGCTTTCGGTCTGGCTGCGCTCCGTCTGTTCCAACCGCCGTGCGAGTGTCTTGAGCTGGTCTTCGATACGGCGCCAGGAATTCTGCGTCTCGCCTTCGCTTCTTGCGATACGGGCCAGCATGTCGGCGCTGTCCTGCATGGAAAATGGGCTATGCGCCGGCAGGCGCTGTGGTTCTGTGCGGCCTTGCGCAGCATCGCCAGGGCGCGCGTCGGCCCACCAGCGGTCGGGGGCCGGGTTATTCTCAGTGAGCCCGCGCAGGATTCGTCGCGTGAGCCATTCGCCGACGGAAAGGCCCTCCCGTCGGGCCGAGGCGCGTGCTGCTTCGCGCGCTTCCGGCGCAATGCCGGCGACGTTCCAGGGCAGTTCCGGCTGCATTTCGTTCGTCATACCCTTGGGCACCGGCTTTCACCGGTTGTCCGGTTTTCGGCAGGAATCCCGCCGCGAGCGCGTTCCTCGCTCGGACCGGAATGGTTGACGAACTGCGTTAATTTCCGGTTAGCGCCTCTGAACTCCGGCTTTCCCGAGTTCGGCGCCGAGGCGTCCGGAGGCCCAGGTGAAAGCCATGCGGTAATCCGAGACCAGCGACCACAGCGGATATTTGAAAGTGGCGGGACGGTTTTTCTCGATGAAGAAATGTCCGATCCAGGCGGGGCCATATCCTGCGAGCAAGGCGGCCGGAATGAGCCACCATCTGCGCGTTGCCAGCGCGACTAGCAGGGCCAGAGTGGCAAGGCCGGTTCCGAAGTAATGAATGCCGCGCGTGCCCGGCTTCGCATGCTCGCGCAGATAATAAGGCCAGAAGTCGCGATAGGATCGGATCGGTTCGCTCATGGTGCGCCATTTTGCGCCGCGCTTGGCCGATTTGGAACCGGTGGCCGCGACGGCTTTGCCGCGGGAGGCGCGGGCAGGCCGAGATCCGTTGCGAAGAGCTGGATGACGTAGATGGTGTCGCCTCCCACCGCCGCGCCAACCGCGCTTCTGTCATAGGGTGCATAGGCAAGGTTGGCCCTGTGGGCCGGACTGGAGAGCCATGTATCAACCAGGCGCCGCGCATAAACATCGACATCGATGCCGAATTGTCTGTTGAACGGCTGCGCCGCAAGGTTTTCGCCCAACAGGCCCTGAAAGCTCTGATCCTCGTTCATGATCAGGTCGGCCGCGGATACGCCTTCAGGGCTATCATGCGCGATGTAATTTCTTGCCGCCATGTCGCGGCTGCGCCGTTCGGCAATGTCAGTCAATTCGGCATCGTGAACGAGTGGTTTCGCGGCCGGATCAATCCGGTGCCGCGCGTCCTGGACAAGGCTGAAAATGCGCTGCTCGAGCGCGGCCATCTGTGTCTTCGGATCTACGGGCGTACGAATCGCCGGGGTCGCAACGCGTTCGCCCGCGCAGCCCGCACAGACGAGAAACATCGCGACCACGAAGCCCCGGCGTGCGCGCATCGCCGCACGCCTCAGTGGATGATTTCGAACAACCCGGCTGCGCCCATGCCGCCGCCAACGCACATGGTGACCACGCAAAGCTTTGCCTTGCGGCGCCGTCCTTCGAGCAGGATGTGCCCCGTCATCCGGGCGCCCGACATGCCATAGGGATGGCCGATGGAAATGGAGCCACCATCTACATTCGTGCGCTCGTGCGGGAGACCGAGCTGATCCATGCAATAGAGCACCTGGCTCGCGAAGGCCTCGTTCAACTCCCAGAGATCGATATCTTCGGGTTTCAATCCATGACGCTGGAGAAGCCGGGGCACCGCAAACACCGGGCCGATGCCCATCTCGTCCGGTTCGCATCCCGCGACGGCGAAGCCGCGAAAAATTCCCAGCGGTTTGATATTCTTCTGCGCGGCGATTTTCGCGTCCATCACCACACAGGCCGCCGCTCCGTCGGCGAACTGGGACGCATTGCCGGCCGTGATGTACTTGCCTTGCTGCACTTTCATTCCGCCTGCAAACACGGGTTTCAGCGCCCGCAAGCCTTCGAGCGTCGTGTCCGGGCGGTTGCACTCGTCGCGATCAACCGAATAGTCGATGATCGATTCCGTCCCGGTCGCTTTATCCACCTTTTTCATCTTTACGGCCAGCGGCACGATCTCATCGGCAAATTTGTTCGCCTGCTGCGCCGCTGCGGTGCGGCGCTGGCTTTCCAGCGCATATTCGTCCTGTCGCTCGCGGCTGATGCCATAGCGTTCGGCCACGATCTCGGCCGTCTCGATCATCGACATCCAGAGTTCGGGCTTGATCTGCATCAGGCCTTCTTCAGTGAAATTCTTCAGATTCATGCCGCCCATCTGGACAAGTGAAATCGATTCGACGCCGCCGCCTATGGCGATCGGCGTGCCCTGGGTCATCACCTGTTGTGCGGCACATGCAATCGCCTGAAGCCCTGACGAGCAGAAGCGGTTGATCGTGGCTCCGGCGGTTGTGACCGGGCAGCCCGCGCGAATGGCAGAGAGCCGTGCAATATTGTGCCCCGTCGCGCCTTCCGGGTGGGCGCAGCCCATGTAGACGTCCTCGACTTCTTTTGGATCAAGGCCCGCCCTGGCGATGGCATGATGGATGGCATGACCGCCCATCACTGCGCCATGGGTGATATTGAAGCCGCCCCGCACGGATTTGGCGAGGCCCGTACGCGCCGTCGAAACAATCACGGCTTCCGCCATGGCAATTTTCTCCTGGTTCGGTGCGAAATTAGCGCGAGTGGCTCAGGGGCGCCAAGTCCGGCGCGAATGCACAGGGTGGATTTGGCCCGGAAAAGGCAGGGATGGGGGCTTACGCCCGCCGTCCGTCCGTGCTTCTCGCCGGCGGAGATGCGCGGGATACCGTGCCGTCAGCCCAGTCGCCACCAGTAGAACGACAAGTGAAATGGCTGCCTCGAAGGAGGGTGGCAGGTCTTTGTGAAAGTTGGCAACGACATCCGCGGCCGACATGAATCCGAATGCGAGAGCCCAAAAGGCCGTAAGGCCGTAATTGGTAAGCAGGAATCGCCTGGATCGCCACAGTTCGCGCGGAGCCTGTTCGCGCGCATAATCCAGCGTCAGCGGATTGCGAAGCACCATCGAGACAAGCGCCAGGGCGAGAAATCCCGCATCCACGATGAGCCTTGTCATTTCGACGCTGAGCCCCGGTTGGAGGAAGCCCGCATAGAACGCAAGCAGCCCGAACAGCACGGTTGCGCCCGCATCGAGAAACCGCAGAAGTTTTTCCCGCAGAAAATCCCGGATCGCGACGGCGAAAGCTGCGGCGAAAGCCGTCCAGATCGCGAGATCCTGTGAAACGTTCATCAGCAGCGTGAATGCAATGACAGGAACGAATCCCAGTATCATTGCGACCGGCGAGCGATTCTGCGGTCCGGCATGGGCCGCGGCGGGGTGATTTCTCATTTGCGGCGCATGCCCGGAAAGCACATGCACGCCGTGCCCGCGGGCGCATGCCGGCAGGCCCATCCAATCGCGATTTTCACTGCGAGGGCGTTTGCGCGGGTGCCGCGGCGCTGGCACGGGCTGGCCTCAGTTTCGCCTGCGCGTACAGCGACCACA
This sequence comes from Rhizomicrobium sp., assembly GCA_035502355.1. Classification (GTDB taxonomy): domain Bacteria; phylum Pseudomonadota; class Alphaproteobacteria; order Micropepsales; family Micropepsaceae; genus Rhizomicrobium. Next base: position 20,336 of record DATJUM010000253.1, on the reverse strand, counting down.
GATGAGCCGTTCTCGTCACGGCGTCGTTGTCCGAGACCTGCGACAGCGTCTGGATCGCGTCGGCATATTTGCCCTGGGCCACCTGCGCGGCACCGATCAGCATCGGCCCTTCCCAAGGCGTTTTCAGGCCGCCTTTGGCCATTCCTTCCCGGGCGGCAGCTTCCGCGTCGGCATAGCGGCCATAGCCCCAATAGTCTTCGCCGAGCTTTACGTCCTGCTCGCCCGTCCGGCTCTTCTGCGCCGAAGCTACGATCTGCGGCAGCGAACGTTCGTCCATCTGGGCGTCGCGCCGCGCCTTGGCGAGCGTGGCACCAACGTCCGCGGAGGAAATTTTCCCCGCCGAAATGCCTTGCTGGAGCACGTTCATGGCTTCCGTCGGATAGCCAAGCACGGATGCGTCGCTGGCCATCTCCTTATAGTCCTCGGCCTTCATCGCCCCAGTGATCTGGAGAAGTCGATAGAGGTAAAGAGCCTCCGAATTGCCCATGCCTTTGGCGCCGAACGCGACGCCGATAAGTTGGCCCCAGTCTTCCGGCGTACCGTTCATCACAGCCAACTGTTCCAATGTCTGTTCCGCGCCGGCCTGGTTGTTCTGTTTGACCTGGCTGCTCATGATAATTTCGAGCGCATTCTGGTCCGGCGGCTGACCGGCGGCCTTGGCCATGTCAATGGATTGTTGAGCGTATTTCTGAGCGTTGGCGAAATCATTCGTGTTGTAATACGCAATCGCCAGAATTCCGATGAGCTGGGGATCAAGTGCATTCATCTGCGCCAGCTGCTGGCCGTAGGCGATCGTTTTCGGCCAGTCTTTCACGTTCGCGGCCAATTGCATCGCGTCGTGGAGCACGGACTTCTTGTCCTCATCCGGCATGGCAGGAGACGCGGCTGCCGCTTCTTCCGCCGCAGCCGCCGTCTGCATATCGTTCAGGCCGAGGGCTGCGCCGACGATCAGCCGGTTGATGATGTAAAGGTCATAATCCTTCGAGGCGGTTCCCTGCAGCGACTTCAGCTCCGTCAGTGCGCCCTGGTAATCCTTGGCCTGCAGTTTTTTCTGTGCATCGACGATCTGTGGGCCCACGGAACTGCTCAGCTTCGGTGATGCCGCCGAGGGGGTGCAGACACCCGCGGCGCCGCACAAAAGCAATGCCGCAAGCACGGCCCGGCTGGTCTGATTTTTCATAATGTCCCTCTGTTTTTCCTTGGTCCGCCGTCTGGCTTTCGGGACCTGATGTCAAAGTGTCACTTTACCGTCCCCGGCGGGGGTTTCAACCGGCCCGGAACCCGCATGGCGGAACGCTCCCGTGCAATTCCGGCTTGGCGGACCGCGATCAGCGCAGGATAGTGCATGGCCATGGCGCTTCTCTCGTCGTTCCGCATCGGCACCGAAACAATCTATCCCGATTCGCTGCGCGCGCGCCTGCGCAGCTTCCCGCTTCTTCGGGATTTAAGCGAGCCAGCCCTGAAGCGCCTTCTTGCGCAAGCGACATGGTTCGGCCTTCCCGGCGGAACCCTGCTTCCCCGGGATGGGGAGAATGATCGCGCGCTGTTTCTGGTTGTCACCGGATCGCTGGGCGTTTTCGCCGAAACCGGCAAGGCCGAGCGGCGACTCGTGGCGCATGTTGCTGCCGGAGAAACGGTCGGCGAAATGTCGCTGATCTCAGGTGAACCCCATTCCGCCGAATTCGTCGCTCTTCGCGATACGGAACTGCTGCGCATAAGCCGGGAGGGATTCGAGGCCCTGATGGCGCGGCATCCCCATGTCGTGCTCAATCTGATGCGCATTCTTGTGCGGCGTGTTCAGGAGAGCCTGCGCCGGCCCGCGGAATCCCGGCCGAGCACAGTCGCCATCGTGCCTTTGCAGGAAGGATTGAGCGAGGAACCGATCGCGCGCCAGCTTGCGGACGCGCTCGTCGACATGGGCTCACGTGCCGCGGTGCTCGATGCGAAGGCGGCGGAGCATGCAGCAGATTGGTTCAATTCCTTCGAAACCGCGCATGAGATAGTGATCTATCGCGGTGATTCGCCCAACTCAGCCTGGACGCATCTTTGTGTCCGGCAAGCGGATCGCATCTTTCTTCTCGCGCGCGCTGATCGCCCCTTGCCGGATCATCCTTTCGAAATGCCCGCGTTCAAGGCGCGGGCAGGCAGCCTGCCCGAACTCTTGCTTCTTCACCAGGGCACCGTCACGCGCGGTCTGCCGAAACAGTTTTCTCTCAGGAACAGGATTTTCGAATCCCATCATCATCTGCGCGCCGGAGAATCCGGCGATATCCGTCGCCTTGCGCGCTTCGTCGCCGGGCGCGCTGTAGGACTTGTACTCGCTGGCGGCGGCGCGCGCGGTTATGCCCACATAGGCGTGATCAAGGCGCTGATGGAGGCCGGCGTTCCTTTCGACCATCTTGGCGGCACCAGCATGGGAGCGGTGATCGCGGCCGGTCTCGCTTCGGAATGGGGCCTTGATGAGCTCATTGCCCGGATGCGCGACGCTTTCGTGGAGCGCAATCCGCTGTCGGATTTCACGCTTCCGCTCATCGCTCTGCTCCGTGGCAAGAAGGTCTCCGAGCGGCTGCAGGAGCATTTCGGCGATGTCCGAATCGAGGAGTTGCCCAAGCCGTTTTTCTGCGTCTCCTCCGATCTGACGACCGGCCGCATCCTGGTGCATCGCGCGGGCCCGCTTTGGCGGGCACTGAGGGCAAGCGTTGCGCTCCCTGGCATTCTTCCTCCCGTCAGTCATCATGGCCATCTGCTGGTAGATGGTGGGGTCATGAATAATCTGCCCGTGGATGTGATGGCGGCGCAGGCGCGCGGCCCCGTCATCGCCTCCGATGTCACAGGTGAGGTCGATTTCTATGTCACGGATTCGCGCTATGGCGAGCGGCCGGTTTGGTGGCTCCTCTGGCAGCGCATGCGTGGCTCGCCTTCCATCGTCTCCATCCTGATGCGATCGGGCACTGTCGGTTCGGAGGCACAGCGGCGGGTGGTGCGCGAACAGGCAGACCTCCTCTTCGAGCCGCCGCTGCCTCAGATCGGGTTGCGCGACTGGCACGCTCTCGAACAGGCCATCGCGGAGGGCTACGCTCATGCGCGGACGCGCATCGACCAGCATGGCGTACCGCTCAGCGATCTATGGACGGAAGGCCCGGCCGTGGCCATTCCGCAGAAGATTACTTCCCTTAATTCCGACATCAACGCAAAGGAATGAGACGAAACATGGCGATCAACTATGACGAGGTGAGACAGCTTTCATTGAGTGGCACGCCCTTCAGCTATACGGACCGGGAGACAATGCTTTATGCGCTGGGCATCGGTTTCGGCCGCGATCCGCTGAACGAGGCGGAGCTTCCCTTCGTCTACGAAAACGGGCTGCGAACGGTGCCGACGCTCGCCACTGTCGTGTCCTGGAGCACCGGCATTCTGGGCCGCACAGGCATCAATTACCTCATGGTGCTGCATGGCGAGCAGCGGCTGACGATGCACAGGCCTCTTCCGGTCGCGGCAGAAATCACCGCCGACGAGCGCGTGGCCGGACTTTTCGACAAGGGCGAGAAGGGCGCCATCATCATTGTCGAAAAGACGCTACGGCTCAAGTCGACCGGCGAGAAGCTGTGCACGCTCGCCCACACCACAGTGGCGCGCGGCGATGGCGGCTTCGGCGGGCCGCGGGACGGCGCGCCGGAGCCGCATCCGCTGCCGGACCGCGCGCCGGATCTCGTACATGACTGCGATACGCGGCCCGACCAGGCGTTCCTTTATGCGTTGTCCGGTGACCGCAATCCGCTTCACCGCGATCCAAAGGTAGCGAAGCTCGCGGGATTCCCGCGGCCGATCCTGCACGGCCTGTGCACATACGGAACCGCGTGTCGCGCGATCATTTCCACCGTCTGCAAATACGATGCAGGCTTGATCGCCGGGTTCGATGCGCGGTTTTCGGCGCCGGTGTTTCCGGGTGAAACGATCACAACCGAGATATGGGTTGATGGAAATGTCGTATCGTACCGTTCGCGTGCGAAAGAACGCGATGTTGTCGTCATCAACAATGGGAAATGCACGCTCGCTTCCTGACGATCCCGTCTCCGTTGCCGAAACACTGGTTGCCGAAGGCCGCGCGAACGAAGCTGCCGCGTTGCTCGAGGCCTGCGTCGATGCCAATCGTGGCGGTCTTCTGCTGCGGCTTACCTGGCAGAAGGCACTCGCCGCAAAGGGCGATGTGGCGGGTGCCCTGACGGTCGCCCGGGAGACGGCGCAGTTCAATCCGGATGTGGCGCCGGCCGCATTTGCGCTGGGTGAGGCGCTGCGACAGGCTGGTTATCTTCCCGCTGCCATTGGCGAATATCAGCGGGCGCTGCGGCTCGATCCGGATCTCGAAGCGGCGCGAATCGGGTTGGGATCCGCATGGCTCGACGCGGGCGAAGCGGAAAAGGCACTGGACGTTTGGCATGCGCTGCAGCCGCAGGACCGGCCAATGCTCACGTCGAAGATTGCCGATGCCGAGGCCGTGCTCCGCCGGCCGCGCAGTGACGCCCGTTATGTCCGCCACCTCTTCGATCACTTCGCGCCCGACTACGATTCGCGCATGCTTGCCCATCTGCAGTATCGCGCGCCGGCGATTCTGCGTGAGCTCGGAGTGCTGCTCGGGCTTGATGCCGGTGCGCCGCACGCAGTTCTGGACCTCGGATGCGGCACGGGGCTGATGGGTGCGGCTATACGCGATTGGGCGAGCGGGCTCGATGGCGTCGATCTCAGTCCGGGCATGGTGGAAAAGGCGCGCACGCTGGGGGTCTATGATAATCTCGCCGAAGCGGACATCGCGGATTGGCTCGTCGCGTGCGAATGCCATTATGACCTTGTTCTTGCCGCCGACACGCTTGTCTATCTGGGCGAGCTTTCCACCCTGCTTGCCGGCGTCGCGCGAGTGCTGACGCGGGGCGGTAACTTCCTTTTCACTGTCGAAAAGAAGGACGGTGAGGGATACGAACTCGGGGCCAGGCGACGCTGGCGTCATTCGGAGAGCTATTTGCGGGCCGAAGCAGAATCTGCCGGATTGGGAGTAGCCGGGCTCATGGACTGCGTGCCGCGTACCGAGGCCGGATTTCCGGTTGAAGGTTTCGCAGTGGCGTTGCGGGCCTGATCGGAGGCTTTATGTCGGGCCAAGGGGTATGCTCTTATGGCTCGGAAGAGACAAAGGGCGAGGCACCATGTTTGCAAAACCGGCGGTGATGGCGCTTGTTCTGATCGCATCGGGAGGCGCTGCAGCAGCGCAGGATTTGTGCGGCGATCTTCCCATCGGGCCCGAAATGCCCGCGCCTGCGGATATCCAACGGAAATCGGCGGCAGATGCGAACGCGGCCCAGCATAACGCATTCCTCGACATCAAACGGTGGCAGGGGGCGCTTAAATCCTATCGCGACTGCCTGAATGCCAGCGTCGATACCGACCGGCGCGACATGGGAGAAATACAGCGCTCTGACAAGCCCGATGACAAAAAGATCAGCAAACTGAAACAGGAGCTGGACGATCTTGGGCACGCCTGGGATGCTTCGGTTGACGAGGAGGAACGCGTAGTCAACCAGTTCCACGCTGTGCAGGTGGCATATTGCGGCCGCAACGATGTGAATCGGTCGATCTGCCCCAAGACCTGAGCATGAATATCTGAAATGGCGGCGCTACGTTTGGCGGCGCGAATCGCATAACCTGCCTGCATGGCAGTTGCAGGCGAAGCAAAAGGCGAGCGTCGTGTGCGATCGCACAGGGCGACGCGTGCTGCAATCCTTGATGCCGCGCGGCGGGTGGCGACGCGCAACGGGGCGCGCAACCTGTCGCTGCGCGCGACAGCCGCCGAGGCAGGTTTCGCGCCGGCGGCGCTCTATGGATATTTCCGCAACAAGGATGAGCTGCTGCTTGCGCTCGCGTCCGACGATCTGTCCGCGATCGCGCGCGCCATGCGCGTGGCGATAGAGCAGCCCGACGCCATAAGCCCGTTCGCCGCCGCGTCCTCCGCCGCGCTTGCGTTGCTTCAGCAGACCGAGACGATCGCCGCGGCCGCGGCAGCGCTGCGGCACTGCGCCGGGAAAAGCGAGTCGGAACGCATTTTCAACGGGCGTCTGATCAGTGCATTGAACGCGCTGTCGCGCGCGACGGGACAAATTCCGCAAAGCCGCGCGGCGCAGGTCGATGTCGTGCTGCTCGCGGCCGCTCTGACCGGCCTTGCCGTTTTCGCACGTTCCGGCCGGCTCTCCGCGCTGGGCTTTGGGACTGATGAACTGGTCCGGCGCCTGGATGCCAAATATTCGGAATCGGCAAAGAAACAGAGTTAGTTTCGAGGAAACAGGCTGTTATTGTTCCCGGTTCTGCGTGTTACAACTGATAACGAACAAGTCGGCGCATAATCTCTTCGCGAGTGTGTTCAGGATGTACGATCGGCAGGAAATGGTTCGCGCCGTCGATCGTCACCACATCGGTGTCGGCGCGCGCGCGAACAATCAAATCGACCTGATCGTCCGCCGTGGTGCTCGCCACCGTTCCCCGCAGAATGGCGATCGGGCATTTCACCTGGGTGACGATGCTGGCAATTCCGAAAGGCAATTCGCGGAAGATCTCCGCTTCCCATTCCGGTGCGCAGGCAAGGCGCAACGTGCCGTCGCCATTCTCCACCAGCCCCGCCGTGAGATAATCGATGAGGGGCTGTTCGGGCCAGCCCCTGAAGATGCCCCGGCCGTGATAGTAATCCAGCGCCGCATCAAACGACGGAAACGTGCTGCGCCGTTGCGCGGCCATCTCGGCAAGGCTGTTTGATCCTTCGCGCCTGCTGCCGGGAGGGGGCGCGAGAAACACGGGCTCGATGAGTATGAGCGCCCGCACTTGTTCGGGCGCTTTTGCGGCAGCCATGAAGCTCGCAGTCGCCCCCAGCGAATGGCCGGCAAGGATCACGGGGCTTTTCGAAATCTCTCCCGCAAGCGCAAGCAGATCGTCGCGAAAGACGGTCCATCCCTTCACACGCGCAGGCTGCGCCGCGAGCGTTGAAGCGCCATGGCCACGGAGATCGCAGGCAAGAACACGAAATTTTGCTGAAAGCGGCGCGAGCAGCATCCGATAGGTCTGCGCATTGAAGCCATTCGCATGGACGAACAGGAGGTGGGGCCCGCCGGTCGACGCCCATTCAAGACAGGACGTCGGGCCGGCAATCGTGCCGATCGATCTGCAAACGGGCTCCGTCACGGCGCGGTTCTGCCGGGCCGTGCAGTCACATCATTTCCAGGCCCTCCGCGGGCACCAAAACGGCTCTCGCGCCGTTTCCGGTCAGGGTACCGAGCGGCGGACAGACTTTGCTGGCAAGCGGGAAAAGGACCAAATGAAAATTGCACAGGTTGCTCCTCTCTACGAAGCCGTGCCGCCATTGCTTTATGGCGGCACCGAGCGCGTCGTCGCCTATCTCTGCGACTCACTTGTGGAGATGGGCCATGATGTCACGCTCTTTGCGAGTGCCGAGGCGCGGACCCGCGCGAAGCTGGCTCCCATGCGCGACCAGGCGATCCGGCTCGATTCCTTTCCCCTGAAATCGGACATGGCGGCGCATCTTACGATGCTGGACGAGGTGCGCAGACGAAGCGATAGATTTGATATTCTGCATTTTCACCTCGATGTGCTGCATTTTCCCATGTTCGAGGACGTTGCGGAGCGCACGCTGACCACGCTGCACGGCCGGCTCGACCTGAAGGATCTGCCGGCGGTCTACGCGCGTTGGCCGAACTTTCCGCTTGTTTCGATTTCCAACAATCAGCGCCGGCCGCTGCCGGATGCGAACTGGGTGGGGACGGTGCAGCATGGAATTCCGATGCGGAATTTCCGTTTTTCGCCGGCCCCGAAAGGCCGCTACCTTGCCTTCCTGGGACGTATCTCGCCCGAGAAGGGTCCCGAACGCGCCATCGCGCTTGCGCAAGCGGCCGGCCTGCCGCTGCGAATTGCGGCCAAGGTGGATGCCGCAGACGTTGCCTATTTCCACCGGAAAATCGAGCCGATGCTGGCGGATCCGATGGTGGAGTATGTCGGCGAGATCGGCGAAGAGGAAAAGTCGGAATTTCTGGGAAATGCGCTCGCATTGCTTTTCCCCATCGACTGGCCGGAGCCTTTTGGAATTGTGCTGATCGAGGCGATGGCTTGCGGTACGCCCGTCATCGCCTGGAAGCGCGGTTCCGTGCCGGAAATCGTAGAGGACGGCGTGACCGGTTTCGTCGTGAACTCCGACGCGGAAGCCCTTCATGCCGTCAATTGCCTCAAAATGCTGAACCGGTTGCGCATCCGGCATGTCTGCGAGCGGCGATTCTCCGCGCATTCCATGGCCAAGCGCTATCTTGACGTCTATGCCCGCCTTGTCGGCGGATCGGTTTGCGAAGACGAAATGCAAGACGCAGTCTGAACTCCATGTCGGAGCCGGCGCCCATCGCCGTTGTGCAGGATCCGGGGGCGGAGGCGCTCGGCGCCCCGGATGCGGGAAGGAAACAATTCGTCCTCAAACAGGGCGACATGTTTCTCGTCGCCGATACTCATGGTGATGTCAACGGTGAGGCCGACGGGCTGTTCCGCAACGACACGCGTGTGCTTTCGCGGCTGGGGCTTTTGCTCGGCGGATTGCGTCCGTCGCTGCTCGGCGGTTCGGTAAGTCATGACAATGTATTCTTCACGGCGCATCTCACCAATCATCCGCTGGCGCCGATCGGAGGGGAATCCACACCCGAAGGCGTAATTCATGTCGAGCGTTCTCGCTTTCTGTGGGAGCTACGAATTTACGAGCGGATCACATTCACAAATTTCAGCGAGCGCGACGCGCAGATCGTCTTCGCCCTTGTCTATGCAGCCGATTTCCGGGACATGTTTGAAGTACGCGGCAAGCATCGGCCTCTGCGCGGGCGTCTGCTGTCGCCCCAGATCAGCAAACAGGGGGTGCTGCTTGCTTATGAAGGGCTCGACGGCATCGCCCGCGCCACCGGCATCGCGTTTGCGCCCGCGCCGCTTCGCATCGGGGCGGACCGGGCGGATTTTCGGATCGCACTCGATCCCGGTGCGTGCTTCGCGTTGCAGATCGAAATCGGTCCGGATCTGGCTTCCGAGCCAAGCCGCGAGCGCTATCGTTCCGCGGCTGCCCGGGCGCGTTGGGCGATGCGCAATGCACGTCGGCGGGGCGCGGCGCTGCGTGCGCCGGGTCGCCTGTTCGACGCCTGGCTGGAGCGTTCGCGCGCCGACCTCGCGTTGCTGACGACGCAGCTTCCCACCGGTCCGTTTCCTTATGCGGGGATACCCTGGTTCTCCACGCCGTTCGGCCGCGACGCGATTATTACTTCGCTGCAGATGCTCTGGCTCGAGCCCGGCCTCGCCCGCGGCGTGCTTGCATTTCTCGCAAAGACGCAGGCGCATGAACGATCCGAATTCCAGGACTCCGCGCCCGGCAAAATCATGCATGAGGCGCGCAAGGGCGAAATGACGGCGCTGAAGGAGGTGCCGTTCGGCCAATACTATGGCGCGGTGGATACGACGCCGCTGTTCGTGATGCTCGCGGGCGCCTATGCCGAACGGACGGGGGATTTCGATTTCATCGGCGAATTATGGCCGTCGCTCGAAGCGGCTACGTCATGGATCGAAAACGAGCAGGCGAACGACTCCGATGGATTTGTCTGTTATCGCGCGAATGCGGCGGGGCTCGTCAATCAGGCCTGGAAGGACAGCAACGATTCGATCTTTCATGCCGACGGAACGCTGGCACGCGGACCTATTGCAGTCATCGAGGTGCAGGGCTACGCGTTCGCGGCTTTTCGCGCGATGGCTGCACTGGCGGAAAAGCGAAAGGATGTCGAAGCCGCTGCGCGCTGGCGCAAGCGCGCGGAGGCGTTGCGTACTGCCGTCGAGGCGCGCTTCTGGATGGAGGATCTTTCCTATTACGCGATTGCACGCGATGGCGAAGGACGGCCCTGTCGGGTGCGCGCCTCCAATCCCGGACATCTGCTTTTCACCGGATTGCCGGCGCGCCGCCGCGCCCGCCACGTGGCCAATCAGCTCCTGTCGCCGGCATTGAACTCCGGCTGGGGCATTCGCACGCTTGCCGCCGGGACGGCGCGCTACAATCCGATGTCCTATCACAATGGTTCGGTCTGGCCGCATGACGTCGCGTTATGCGCGGCGGGGCTCGGCCGCTATGGCGACCGGGATTCCGTGGTGCGGCTTCTCGGCGCCGCGTTCGAAGCAGCGATTCGTTTCGAAATGCGACTGCCCGAATTGTTCTGCGGTTTCTCGCGTACGCCCGGCGCACCGCCCATCGCCTATCCGGTGGCATGCCTGCCGCAGGCCTGGGCGGCCGGCGCGCCGTTCATGATGGTTCAGGCCTGTCTTGGCTTGCGAATCGATGGTCTGCGGCGCGAAATCCATGTGGACCAGCCCATGCTTCCGAAGGGAACCGACCAGCTCGAATTGCGGCACGTCCGCGTGGGCGAGCTTTCAACGGATATCGTCTTCCAGCGCGTCGGTGAGCGCGTGGTGGCTTTTCACCGCGGATCGCGCGCGAGCGCCATCCCGCTCTTCATCCACGCCTGAACGTATTGCTACGTGGGGCCGCGGTCAGACGGCAGCGATTGCAGGATGCTGCAGTTTTGGGAACTGCCGTTCCAGCAGCGCGAAACCGCCGAACAGTATCAGCACATAGAACAGATCGCCCGCGAGCGTGTTGCGAAGGAAGGGTAGGGCGGCCGTATAGCAGGCGATGAGGCCGGCGAGCGTGTGCGGATACATGCGATCCAGCGCCCAGACGCCGAAATTCGTCGTCGCAAAAAACAGCAGCGAACTCACGATCGCCGCGCCGGCAATGGTTGCGGGCGAACCATGCTTCTGCAGCCACAGGCCGAAGCAGACGATCAGCGCAAAGCTGCCATAGACCACAAACATCTGGTCGTGGAAGCCGAGCAGAAGGTCGCTCAGAAAAAGCGCGCAAAGCGGCACCGCGAAGGCAAGCCGCCGGTCGGCCAGCATAGCACCGCCGAACAACGCCATCGCCGTAACAGCGGTCATGTTGGGCGGATGAGGAATGAGCCGCGAAGCAGCCGCCGCCAGGATCATGGTGATGATCAGCATCAATCGGGGCCTAAGCATCGGAATTCTCGCGTCGCATATCCGACTCCAAAGCTACGAATTCGGCCCGATACCCGCAAGCTCCGGCACCGTTTCAGGCCTTCTTCGGCAACAGCGCGTCATCGATTTCGCGGGCGCGCACGGCGGCAGGCCGATTGCTGATTCGCGCCCAATAGCTCTCGAACGCCGGGCGCTTCTCGATTGTGCCGAACTGCAATCCGAAGCCGAGTTGCGAGCCGAGATAAAGGTCGGCGGCGGTGAAACTGTCGCCGGCAAGATAGCCGCCATGCGAGACCGCGGTATCGAGCGCGTTCATCACGTCCTCGAACGAACCATAACCCGTCATGGGTTTGCGCTCGGGCGGTACGACGAAGCCCAGAAACTTGTTGGTGATCGCAGCTTCGACCGGGCCGGCGGCGAAGAACAGCCAGCGATAGTACGGCCCGCGCAGCCGGCTGCCCGGCGGCGGCGCAAGGCGGGCTTCGGGGAAGGCATCGGCGAGATAGGCGCAGATCGCCGCGACTTCCGTGACCACCGTATCCCCGTGGCGGATAGCCGGCACCTTGCCCATGGGATTGATTGCCAGATATTCGGGGGACTTCATCGTGTTGGCGTAATCGAGGATCTCGGCGCGGTAGGGCTGGCCCACCTCTTCGAGCATCCAGCGCACCATGCGCCCGCGCGACATCGGGTTGGTGTAGAAAACCAGTTCGTCCGCCATGGCAGCCTCTTTCCAGCGCAGCCGAAGCTACACACGAAAGCCCGGTGCGGCACAAGGGTCCGGGCTTCGTTGAAAGGCCTCGGGCGACTGAGTATGGTCCGCGCCCCGGCGGAGTGCCGCCATTGGGGCGTAGCCAAGCGGTAAGGCACCGGATTTTGATTCCGGCATGCGAAGGTTCGAATCCTTCCGCCCCAGCCATCCTGACGGGTGCCAATGTTGCGGCGCCTGCGGTCCCCCTCTATAAGACCGCCTCCCGAGAAAGCCGGAGAGTAGCTCAGCCTGGTAGAGCACCACGTTCGGGACGTGGGGGCCGGAGGTTCGAATCCTCTCTCTCCGACCAGTACGCGAGCTCCCGCTAATCAAGCGTGTTTGTTCGCGCGATACGGCCCAGCCAATACGCCGAGGGTTTCGGCGTGCGCGCCTGGGTCGCGCGGTCCACGGCGACGAGGCCGAATTTGGGGCGGTAGCCTTCCAGCCATTCGCAATTATCAAGCAGCGACCAGTGGATGTAGCCCCGCACATCGATGCCGTCGGCAATGGCGGCGTGCAAACCATTGAGCGCGCCCCAGACGTAGGCGATGCGTCGTGAATCGTCTTCCGTGCCGATGCCATTCTCGGTCACGAGGATGGGGCAGCCGGAAAGACGCGCGGCCTTGCGCACCGTGGCTTCGATGGCTCGGGGATAGAATTCATAACCCATCTGGGTTCGCTCGGAGCCTTCGGGCGGCGGCACGTGACCCTTCGAACCAAAGCGGATTCGGGTATAGGTCTGAACGCCCACAAAATCGTCGCCGCGAATGCTTTCCAGAAACTGTCCCTCGATCAGCTGCTCCGCCGCGTCGCGCAGCAGTTCGCCGCCGGGTTCGGCCTGCAGGTCGTGAATGGAAAGCGTAATGCCGACGGGGCCGGCGATACCGGCCGATTTCAGTGCTTCGTAGCCTTTGCGATGCGCGGCGATGAGATTTGGCGTTGCCGTGTAACCGTCGCAGGCGAGATAGGGCGCCCAGCGCGCGGCCTCGCCGCCGCAGCGTCGTGCAATCTCCGCGAACGATTCGGGTGGCGTCCAGGCCCGGCCTTCGGTCGCAACCCGGAATGCGCTGATCATCAGCGGAATATTGGCTTCGTTGATCGTGCAGGCGAAAGGAATGAGATCGCCCAGCGCCCGCGCCGCCCGTTCGCAAAAGCGCGCGAAGCGGTCAACGGATTTGGGCTCGGTCCAGCCGCCGTCACGAGTGAACCAGAGCGGTGCCGTGAAATGATGAAACGTGACGATCGGCAAAAGGCCATTTGCACGGACGCCGGCAATCATCCGCCGGTAATGATTGAGCGCGGCGCGCGAAAAGAATCCTTCTTCCGGCTCGATGCGCGCCCATTCGATCGAGAAACGATAGGCGCCGAAGCCCAGTCCCTTGAGCAGCGCGAGATCGTGCGGATAGAGATGATAATGATCGCAGGCGTCGTGCGAGGGTTCCGCAAAGCCGCTCGCGGGCCCATGCTCCATCAGCCAGAGATCGCTTGCGGTGTTGCCGCCTTCGACCTGGTGGGCGGCGGTCGCGGCGCCCCAGAGGAAGCCCGCCGGAAACGTCATCGGCATTTCACTTGCCCGCTTGCCATGGCCCATTATCCTGCGCCATTCCGAAACAGGATTTCTGGTAACCTACGTGCAGATAACGGCGGAACCGTCTCCATCCCGCGAAGACAGCCAGACCGAGAGTGCCGGCGAATCCTCGCGCGCGCAACGCATCATTCTCATCCGCCACGGCCAGCCGGCCATACCTGTCTCGCCGCGTGCCTCGCACCATGAATTTCGCTCCTACATCGACGCGTATGAAGAAGCGGGCCTCGATCCCAACAGCGCGCCGCCGGACGAATTGCAGGATCTGGTGGGCGAGCTCTCCGCCGTATTCACCAGCGGGCGCAGGCGGGCGCAGGACAGCGCACGCGCTCTTGCGCCGAATGCCGAACTGATCGCCGATCCGCTGTTCGCCGAAGCGCCGCTTGCCTCACCGCCGATTCCGCTGCTCCGCATGAAAGTGCCCAAATGGGCGGTGGTGTCGCGCATCCTGTGGCACGCCGGCTATCACCCCGAGATCGAGAACTACCGGCGCGCCAAGCACCGGGCGGCACAGGCCGCCGACATTCTCATCGCGCGCGTACATCGCGACGGCGTTACGGCGCTGGTCGCGCATGGCTATTTCAATCTGATCCTCGGACGGGAGTTGCGCCACCGCGGTTTCGGAAAATCCGGCTCGCATCGCGCGCATTTCTGGAATTCCGTGATCTACGCGCGCGATTGTCCATCCTCTCCCTAAAGACGGATGAAATCATAACATCGCGGGTATCACGCGATCGGGCGGCTTGTGGCCGTCGGCGAAGGTCTTGATGTTGACGATCACCTTTTCGCCCATGTCGATGCGGCCCTCGAGCGTAGCCGATCCCATGTGCGGCAAGAGCACCACATTTCTTTGCTTGAGCAGCTTGGGATTGACCGCGGGCTCGCGCTCGAAGACATCGAGGCCGGCGCCCGACAGCTGGCCGGCTTCGAGCATGCGCGCGAGCGCGTTCTCGTCGATCACTTCGCCGCGCGCCGTATTGACGATGTAAGCCGTTGGCTTCATCAGCTGTAGCCGCCGCGCGGACAGCAGATGGTAGGTCGCCGGCGTGTGCGGGCAATTGATGGATACGATGTCCATTCGCGCGAGCATCTGGTCGAGGCTGTCCCAGAAGGTCGCCCCCAATTCGCGCTCGATCTGCGGATGCACGGGCTTGCGGTTGTGATAATGAATCTGCAGGCCGAAGGCTTTCGCGCGCCGCGCGATGGCCTGGCCGATGCGGCCCATGCCGATGATGCCGAGGCGCTTGCCCCAGATGCGATGGCCCAGCATCCAGTTGGGTGCCCAGCCGCGGAAATGCTCGGCCTTCAGCTCTTCGGCGCCTTCGACCAGCCGCCGCGGCACGGCGAGGATCAGCGCCATCGTCATGTCGGCCGTGTCCTCGGTCAGCACGCCGGGCGTGTTGGTGACGGCGATGCCGCGTTCCAGCGCCGTCTTGACATCGATGTGGTCGACGCCGTTGCCGAAATTGGCGATCAGCTTGAGATTGGCGCCGGCCCGCACCAGGACTTTCGAGTCGATGCGGTCCGTCAGCGTCGGCACCAGCACATCGGCCTTCTGCACCGCTTCGATCAGCCGTGCCTGGTCCATCGGTGTATCGTCGAGATTGAGCTCGGTGTCGAACAATTCGCGCATGCGCGTCTCGATCGCATCGGGAAGCTTGCGCGTGACGATCACGAGCGGTCGTTTCGCGGCCATTTTCCAGCTTCCCTCGCGCGTGTTACGAAGCGTCTTCCGCTCTTACCAGATGCGACCCGCGGCGCAAATGTAAAGGCCATATGGGCGGCGGCGTAAGGCGGCGCCTGCCGCGACGGTATCGCGCGTTTCCGCCTCTGGACGGCAAGCCGGCAGGAAGGGATGATTCCGATTCGAGAATTTCTTTTTTCCGGCCTTTCCGAGGCGGCTGGCCGGAAGACAATGCGCACAGGTGGTGCAAGGCGACGGAGTTACCGAACAGCGGCGCGAAACCGGGACCCTGCCCGCAGCCACGCCTTCAATCCATGCTCGCGCCGACACGGAATGGATCAGTGTGTATTCGCCTTGCGGCCCTCATACTGCTTGCTGTGTGCGGTTTGGCTTTATCCGGCTGCGCGACGTCCTCGCCGGAAGCGCTCGCAGCCAATGATCCGTTCGAGCCGGCGAACCGTGCCATCTATAATTTTGACGAGAAATTCGACCGCGCCATCGTGCTTCCCGTTGCGGGGCTCTACATCAAGAACATACCCAAGCCGGTGCGGATGGGTATCCACAACGTCCTTTCCAACGCGGAAGAGCCCGTTACGATCGCAAATAATTTGCTGCAGCTGCGCGTGGGGCAGGCCGCCCGGATGGCCGGTCGGATGGCGCTCAATTCGACGATCGGAGTGGGCGGCATTGTGGACATTGCGGCAAGCTACGGCCTCCGGGAACAGAAAGCTGATTTCGGCCAGACATTGAGCCGCTACGGCGTAGGTCCCGGTCCTTTCCTGGTTATTCCGATCATCGGTCCCGACCCGCCCCGGGATCTCCTGGGCGACGGAGCAGATTTGTTCATCGATCCTCTGACCTGGCTGCCCCCCGGATGGCCTTTGCTCGACCGGCTCGGTCTGACGACGGGCGTGCATATCTGGGAACCCTATCTCACCCATGCACGCGATATGCTGCTGCGGCACGAGCTCGAGAAAGGCTCGCTCGATCCTTACGCCACCATGCGCAGTATCTATCGCCAAATCCGCGCGGACGAAATCAATGGCGGCGCGACAACGCTTCCGCCGAATTGAGCAGGACGCGGCGTGGGAACAATTTTCTCACGCCGTTCAACTCTTGTCGGGCGCCGCGGACGGTTGATTCAGGATCGCGGATGTTTGCTTCAGGGATGTCGCGTGGACCCATCCGTCCTGCGCCGGCTTTCCGCCTTCGCCCGCAATGCGAATATGCATCCAGTTGCCGGTCTGGCCGAGCAGTGTCACGCCGAGACCGTGCGTTACGGTGGTGATGACATGCGATTCGGCTGAGGGTTCGGCGTGCAGTTTGACGGCAGACGCTGTTATCACGGCCTGTGGCAACGGCGGCGCTGCAGGCGGTTTGGGCGGCACTGACGCTACAGCCTTTGTCATTCCGATCGGGGCGCCGGCCGGCGTTCCGGTCAGGAGTCTGCTGATCTGCGGATAGAATGTGAATCCTGCGACTACGAGAACGGCAAATGCGGCAGCAAGCGCGATGTCCTTGGCGAGGCGCCCTTCTTTCTGATCCTCTTGCGGTCCCGCAAACTCGTCCGGCTCGAATTCGATCGTTCCCTTGATACGCGCATCGCTTTCCCACTGTCTTCGTGCCGCTTCCATGCGGCGGTCTTCGCCCTCCTGCCACTCGTCCCGCGCGCGCATGACAGCGGCCTGGATACGCATGTTCCACTCTTCGCGCGAACGCCGTGCCGCGGCGCGCGCCTCGGCCAGTTCCGCCCCGCGCTCGTCGATGAGGACCTGAAAGGACGCAAGATCGCTACGCAGCCGCGAGAGCTCCACTTCGTTGGCCGGATCGCGCATGGATTCGATCTGGTTGCGCGCGTCCTGAAGCGCCGATTCGGTCCGTTCGAGTCGTGTCCGTGTTTCGGCGATTGCCACTATGCCGCGTTCCCGCTCGGCCTCGAGTTGAAGACGCATTTCATTGAGCGCAGCTTCCGTGCGTTCGAGTCGCCCCGTGGCCTCGGCAAGCGCGCGCGCGCCGCGTTCCTGTTCCCGCGTTTCGATCTCCGCAAGGCGCACGACTTCCGCTGCTTTCCAGTTTTCCTCCGCTTTCGCCAGGGCAGCTTCCACATCCGCGCGATTGCGTTCCCGCTCGCGGCCAACGGCCACTTTGGCTTCTGCAAGCTCTGCCTCGCGTTCGGCAAGCTTCGCTCGTGCTTCGGAGAATTCGGTGCGGAGCCTCTTCAGATCCGCGCCCTCACGGCGATCCTGTGCGGCTCCCGCGGCGGCACGCGCTTCGGCGAGCGCGGCTTCAGCCCCTTCGAGACGAACCGTCGCCTGCTTGAAGAGACGGTCGGAATGTTTCTTCCACTCCGCCTTGGCTTCGGCCAGCCGCGCCGCTTCCTCCGCGGCCCATTCTTCCTTCGCCTGGCCGAGCCGATGTTCGAACTCCTGCCTTGCCGCGGCCACCGCATTGTCGGCCGCGGTCTGTGTTTCGGCCAGTTCGGCATGCCGCTTGGCAAGTTTCGCCTGAACCTCCGCAAGTGCGTCCTTCAGGCGGCGCATTTCAGCACCGTCGCGTCGCTCGTGGGAGGATTTGAGCTCCGCTTGTGCTTTCGCAAGCGCTGCTTCGCTGCGCTGGAGCTTCGCGGAAACGTCCACGAGCGCGTCGTTCAGCCGACGGAATTCCGAATCGTTGTGTCGCTCATGCGTCGATTTCAGCTCTGCCTGCGCTTTGGTCAACGCTGCTTCGCTGCGCTGCAGCTTCGCGGAAACATCCGCGATGATCTGCGCCGATTGTTCGCTCCAGCGCGTTTCGGCCGCAGCCAGGCGTTTGGCTTCGTCCTTTTTCCACGCCGCTTCGGCCTTGCCGATGGCAGCAGCAAGCTGTTCCGCGCGCCTGACAGCCTCGTCCGAAGCGGACTGCGCTTCTGCCAGCTCATTCTCGCGCGCGGCAATCGTCTCGCGTGCGATCGAGAGTTCAGCGCGCAAGCGTTTGGTTTCGGCAGTGTCGCGCCGCTCGCGGGCCGTTTGAGCTTCGGCTCGCGCCTGCGCCAGTTCCGCTTCGGTTTCTTCGAGACGATTTCCCAGCTCCGCAACCGTGCGATCGGAGAATTCTCTCCATGCCGCTTCAGCCGCCGCCAGCCGTCTGGCTTCCGCTGCTTTCCATTTTTCCTCGGCCTGCGACAACGCCGCCGCAAGCTCGCGGCGCGATTGCTCGCGCGCCTCCGAGGTTGCAGCAGTCTGTGCTTCAGCAACCTGCCGGTCCCGCTCGGCAAGCGCAGTCCGGAGACCGCCAATTTCGTCCTGCAGCCGGCCCAGCTCAGCATTAGTTGATTCCTTTGAAGCCGCATGAACCCGCGCTTCGGCGAGATCCGCCTCGATCTTCCTGAGCTGCGCTGTTTCTTTCGCCAACGCGCGCGCGGATTGTTCCCGCCATCGCGCTTCGGCGTCTGCCAGCCGCGCGGCTTCCGCGTTTTTCCAGGCTTCCTCGGCCCGCGACAGCTCCGCTTCGGCGTCGCGCGCCAAGCGTTTGCGGGCCTGATCGAGACGTTCCTGGGCCCGCGCGTCCGCTTTCGTCATGCGGTCGCGCATCTCGGCCTGCCAGGCGGTCCGTCTTTCCTCGAGGGCGGATGCCGCCTCGGCCGCGGCTTCGTTCAACCTCTCTTCCAACTCGGCCTCAAAGGATTTCCGGGACGCGTCGAGTTCGGACTGAAGAACGCGAAGCGCTGTTTTCGTCTTGGCAAGTTCGCTCCGCAGGCTGCGCAGCTCCTCGCGCCGCGCGGCGTTTTCCCCGCTGTTTTCGGAGGCGGATTCGGCGTCCGCGCCGGACAGGACCGGATAATCCAGCACGGTGAGTGTGGTACCATCGCCGCTGTCGAGGCCTATGACGCGAACGATCAGGGTTGGGGATTCCGTTGCGCCCTTCGGCGGCAGATATTCCAAACCCTCCAGCTCGTCGCGCGTCAGCGACCACGTGCCATCGCCATTGTTGCGACCGCGCGACAGGCGCGCACGGTTCGGCATGCGCTCGATCCTGAGTCCGAGGCGTCTGTCCCGCCCATAAGGCATGAGAAGCGGCGACAGCTCGAGGGGAATGGCGTCCGAAACTGTTGCCGCTTGCGCTCTCATGCGCGTTTCACGATCCACGAGGTTTCCCTCGGCCGGTCTGGTCCCCGGCCGATGCCCCTATTGTTCACGCGCGAGGTAAACCAATCGTTCGCCTGCTGCCGAAGCGCGTCGTTGCGAAATCGGACAGTGCTCTGGGAATCCCGCAAGGGCTTGGGTTAAGCTTGCGGCCGGTTCCGAAAAGGAAATCCCGTCATGTCGAGGCGTGTCCTCTTCGTCACCGCAGCGGTGGCGCTGTCCGGCTGCGGAGGATATTTCGACCAGCATCCCGCCAATGTGCAGCCCGAAAGCGAGGCCGTTGCGGCTGCACTGGGCCACCCACCGCAGATCAGGGTAGCGGAATCACGACCCGAGCCTGCCGCTGCTTCCGCCGTATCTGCGCCCGTCGAAGAAGAAACGCTGACCGCTCCTGTCACCGCGGAAAGCACGCCGCCACCTGCGCCCCCACCGCCGGTACCGATTGAGCAGACACCGCCGGCTGCTCCGGCTGTCGCCGCGGCTGCTCCACCGGCGCCTGTCGCGCCGGTAGTGTCACAGCCCGCACCGCCCCCGCCGCCCGTCGAACGAACGCCCCCAGTCGCTCCGGCTGTCGCCGAGGCCGCTCCACCGGCGCCTGTCGCGCCTGAAGTTTCGCAGTCCGCGCCACCGATGCCCATCGAGCAGACACCGTTCGCTGCTCCGGCTATTGCCGCGGTTGCTCCACCGGCGCCCGTCGCGCCTGTAGTGTCGCAGCCCGCGCTGCAACCACCGCCCATCGAGCAGACACCGCCGGCTGCTCCGGCTATTGCCGCGGCTGCTCCATCGGCGCCCGTCGCGCCTGAAGTTTCGCGGAGCGGCCCGCCTCCGTCTGTGGAACAGACGCCGCCAGCCGGTCCGGCTGTCGCCGAGGCCGCTCCACCGGCGCCTGTCCCGCCGGTGGTGTCACAGCCCGCACCGCCCCCGCCGCCCGTCGAACAGACGCCCCCAGTCGCTCCGGCTGTCCGCGAGACTGTTCCTCCGCCACCTGCCGTGCCTGAAGTTTCGCAGTCCGCGCCACCGATGCCCATCGAGCAGACACCATTCGCTGCTCCGGCTATTGCCGCGGCTGCTCCATCGGCGCCCGTT
>DATJUM010000252.1:0-2463 GCA_035502355.1 Rhizomicrobium sp. | reverse complement strand
CGGGAGCCGCGAGCGGGATCGGACGCGCGACTGCGATCCGGCTGGCGCGCGACGCGGCCGGCCGAAACGCCGCACAGGCCCAGATTCTTCTGGTCGATATCGCCGAGGAGAAGCTGGGCGAGGTCGCGGCGCTGCTGCGTGCCGAGAACGCGCGCGTCGAAAGTATCGTCGTCGATTTGGCTGACGAATCCGCCCCCGCGCGCGTGGTGGATGCCGCCGCGCGCGCGTTCGGCGGCCTGGATGGGCTGGTCAGCAACGCCGGCATCATTCAACGGTCGAGCTTGCTCGAGCTCTCCGTCGCGGACTACGAGCGATCCTTCGCGATCAACACGCGCGCCACGTGGCTGTTGGCAAAGGCGGCGCATCCGTTGCTTGCCGCTTCCAAGGGCAGCCTGGTCGCGACCGCCTCGATCTCCGCCCACGAGCCCACGCCACCGTTGGGCGCGTACAGCGCCAGCAAGGCTGCGCTCATCATGCTGGTGCGGCAAATGGCCTTGGAGTGGGGCCCTGACGGAATCCGCTGCAACACCGTGTCGCCCGGCTCGACGCATACCGCGATGACCGACGCACGCTATTCGGATCCCGTTCAACGGGCCGCCGCCGCTCAGAGGAATCCATTGCGCGCCGTAGGCTTGCCGGAAAACCAGGCTGCCGCCATTGCTTTTTTGCTGAGTCCCGATGCCGCCTATGTCACCGGCGTCGACCTCCTCGTGGACGGCGGACTGAGGACCATGCTGATGCCGGCTTCTGGATTCGGCGATCCGTGGCGCCGGTGAAGCATCGAGCGCTCGAGTAACATGGTCACTCCTGCGGCCTGTGTGTTCGGCGGAACCGGCGGTCTGGGGGCGGCGGTTTGCCGCCGTCTGGCTTCCGAATGGCAGGCGGTGGCGTTCACCTACCGTTCGAGCCCCGAAAAGGCCGCGGAGCTGGAGCGCGATCTGTCACCGCATTGCCAGGCGTTGCGGTCGTACGCCGACTTGCGGGATGCGGACTCGGTCGAGGCGGCGCTGGGCGCCGCGCATGAGCGATTCGGGTCCGTGGGTACCGTGATTTTTGCGGCCGGGGTCAATATCCTGCAGCCCTATGTATCGGAAATCTCGGCCGCGCAGTGGCAGGAGGTCGTGCAAACGGAATTGATCGGCTTCACGCATCTGGTGCGCGCCGCGATTCCCTTGTTCCGCTCACAGGGCGGCGGCACGATCGTGGCTATCGGAACCGTGGCCACGCACAGCTATCCTCCCGGAGACGCGCTGTCGGCGGTACCGAAGGCCGCCACCGAAATGCTGTGCCGGGCGGTGGCGCGGGAAGAGGGCCGGTACGGCATACGCGCGAATGTGGTCGCACCCGGCATCATCAACGCGGGTCTCGGCGAACAGTTCCAACAGAAGCTGTTCGGACCCAAGGTCTGGGAGACGCAGCGCAATCGCGTCGCGCTCAAGCGGTTCGGCGAGGCTGCGGAGATCGCCGAAGCCGTCGCGTTTCTTGCATCCAAGCGATCATCGTACATCACCGGGCAGACCGTCATCGTCGATGGCGGGTTCGGACTTTAGCGGAGGCGAGCATGGATTTTTCATTGTCCGAGGAACAACTGGCGTTTCGAGACTCGGTTCGCCGCTGGGTAGACGCCGAGGCGCCGAAGAGCTGGGCGCGCAAGCTCGAGCGGCGCGAAGAGGACTATCCGTTCGAGCTGTGGGACAAGCTCTCGGACGCCGGCTTTCATGGCATTGGGATCGCCGAGGAATTCGGCGGTCAGGGCGGCGACATCATGATCCAGATGCTGTTCGCCCGCGAGCTCGCGAGAACCCTGAGCGGCATGCTGTGGACCTGGGGACTGACTTCATTTGCGGGCGGCAAGTCCATCGGCTTGTACGGCTCGCAAGCTCAGAAGGAAAAGTTTCTGCCGTCGATCGCCGCCGGCCGTTGCCGAGTTTCGATAGGTTTCACGGAACCGGGCGGCGGCACGGACGTGCTCGGTGCGATGAAGACGGCGGCGGAGCGCGCCAGCGGCGGCTGGGTGATCAACGGGCAAAAGATGTGGTGCACGTCGGCTCGCGTTGCCGACTACATCCTGCTGCTCGCGCGTACCGACAAGAACGTGAAGAAGCGGCATCACGGCCTGACGCTTTTTTTGCTTCCCGCTCAGCAAAAAGGTGTTACCGCGACCCTGCTGCCCAAACTCGGAATGAGGGGGATGGGATCCTGCAGCGTCATGATCGACAATGTGTTCGTGCCCGACGAGCTCGTTCTAGGCGAACCCGGCAATGCTTGGTACATGCTGCTGCCGACGCTCAACAACGAACGCATCATGGTGGGCGCGCAATGCGTCGGCGCACTCGATGGGATTCTCGAAGATGCGGTCGAGTATGCGAAGCAACGCAAGGCCTTCGGCAAGGCCATCGGCGAGTTTCAAATCATCCAGCACTATATCGCGGACATCGCGACCTGGCGCCAGCAGGCCGAGCT
>DATJUM010000251.1:0-4004 GCA_035502355.1 Rhizomicrobium sp. | reverse complement strand
CCGGATCGACATTCTTCCGGAAGAAATGTTATGAAAATCAGGCGTCTCCGTCAGCCGGCAGCCATCAGCAGACGGTAGACCATGGAGTGACAATGCCGTCGCAAATCGGCCATTTCCTGGCCTTCTTTCCCCTCTCCATCCTCGTTTGGGCCGGTCATATGATCGTTTTCCATGGGCTGGGGCTCGGCTTCGAATTGTGTGACCGCAAAGGCTGGCTGCGCAGGTACAAATTGCGCGACCGGGAGCGATTCGCTTACACTGATTTTCTGCCACGCGTGCTGGTCAATCAGACCCTTGTTCTGTTGCCGGCCATGTGGCTGTGCGAGAGGCTCGGCCTCGCCTTCACGGGTCCGAAAGATATCGACTGGGCCTGGGCTGTCGCAGCCATCGTGCTGATGACCGTCGGCCACGACATCGTGCAGTACGCGGCCCACCGCTTCCTGCTGCACAATGCGCGCTTCCGCTGGCTGGGCCACGCCCTGCACCATTCGACGGGCGCGTCGAAGAGCATAACAGCCTGCTACATGTCGGCGCCGGATTTTTTTCTGACGATTGTCTGTCCCTATCTCGTTCCCCTGATTCTCATCGGCGGCGGGACGGCCGACCTTGGATTCCAGCTGCTCGTCGCGAGCCTCGGTGCCGTAGGCGGCCTTTACGAGCATTCGGGCTATGATTTTGCGGTGGGAATCCGGCAGTCCGCTGCCGCAGGGCGAGCGTCGCTTCTGCGCCTCCTTCCGCCGTCCCTGGTATCGAGTCACGCTCACGGTGAACATCATCGCCGCTCGCGGGTGAGCTTCAGCGACGGCTTCGGCAGCCCCGGCCTGTGCGACACGATCTTTCGCACCAGATGGGACCTGCGCTAATCCGTCTGCAAATCTACAAATCAAAGCGCATCTGCAACGGTTCCGCTGGTACGGCGGAATCGAATGCTGAGAGCGCGACTCCCACCAGACGAATTCCGATCGCCGTCGGCAGGACGCTGCGCAGCAAATCCCTGCTGATGTTTCGTAACGTGTTCCTGTCCCGCACCGGCGCGCCTACAGTCCGGCTGCGGGTGATCTGACGGAAATCGGCGTACTTGATCTTCACCGTGACGGTGCGGCCGAAGCCACCCGTTTTCTCGCACCAGTCCCAGACCTCGTCGGCCATTCCCCGCACTGCGGCCTCGATCGCTTCGGAGTCGGTGAGATCGCTGGAAAACGTGGTCTCCGAGCCGGAAGATTTGCGCGGCCGGTCGGGCGCGACAGTCCGGTTGTCGTCACCCCGGGCAATGGCGAAATACCATGACCCGGACCTGCCGAAATGGCGCACCAGGAATTCCAAGGTCTGCCGCTTGAGATCCGCGCCCGTGAAAATTCCCAGCCTGTTCATTTTGCTTGCCGTGACCGGTCCGACACCGTGGAATTTGTGAACGGGGAGCGCTTCAATGAAAGACGGGCCCGCACGCGGCGTGATCACATATTGCCCGTTCGGCTTTCTGTGATCGGAGGCGAGCTTCGCAAGAAATTTGTTGTAGGAAATGCCGGCCGAGGCCGTCAGCTTTGTTTGCGCGAAGATGCGGGCCCGGATCTCCGTGGCGGTGGCAGAGGCCGAAGGCAGGCCGCGGAGATTCCCTGTTACGTCCAGATAGGCTTCGTCGAGCGAAAGCGGCTCGACGAGCGGCGTGTACTCGGCAAAGATTGCACGGATCTCATTTGAAACCGCGCGATAGACCTCGAAGCGGGGCGGCACGAAAACAAGGTCGGGGCATTTGCGCAGCGCGGTCGTCGAGGGCATGGCGGAGCGCACGCCGAAGGTGCGGGCCTCATAGCTCGCCGCCGCGACCACGCCGCGCCTCGCACCATGCCCGACTGCAACGGCGCGTCCGCGCAAGGCGGGGTTGTCGCGCTGTTCCACCGACGCATAGAAGGCGTCCATGTCGATGTGAATGATTTTCCGGCACACGCTCACGGCGGCAGTTTACACGCAATGACAGGCGCCTTCAGGCCGCGTGAACGAAGAGACCGACCGTGAGAGCTGCGCCGAGGATGATTACCGCGATCCGGAGCAAGCGATCGTTCACCTGCTGCAGAAGTAATCCGCCGGCGACACCTCCGCCGATCGCGCCTGCCGCACACACAGCCGCCTGAAGCCACCCGACATCCGGCGAGAAGGCAAAGATGACGACGGCCGATGCGTTCATGATCCCGGCCAGTACGTTCTTCGTGGCGCCGGCCGTGCGGATGACAAGACCCGCCGCGGTCAGGGCCGCAAGCATGAGAAAGCCGATGCCGCCGCCGAAATAGCCGCCATAGATCGAGATCAGGAATTGCGCGATCGCGACACCGAAACGGCTGAGCCTGGCTGTGGCGTCCGTTTTCTTTCCGAAACTGCCCCACGCGAATACCGCCGTCGCAAACAACACCAGCCAGGGCACCAGCCGCGCAAAGAAAGAGGGCGGCGTAATGAGAAGGAGAACGGCGCCCAAGGCACCGCCGACAAGGCTGATCGCGGCGAGCACACGGAACGGGAGGCCGCCTGCACCGGC
The DNA here is from genome assembly GCA_035502355.1 of Rhizomicrobium sp. Taxonomy (GTDB): domain Bacteria; phylum Pseudomonadota; class Alphaproteobacteria; order Micropepsales; family Micropepsaceae; genus Rhizomicrobium. Next base: position 1,477 of record DATJUM010000251.1, on the reverse strand, counting down.
GACGAATGCGCGTCCGGTCCAGCCCGTCGCAATCTGGGCCGGAAATAGCGCGATCGTCGAGGTGATGTTGGCGGACCGAGCATTCATGCCGGTGAACATCAGCGATGGCAGGGTGATGAATGATCCGCCGCCCGCAAGCGCGTTCTGGGCGCCCGCCCAAGCCGACGCGAAAAACAGGATCGCAAGGGGGGTGTAAAATGACAACGGAATGGCGCGGCTGCGATTTAACCCCCGTTACCCTAGAACGCGCTCGTCGGGGATAATATAGCGTCCTCGCGCGTCCATTCCGGCACCTGGCGCCGCCGGACCGAAAAGGCGGGCAACGCGCCCGCCTTCCAGGCGAACCCGCCGGCCCCAAGCCCCGCGATCGCGAGACTATTGTTCCGCAGTCGCCTCCTGCTGCTGTTCACATTTGTTCGCGACCTGCAGCTGAGAAATGGCAACAATACGGCCTTTAAGGTCACCGACCTGCCAGGGAACGGATTCGTGGGTCATCGAGCCGACGGGGAAACCGAGCAGGACGCTTGTCGCGGCATCTTCCATCCGCGCATTGTCTTCGGAGTCCGCCGCCTTGTTGTAGGCCGCCGTCAGCGTGGCCTTGTACTCGGCCAGCTGCGGACAAGTCAGATATGAGTACTGCCGGGCATCGATAGCGTGCGGCTTGATGCTTTCCGGCGACGCCGCACACGCAGACAAAGCGATAGCTGTCGCGGCCATGGCGAGGCCGCGGTAGACGGTCTTCATGATACTGGCCCTTTTTATTTTGGATCAGCGCGGCACCGGGCACGCGCGATGTGAGGGCATTGTCCCGCAAATCCGAATGCGTTCAATGAAAAGCCCAGACTATAGATAGAAATCGATGCAAACAGGATATTGTAGTCGAGACAAATTTTAGTGGATTCCTTAGGCCCGCTGCCCAAACCCGAACTCATCGGGCCGTCGATGCGTTCCATTTCCGCACAGCCGGAAGGGACGTATGACCCAAATCACCGAAAGCCCCGCTCCCCACGGGCATGGAGGGGCGATTTTCGACCCGCAAATGCGCCTTGCCGCCTCCACTGTGGTGGCAGCAATCGCCATCGCTGCGATCTATTTCGCACGTCCGATTCTGGAGCCGCTCGCCCTCGCCATCCTTCTGGCCTTCGCTCTCGCTCCCGCCGTCACGCTCCTGCGCCGGCTCAGGGTGGGGCGCGTCCTTTCGGTCGCGCTGACCACACTTTTTGCCATGGCGGTCATCGGCACCGTCGTTCTCTTCATCGGTACGCAGCTTGCCCACCTCGCGGCGGATCTCCCGCACTATCAGCGCAACGTCGCCCACAAGCTCCACGCGCTGCAGTCCTCGGCGATGTCGAACAGCCTGATCGCACGCACGTCCCTGCTGCTCGACAATCTCAACAATCAGCTGTCTTCCGGGCAGATCACCCAAAGCGGTACTGCCGCAGGCAGTACGGTGAGCCAGCAACAGCCGATCCCGGTC
>DATJUM010000250.1:0-21522 GCA_035502355.1 Rhizomicrobium sp. | reverse complement strand
GTGCGCCACCTTGATCTGATTCTCTCGCAGCAGCCTTCCGACATGGTCGCCGTCCATGAGCAGCAGCGTGTAGAACGCCGAAGGCTCACCAACGATTTCCACAAGAGCCTTGTGGGCATCGCGGAGCTTCTGTCGCGTTGTTTTGGCGTTTGCGGCACTACCTGGGAGTTCGTCGGAGTGCGCGCTTTCGATTCCATTCCTGTGCAGGAGTGCGCCTGACACCTGCGAAAGCTTGTTACCCGCCTCAAGTTCCGGTTCGGGGAGCCTGCTGCCGCATTCCGCTATGAAGGCGGTTGCTTCGGCGCGCGCCTCTTTCCAGGCGTAGCGGAGCCATTCCGCTGCCGCCAGACGGGGCGTTGAGGGCCAGCGCACGGTCTCGCCGTTCCACGATGGTTCCCAGCCGAGTGCGGTTTTCGCCACCTCTGGAAACAGACGCTTGACCAGCGCTATCGCGCAGAGCCGCTCGTTCTTCTCCAGATTGAGTCGATTGCCTGTATCCGTTCGCGCTTTCAGCGCGTCCCAGAACTCGTCCTGTGCGTTCCGTTCCCGCGCCCGGATGAATCCCGACAGCTCCTGCCAGTCTCCCATCAGCATGCAATGGTCGCCGCCTTCGACGGGAGGGCGATGCGTACGCCAGTTCTTGCGCCGGTCGAGCCACGACAGGTCCTTGCCATCGCCCGGATTGGCGCCAGTAACCCACGCAATGTCCCAGAACCCGTCGATCTGCCTGTTCCAGATTCCATCCGTCCCGCAGCCCCGCAGAGCCACCGGCCCGTCAATGAAACGGCGCCAGACTTGGTCGGTAATCCCGCGCCACGTTTTCAGAATGGCTTCGCGGCATTCTCCCGGATCGAAGCTGTCTGGTATTTCCGCTTTGAAGCGATTGGGAAGGGAGCCGGTAGCCGGCCCGGTATCTCCCACACCGTCTTTGATCCTGCGGAACAATGGATCGTTTTTGACATCGGGCAGGATGACCCTTCCACCGGCTCTGGTAACCGCGCACATTGCTTCTCCCGCAAGCAGCGAAAGAAGGAACGAGCCAGCCCACAAATCCCGTGTCCTTCGTGCTTGCGCCACGAATCCCTGCACAGGGCCGAGCGTAAAGTGAAGAAGGCGCTTCACGGGATAACGGCAGCTGCCTGCGCAAGCCCCTTCTGTTTCAGCATCACTGGTAGTTGTTCAAAGAGCTTGTCGATGTTGTCATAGTCACTGTCTAACGGCTGACCTTCGAGGAATGGTGACCGAAGAAAGGCCACGGCCGCAGCATATTCATTCCTCAGCCGGTGCAGGTGGAAGAGCAGAGGACTTGCGCGTCGATCTTCTTTCCCCGTCCACCGTTTGTGCGGGAGACCGAAAGCGAATGTTCGGTTCTTCTTTCGGAATTCCTGATAAGCCATCCCGATGCAATTGAGCACGTCAATGGGATCGCTTTTCACTCCGAACACCCATAGCCGCGTACCTTTCCCGAACGCGCTGTAGGCAGGCTGTGGGGCATTGAAGGTCGAGCCGACAAGGGAGGCGAGAGCAGTCTGATACATGCCGAGGTCGACAGGTGTTGCCCATTCAGCTCCGGCAACACTGGTCATCGCGACACTACCCCAGCCACGCCGTGCGCGGCCACCGAGTCCGCCAAGCAGGCCGAAGAGTTTAAGCGCATCGACAAGATGCCGATCAATGTCATGCCGTTTTGAAGTACCGGCTTCCCGATTCAGTGAAAGGAGCGAAATCTCAAAGCGGCCATCCCCATCAAGAGCAGGACGTGGAGTCTGCCCTTTTCCCCGATTGATGACGCCATAGCCCAGATACGATGTGCCGAAGCGGTTGGAAACGAGAGAACGCGTGTTCGATAAGAGACTCGCCTCCTGCAGCCACCGTGTGCGCAACTGGAAGGAAGACTGGCCCGTTTCTGCTGCGCCGAAGACCTGCTGTTCTTCAGCGTGGATTTTTGCCAAGTCATTGCATCTGCTCCACGCCAGAGCGCGCCACCAGAAACGCAGCACGCCCTTGATGCTCGGAGCCCGCAGTTCGGCGGTTTCGGCAGGATCGGCCCCGCCCAGGAATAGGGGGGTAATCACATCGAACGTTGCGATAATCCGGTTCATGATGGCCCCACATGCCAAGCCACGCCCTGAACGCCAGTGCCGCAACTGATGTGCGGTGGATGAATCGGTAGGACGATTCGTCTACGCTACTCAACCTGGCGGGAAATCGATCAACAGCTTTGCGGAAGGAACGGTGACGCCGTCCACCCATTCGAGCCAGGCGAGCCTGGGGCAATAGACATATTCGTTGACCATGCGCGCCGGCACGAGCGGCATTTCGCCGGTGGCGGGCGGCGCGGGCAGGTCGAAGGACAGCTGGTTGGTGGACATGCGGCGCCCCCTGGTCCCGAAATGGACCTGTCCGGTATAGCGCCGGAATTTTCCTGGATGATTAACGCGGAACACTGTATACAGAAGCGGTTTCTGTATGCAGAAAGCGCGCGCCATGTCCATCAATATCAAGAACAAGGAAGCCGACCGCCTGCTGGCCGAGCTGAAGAGAGTCACGGGCAAAGGTGCATCCGAGCTTGTTCTGGAGCTTTTGCGGAAGGAGCATGAGAGGATCGCGCGTGAGCAGAAGCGGCGGCCGGACGAGGCCGAGGTGGAGCGCATTCTTGCGGCGACCCGCGAAATGCAGCGATTGTGGCGCGAATCCCCCGTAATCGACCCGCGTTCTCCGGACGAAATTCTTGGCTATGACGAGAACGGTTTGCCGACTTGATTGTCATTGATACTTCAGCCGTGATCGCCATGCTTTCGGGCGAGCCGGAGACCGTGCGTTTTGCGAAAGCGCTTGCGGGCTTTGAGCGGCGGGCGCTCGCGGCCGCCAATTTCGTGGAATGCGCCCTCGTTCTGTCGAATCGTCCGTTGATCCGCCCTCAATTCGAGCCCTGGCTCAGGGCGGCCGGGGTCGGAATCGTTGCTGTCGACGAAGAACTGGCCCGCAGGGCTGTCCGCGCCTTCGAACGATTCGGGAAAGGACGGCATCCGGCCGGGCTGAATTTCGGCGACTGCTTCGCCTATGCGCTGGCGAAATCGCTCGACGCGCCGCTGCTGTTCAAGGGCGACGATTTCGCGAAGACGGATGTGAGAGCGGCATGACCCGCAAAAAGGGAATCTCGAAAGGCGGACCGTTTCGGGAGGCGCGCACGGAACACCATCATATCGTGCGCGTCGACAACGACGTCACATCCACCCACAGCTGGAAGGTGACGCTGAAGCGCCGTGGAAAGTACCTCCACAAATATTTCACCGACAGCGTCCATGGCGGGAAAAAGCAGGCGCTCGCGGCGGCGAAGGCGCATCGCGACCGGCTGATGGCCGAAATCTCGGACGCGGACTACGCCATATGGCGGCGCAACCGCATGCAGACGCGCAACCGGTCCGGCACCGTGGGCATCGGCCGCTACGTCAAGCGCGACACCGGGCGCGAGCGGCCCTATTGGCAGGCGTTCTGGCATGACGCCGACGGCATCCGGCGGACCTGCCAATTCGGCGTTCTGAAATATGGGGAGCGGCAGGCCAGGGCGCTGGCCAGCGCGGCACGCCGCAAGGCGATGGAAGAGGTGCGCGAAGAGCTCGTCCGGCGCGGGATGATCTACGGGGCGTGAGATCCTTCGCCAGTCACGGCCCCATCGTCCCACAGGATCTTTGCGGCTCGATCGGCCAATGGTCGACTTCGTACGCTTCTATCAGGGCGGCCGAAACGTCGAAGCGCGCGCCGTCCTTCGTGCCGCGCCCAGGTTCGCGCTCGAAATATTGCTCGATCTCCCGGAGCGCCCGGTCGTAATCGGCCTCCGTTCGAACAGGCATTACGTCCATTGTAGTCATCACACCTTCTCCGGCAGCCATCATAGCCGCCCGAAACCGAAGACGCGAAGAAATGTTTCCCGATGCTGTCTATCGACGGCGCCGACGCGGCCGGCGACGATTCGCTTGCCTTTCGTTGCAAGCTTGTCGAAGCGCACCATCGAAGGCGATTTCAATCCGTTTCCGGGCGTGGGCGCAATTGGTGCCGCATCGGCGTACCTTGTACGATCCCTTCGGAAGCCTATTCTGACATTGGACCTGATGCCTGGAGCAGGACATGTCGATTGCCGATCTCGTTTGCCCGGACGCGAATGGCGCTTTTTGACGGCTTTCGATGCCACCTGTAAGCTGACACCATGAATCTCACGCTGCGAATCCCCGACGGTCTGGCAGAGCGGCTTGGCGCTGCGGGCGAGCTTGAGCGCCGCGCGCTGGAAGCGCTTGCGCTGGAGGAATTCAGGCATGGCCGCCTGACGCGGTCCGAGGTGAAAGAACTGCTCGGCTTTCGCACGCGCGGTGAACTTGATGCCTTCCTGGTCGCACACGGGATCCATGGCAGCTACACGCAGGCAGATCTGGATCAGGACCGTCGGGATTTGCAGCGCCTCGGCAGCTGAGCCGCATGCCAATCGTCGTCGCCGATACCGGCCCGGTGCATTATCTTGTGCTTACCGGCGATGTTGCCCTGTTGCCCGCGCTGTTCGACAAGGTGATTATTCCACAGGCAGTCTGCGACGAGCTCGCCGATCCGGGCGCGCCATTGCTGGTGCGGCAATGGATCAGATCGCCTTCGTCGTGGCTTGAAACAAGGCGGGACCCGCCTATCGATGAACTGGGCCTTGCGGCTCCGTCGCTCGACCGCGGCGAGCGTGCCGCAATCGCGCTGGGGCTCGCCTTGCGCGCGGATCTCGTATTGATCGACGAGCGCGATGGTGCCGCCTTCGCGCGCCGCCGCGGATTGGCGGTCACCGGAACGCTGGGCATCCTCGATCTTGCTGCAAGGCGCGGGCTTGTCGATCTTGCCGGTGCTTTCGAACGACTGAAGGCGACAAGTTTCTATTACCGGCAGGGATTGCTGGACGAGTTGTTGGCACGGGAGAAGAAGCGAACGCGCGACTGATGTTTCCCGGGGCTGGGCTATGGTTCACCCCCGCAACAGGCGCGACACGCCTTCGGGATCGCGGGCGATGACCTTCAGATAAGCTCTGGCCGGCTGATCGGGCTCGGACCGGCCCTGCTCCCAATCCCGGAGCGTGCCGAGCGGAATGTGATAGCGCGCGGCGAATTCCTGCCTCACGTGAGATGCAGCGCCCGCCGCAGCGTTTTCACCCGCGGGCCACGCGCCGAACGCGCTTGAGCTCTTCTTCCGTCAGTGGCCGCGCATCGGGTCGGCGAGAATTTCTTCCTCGCTCATCGGCCACTTGGGCGCTGTTCCATGATTTCTTCGTGCCCGTCCGCAAAAACACGCACAAGCTTCCGTCACGCCTGCGAATTCGCGCGGTAATGGTCGTCATGTTCCTGCTTCGTGGCCTTGCGGGCGGAGATGATCCTGAGCCTCCCATATCTTTGCGAGTTCACTTTGTTGCGCAGGCAGCGCAACGTCAGCGCGGTTCGTAGCCGGCCGCCACGACACAAGCCGCCAGCGCAGAATGTAGTCCGTCCGCAGATCGGCGGCTTCTCGCCTGCGCTTGTCCAATTTTCTGCTTCGGGGCCACGCCGTATGAGGAACGCCGGCGGCGTCGGCAAGCACGTAAATTTTACGGCGGGCGCTTCGAACCCGGACCCAGTAAATGCCAAATTTCTTTGATTTCCGTTGGACAAGCAGGGCGCTACCGTCGCGCACAGCCTTTGCAATCGCCGAGAATTCTCCGGGCGCGAGAACGATGCCATACCGCGCCAGAAGCTGCCGATGAAAATGCCAGCAATTCTCTTCGATCACCGCACGAAGCCAGCGCGGGTCGAAAGCATCCGGTTCGGCAGCGCCAGCACTCATCGAACAGGTCTGTCAGGGGCAAGCTGAACAGGTTCGTGCAAGAAAGCCTTATTCAACGGGGCGTAATAAGCCTAGACCAAAATGGCAGGCGTAGCCTAGCGCAAGCGGTCCGGATATTTCTTCTTTGAATGTCAGTTGGACGAATCGCCCGAGCGTATCGGGTTGCGTCAGCCCTCGACGTGACCTGAAGCGATGAAAATGTATGGGCCGCCGCTCGCGGCCCTTTATGATTATTGAATCGAGGTCGCGCGCCGGTTCGGCTAGTTCGGGCAGGCCCCGTTCCACAATTTCGCGCGCGAGTTGATCTGTCCATCTAAAATTCTTCTTTGTGTGCCACGGCAGGAGATATGGCGTGACCGATACCCACTTGGCCGACTGCCCAAGCAATGGACTTGCGGCAGCAAAATCCTTGGGAGAGCCAAAACCTTCGAGCGCCAAGCGCCATTCGGTGTTAGCGGATTTCGCTGTTTCGTCATCGTCGTCACTGTCGCGGTCACCGATCCAGAGGCGCGTGATCTGATCGAGTCTTCGGCGGCATTCAGAATTGAATCCGCCGGAAGCGTAAACGATCACATGCTCCAACTCGCCATCATTGTCAGCATCTTCCGGCAGCCAGAATGCATGAGCGTGGTTGTCGCCGCGCAGCGGCTTGCCATCCGGGCCATAGCCTGAGATTACCCCAGGTGCTTTAGGACGCCGCCGCCCCGTGCTGCTCTCCCAGCCGAATCTTGCCATCGCGGCTAATCGCATGATCTCGGCAATCCTCAGGGTATCCTCGACCCGCGGCCGTGGCCGTCCTGCGAGCACGAAACGGGCGACCGTGGGATTGGATTGCTCATGCGTCACCCGATTGCGACGCACGCCGAGCCAAGCTGTCCTGAGTTCGGGCGCGGAATAGAGAGCGCGATGTACCGCAGGCGGATCACTCCAACCCACAGCTTGGAGATTGGATGTCTCGACCGCAAGCGCGTCAGCGAGGCGCTCGGGTAGTGTCGCAAGAAAATCCTTCATGTCGTTCTCGATCGCCTTGTCCGTGGGCTTTGATTTTTTTGTCCAACCCGTGCGGCGCCGATCGCGTTCCTCTTGGATCAGGTGACTGCGCGCTTCGCGGTATTGTTCCGGCGAAAGCGGTGCATAGAGAGAAACACGATTCAAATCAGGGCTATGGGTGGTTGTACCCTGATCGGCGCTTCTTGTGCCGCTTTCTTGCGGCCGCGCGTTGGCATTCTGACCGTCCCATTCGATTACGGTCGCCTCGACCCAGCTTTCGGCCCGGCCCAGATATCCAAGTCGTACGGCCAAGTGTTCAAAATGCGAATGTTGCTCCTGATTGAGCGCCAGTTGGGGCCAGCCAACAACAAGCGGATCCTCCGGATCGAAACGCGCGAAGGCATCAAAAATAAGCGTGGTCTTTGCAGGCGCCGGCATATAGTGGCGTGTATGTGCATGGATGGCTTCAGGTAGTTTGTAATAGGGCAGTTCGGCCGCCAATGCCTCGATCAACTCTGCGAGCGATTGCCGCGAAAACAGCGCTCTGTCGGCTTTGCGGTGGTGGCATGCAATCAAAGCTCGAAGAATTCGCAAGGGCTCCGGCGGCCAAGCGAGAGCGGCTTCGTTCACATGCCGGCCCCAAGGCGTGGCATGATAGCGTCCGGCTGGAAATCGCAACTGAAGCGCGATCACGGCTTATTTCTCGTACGTAACGATCGTGACGCTATTTTCACTCTCGTTGAACTTATTCTCCGCGCGCACAGCCGCGATGAGGCCGGGTAATTCTTTCTCGATAAAATCGAGGGATGGCAGCATGAAGCCCTCGGGCTTTTTCACAACCAATTCGCCGTCAAGCGTCAGGTCACACGCCGTGCGGAGACGGAGGCCAACATCAAGAAATTTTCGGATCTTGAAGAGTGCCAGCGCGACGAGAAGCTTTTCGGCGTTATCTCCCAGGCCGAAAGCGTGGATTTGCGCAAGATCGAGATTGAAGTACGCCATTATGTGTCCGGTGTATTCGTCACGCGGGAAGGGGACGTTTCCAAAGCCCTTACCGGTATCCCCGCCGGGGTTCACAGAATCGTTCTTGACACCGCCGCTAGCGGCAACGCGCACCATATCAGCTTCGATGAAGGCGGACAGCGCGCGAGGCAGCCGGAGGCGCCCGCCTGCAAGCTCCTTCTTCGCCAAGAAGACGCCGTGAAGAAGCGCGTTGGGATCGAATTTGAGCAATGTGGCGGCTAGCCTGCGGATGTCGACGCGCCCTTCCTCCATGTCCGCAAGCCGCTCTCGCAATAGATTAAATACGGACTTGTCCTTGCCCTCCAATATGTAGGGAGAATTAATTCGGTGTGCTTCGATCACAGAATTGGTTAAGGGCTCTCCGGCTTTGTCGAGCACTTTGATAACAGGCAAACCCCTGAGGGGTTTTATCCAATCATCGTTGAGGTCGTCCCAGCACACCGCCTCCAAGCGGTTCGCCATACTTTGCGCCGATTCGACAAGGAGCATTCTGGTTCCGTCCGGGCCCTCATATTCGGCTGCACCGAGATTGGGAAAGCCGGTGGGCTGAAAGCGCGTTCCCTGGATCGGCTTGAGTTGCGCCTCGGCCAGCAAGCGTGGAGCGCTTTTGAGAACTGAGAAATCAAGCGGCATGATCAGTAGCCTCCTGCGTTTTTTTTGGGGGATCTTCTTCAAACAAGGTGGGATAGGCGCGCTCCAGTACCCGCTTCAGATCGGAGGTGCGGATTGGGATCAGCAAAGCCGCCAATAGCCGGCGACCGTTAATCCCGGAGACATGCTCCGCGCGCGGCTCGAACGTGGCGGGAAGACCCGAGGCTCTTGCGCGCCGACAGGCAAGCGCCATCGCAGACCCGACGTCTCCTGCATCCAGGCGCGGCACCAGCCCCGTTGGAATGGACAGTTCAACGCTTTCGCGAAGCACGCCAAGTTCGCGAAGTTGTTGTACTGGTGCAAAAAACGGTTTCAGGATGGCATAATCGAGTGGCAAGGGCTTCATCTCGGAGCGCTCAGTGCGAAAGAAGTAGGGAGGCTCGGCCCAGGCGAGCCCCTGAACAAGCGCACTAATCTTCGCGTCATCCGTCGTATGAGCAAGGAAAGTGAGGACATTCGCCAGATCGGCCGGAGAACTCGCCTCGAAAGAGTGGCCAGTCAAACCACGCTGGCTGGCGAACAACAAACGTCGCTCAAGTACAGCAATCAAATTGCGTTCGAGCCCACCAGTGCCCCAGACGGCCAAGCGATCATTGTTGCTCCATTTGCGGTACCATCCATACCAACTGGTCTCATCGAGCGGTGCAAGATGAGCGCGAAAGGGAGGTGGCGGTATCTGGCGGACGCGTTCCTCTTCCGCCGTTTCGGAGTGTTGCTCTGCTGTCCCGTTGTCCACCCCATCAACAGTCTCCGAAGAGTTTTCGTCCGCAACTTTGCCGAGCGAGTCTGCCTGTTCCTGCAAGCCTCCGTGGGCCAACGGGCTTCGTCCCAAACCAGCCAGCGCCGCAGCAATACGAAATTCCGCCGTGCCGTCGTTGGCCGCGCCAAACCAGCGACGCGAGAGGCGCGGTGGCGGATTCAGCCCGCTCTGTTTCGGATCGCGCGCCTTAGGACTCAATACAGTATAACGTATAGCTTCCCCAAGAACTGCGAGCACCTCCTGCACGGATTGTGGCGCGGGATGCCGAGTGAGTTCGAAAATCGCTTCGTCAAGGCGATTAGCAACTGATTGCACTCTGGCCGATGAGTTTTTCGCTCGAGCGTGGTCGCGGAAGCGTCGCAGCCACGCCCCGCGATCGACGTCATTCAACAGATTGGCGTTGTAGTTCCTTCGCACTAGGATACGCCCCATTGGGGCGGCAATGTAGGACCGACCCTCGCGCTTCAGGAAGCCATAGCGTTGAAAGGCAGATATTCCCCTGTCAAATCCCAGAGTCACGGCGGCGCGAGCGAAATCCAATCCATCACGAGCGGGAAGGCGACGCAACGTCGCGCGCCCTTCCGAAAAAAGAGCGATAACTTCTTGATAAGTTGCTGGCTGTCGCCACAATGGTACCCAAATTTCGCCTCGTGCCTCTCCTTCGTCCGTCAGATACGCAGACGACCCACCTGCTCCCGTAGTGCCGGCCGTAAATGGGAATGATGCTTGGTCACCGAAGCCGCCTAGACGGCGTGTCATAGAGCCGGCGAAGATAACTGAACCTTCAAGTGAGAGAACAGCATCCCAGGGGTTCAGTGGGGCTTCTTGGCCGAAGCCGACGCCTGCGTTTGGACCACCCTGACCAGGCGCGAATTGCCCTATGGCCTCCCGTTTTAGTCCTGAAGTAATAGCATCAAAAATCGCCGCCTTTAAGGCCGCTTGTGCGCCTGGTCTTGGCTCACCTTGAGTGTGCGAAAAATCGAATAGAGCAGAGAGTTGCTGTCCGAAGTTTACGCCGAGATCGCGGCTGCCGTCATTTCCGCCACTGCCCAGCAGTGGTGCGGGAGGTGCCCCGTCTTCGGAGGCTCCGATGCGCCAACAGGTATCCATCCACCTTACGACTTGATCGGGCACATCGCTTCGCAGCTCCATTAGAATATTTGTCTTGAGTGCGGCTTCGCGGTTCGCCACGTTACCAAGTTCGGCGATTTCGTCGTCGGTCACTTGCCCCGACTTTTTTTTTGCATGCAATTTCTTGCGCCGGTCTCGCAAGCTGTTCAGCTGCCGCAGCGACGACATGCTTAGTAACGCATCTATGGTGCGTTGCAATGCGATGAATTTTGGTGCTTTCGCTTGTTGGTATAAGCGAACCAACTCCGCCCCACCACGGCTCGAATCCTCGTTGTCCTCACCTTCCAGGAAGCCTGCGCGCCCATTCCAAGGTGAAATCAGTGGTGAGGGAGCGTATTGGTCAAGAAAGAAAATGATTAGATTAGTTTCCGAAAGGGCAGTTCGGAGGACGAAGCTTTCGTCTCGCCAAAATCCTCGTGCGTCTTTGTCCTTCTGCTCAGCAACGAGCCGAAAGATACCAAGCGCCTTCAGATACGACGCAAGTGGAATCGGCGCGCAGCCGCGAAGAACGTGTTCATACATCGTCGTGACCTGCCGCATCCTCGGCTGCGGAAGCGCGCCAGTCCGCGATCCTGACCAGCGCCTCCAGCCAGGCGAGCCGGAACGGTCCGAGCTCTTCCAGGAGTTTCTGCGTGCGAGCGGTCCAACTCGGCCCGCAATCACCATCGCCCAACTGCATGATGGCAAGATTGAGCTCGGTCGCCTGAACCGCCGTTGCGCCCAGGTAAGTCTCGGGAAGTGCGTCACCATCCCAAACACCGCGGGCGAAGAGGCGGTCGCTTTCACCAGCGGATTCGTTGGGAAGGGCACGGATGCGCATGCGCACTTTCCCGTGGTGGGCCGCTATCAGATACGCAGGCAGGCTCGCCGTTTCGGCCCATTGCCGGGTCGCGAGATAGGCCAGGGCGGAGGCAAGTTCGTGTCGGAAGTAGCGACGGTTGCGGCCGTCCTTGAGACGCCAATTGTAGCGAGGGGTCTTTGCAAGCGCCGTGGCCTCAGGCGCCAAGCCGCAGCGCGCTTTGAATACATCATGCGCCTTGCCGAGATCGTGCCAGAGCCCGGCTTCCACGAGTATATCCTTAAGGTCGTCCGGTACATCCAAGCATTTGGCGAGGCGGAACACCTCTTGTTGCACATGTATGCTGTGGTTTGCCAAGCTCACGCAGAATTTGCTTGCCGTATCTTCATCGTTATCGAGGGCGCGTTCGGCTTCCCGGTCTGCGGAATCTGAAATCGGAGCAACTTCATCGCTCGCGTCCGGATCGAAGCCTTTTTCCGTATCGTATCCACCGGATTTGGAATTAACCCAAAGCGCCAAACCGGGAAATACGTTGTCCTTCCCCACTCTTTGCCATTCTCTGGCAAGCGCATCCCAATTCCATGCTTGGACTCCTTTTCGTGCCAGCAGCCGCTTCGCGCCGCCAATCGGGGCAGGGCAGAGCTCTTCACGACTCGGATGCGGTTCTTCTGCGGACGGTACATCCCCTTCGACCGGCCGCCAGAACAATCTCACATCGGTATCGTCTGCTTCCCGGACGTAGAGAGAGATATCGATATCGAATCCGGAAAGGTCCGGATCGGTATCGAATAACTCAAAAAGATCGCGTCTACGGATTACCGCCGCCCGTCGCGGAGCGGAGGGCGGGACATCTGCCAGATCGGCGGGGCCGCAAGCGGATAGATTGATAAGAATCTGTCGCGCATGAGATAATTCGCCCAAATCATATGGTCTGGCATCCTCGGCCTTGTCCGACAAATCCACCCAGAACACGTTCGCTCCCGCTTCGCCGCATTCGCCATAGCGATTGCATCGGCCAAATCGCTGCACGAGCGAGGACCACGGAGCGATTTCGGTGATCAGTGCCGCGGAGCTGACGTCGACTCCGGCCTCAAGCGCCTGGGTTGCGACAATAATCCGTCCTCCGGCTGGCGGCTCCTCGCCAATTTCTTTTGTCCGTATGCTGCGATCGTTCTTGCGAAATCGCGAGTGAATAAGGATTACGTTTTTATGATGGCTGTCAGCCCTCAGGGCGTCGAAAACGGCTTGGGCGCGACCGACAGTATTGAGGAAAACAATAGTGTTTGTTTTGCTATTTGCAATTCGTGATACTTCCCTCGCGAGAGCGGCAGCATAGGCTTTTAGCCCTTCCTTTTTCGCGATCTGGGCGCTGTCAATTTCAAGTCGCCGCAGATTCTTCTTGGCGAACCACAGACTTCCAGATGTAGCGAGGTCGGCTTCACTGAGGTCGTGGGGCCGAGATTTGTCCGCTGGCGTAAAGTCCACAGTCTTAAGCCAGCCGGGGTCCAATGTTGCCGACATCCAGAGCGTTCGGCATTGGCGGCCGACATGGAATTTTCGCCGAAAAGCTTCGAGTTGCGCCGAAGTGGGAAGCGATGCGCCGGTGAGTTGTACCTCGTCGAAGACCCACAGGGCATCGTTGTTGAGGAGAGCAAAATCCACCGGCCAGCGAAAGCGGTTGCAGCCATAGCCCCGCATGAGAGCTGCAGAGACAAGCATATCCTGCGTACCGATTATGATCGCTGGTCGATCAGGCGCCATGATCCACGGTGGCAGGTGGCGCCGGTCACCGTCCTGACCTCCCATCAGCACACTGAGACTGATATCCTGGCCAAGCACCCGCGCAGCAGCCTCAAGCCAGCCCTTGGCGACAGCTTCCGTTTGTTCGACCAGCGTCCGCATAGGCAGGCAATAGACAAGCCGCCTTGGCGTTGCCGAATCAGGGCGCGCAATTTTCCAAATCCAAGCCGCCAATACCGCAGCCGTTTTGCCGAACCCAGTGGGAATTATTCGTGTTTCCGGCCAAGGTGATTCGGCAAGCGCCATTTGAAAGGGACGTGGCGGCTTGCCGCCCGATCCCGCCCGAAAGAACGCGTCAAAGCTCACCACAGAGCGATCTCCGCGAACGCTGGTCCGTAATCGTGTAAGAACATCAGATCAGCCCCCGATCCCAATTCGCCCGTTACTTTATCACCATACCGCCCAGCCCTCGCGAGAGTGCTCTTGAGGATATCCACAATTTTCCTCGCTGCTTCGCGCGAATCACCCCATCATCGGGGTCCGTAGCGAAACTGTGCGTACAGAAACTGTATGGCTCCAGAAACTAGAATAAAGCGACGGCGCGAGTCAAGAGCGCAGCAGGATGCGTTCACACGCCCGGAGACCGGGCGGGCTTCAAATGAAAGCGTGCGTCCCCCCCGCGGCCCCGGCCCCCGCGAATCCTCCCTCCGCTGGTCCGTCGAGCGGCGGCTTGTGTTCATCGAGGAGCGGCTGTTCTGGGTGGGGGAGGTGAACCGGCTCGATCTGGTGCGGCGCTTCGGGGTGTCGATGAGCCAGGCGTCGGCGGATATTGCGCGCTATCTCGCGCGCGCCCCGCTAATTACTTACGACAAATCGGCCAAGCGCTATGTGGCGGAGGAGGCGTTCCGGCCGGTTCTGGCGGCCCCCGATGCGGGGCGGCTGCTCGGCGAATTGCCGCTGGTGGAGCTCGGCGTGCTCGCTGCGGAGGACACGCTCCTCGGCCTCGTGCCGCCGTTCAGCACCGCGCCCGTTCCCGTCCGCGCGGTGGATGCCTTCGCGCTGCGCGCGGTGCTGCGCGCCATCCGCGAGCGCCGCGCGCTCGACATTCTCTATCAGTCGATGAGCCGGCCGGAGCCGGCGCGCCGCCGCATCGATCCGCACGCGCTGGTGCATGACGGCTTCCGCTGGCATGCGCGCGCTTTCGATCATGAGACGGAATCGTTCCGCGATTTCGTGTTCGGCCGCATCGCGAAGCCGAAGCTCGCCGATAGCGCGCGCGCCGGGCCGGAGGATGACCGCGACTGGCAGGCATTCCTCGCGCTGAAGATCGCGCCGCATCCGAAGCTCACGCCCGCGCAGGCGCGCGCCATCGCGCTCGATTACGGCATGAAGGGCGGGGTGGCCGTCATCAGGGTGCGCCGGGCAGTCCTCTTCTATGCGCTCCGGCGCCTCGGTCTCGACGTGCCCGAAAATACGCGTCCGCCACAGGAGCAGCACATCGTGCTCCTGAACCGCGCCGAGATCGAAGCCGCCCGCGCCGCCGCGCCAGAGGGGTAAGCGAGCGGCGCCGGCGGGTATGGACCTGGCTATATCAGAACGGATATAATTGCCATGAAATCGGTTGTGTTCGCCGGAGATGCGCGCGATGCAATTCGTTCGTTCCCGGAGAATGCTCGGAGGGAAGCCGGGTTTCAGATCGAGCGCGTCCAACGCGGTCTCGAACCTGATCACTGGAAGCCGATGGCAACGGTAGGGCGCGGCGTCCGCGAGATCCGGATCACGGATCGCGCAGGTGCGTTCCGGGTCATATACGTCGCCACATTCGCGGACGCCGTATACATTCTGCACGCTTTCCAGAAGAAACCTCAGGCCACTCCCCGGCGCGATCTCGACCTTGCCGTGGAACGTTACGGCGAATTGATGCGAAGGATGAAAACATGAAGCTTGAGCGGTACGAGAGCGTTTGGGACGCCCTGGAACCTTCTCCTGCCGGGGCTGCCAACATGAAGGCCCGCGCAGAGTTGATGACGGCACTCCGCGAAGTGATCGACGGCTGGCGGGCTACGCAGACGGATGCCGCAGGCCGTCTCCAGATCACCCAGCCGCGCCTGAATGACCTTCTTCGCGGCCGAATCAACAAATTCAGTCTTGACGCGCTCGTGGAACTGGCGGAACGGGCCGGATTGTCGGTGGAGATGAGAATCCGCCGGCACTCCGTCGCGGCTCTGCGCGGCGTTCCACCCAAGCCCAGGAAAGCAGCCACTCTTGCCGGGATCGAGGAGGAAATTGCCCGCGACACGACACGAAAGCGTATGCCTTCATTATCGGGCGTCGGCTCGACCCGGCGTAGATGAATTCATTCGTGCCGTGAACCGTTATCCGCATGCAGGTGAGAGCGAAGATATCCCATGAATTCACCATCGTTGCGACCGGCCTCGATCCCGAGGATCGGTCTTACGAAGCTGGCTGTGACGATGCGACAATCTCATTTCAGAAAGGGGCAATCGCCGCGCTGGCGCGCAAGCGCAGCGGGAGAACGGCGCGGCCGTCATCCGGGTGCGCCGCGCGCTGCTGTTCTGTGAGCTGCGGCGCGTCGGGCTCGATGTGCCCGAGAAAATCCGCCCGCCGCAGGAACAGCACATTACCCTCCTGAACCGCGCCGAGATCGAAGCCGCCCGCGCGCCTGCGCCGGAGCCGTGAGAGCCAACCGCGCAGGCTCGCCATGGACAATGCGCGAGAAAAATGGCTATAACTATAGCCATAATGGAGAATGCCATGGCTGCCTACAGCGTTGCCGATGCCAGGAACGCGCTGCCCCGGCTGATCGATTGCGCGCTTGAAGGCGAGGAGGTCGTCATCACGCGCCATGGCAAATCGGTCGCCGAGCTGCGGCCCGTTTCCGCGCGACCCCCGGATGCGGCTGCAACTTACGCCTGGCTCAGGGAGCGGCGGCGCGCCCGCCCGGGTGTTGGCCTGACTTCGGTCGCCATACTCGACAGGCTCTATGAGCCGGAGGGGCAGTGAGCGACTATCTCGACGCGAGCGTCCTCCTGCCGATCCTGATCGACGAACCGGCGAGCGCAGCCGTCGATCGCTTCATGACGACACGCGGGCAGGAGCTGCTGGTCAGCGACTTCGCGGCCGCGGAAGTGGCGGCGGCCCTGTCGGGGCTGGTCCGAACCGGTCTTCTGGAAAAGGCCGACGCAGCGGAGCGGCTCGCCGATTTCGATGTCTGGCGCGCGGCGATGGGCACGCCCGCGGATATCCATGCAGCGGATGCTCGTCTCGCCAACGCCTATGTCCGCAGGTTTGAACTCATGTTGCGCGCTCCGGATGCGCTGCACGCCGCGATCGCGCGAAGGCTCGGCGCCACGCTGATTACGCTCGACCAGCGGCTCGCAACGGCCGCGCACGCACTTGGAATTCCCGTCGAGCAACCGGCGGCGTGATACCACAGACCGCGATCATCCATTCCTGCCATGTCGATCCTGGGACTGCGGGATGAGTCGCGAACCGGGGCCTCCGGCGCGAGTCGCCATGTCTGCAAATCTGGTCTACATCCTTGTGCAGTTTTTCCAGGGAACAGTTGCAAGCTGCATGTCCGCCAGTCCGTTACTCGACCCGATACTTGTCCGCTTCCGAGAGGAATTGGACAAGGTTTACGGCGGCCGGCTCGACCGGATCGTGCTGTTCGGATCGCGCGCGCGGGGCGACGCAATGCCGGACTCCGACTATGATGTGGCTGTCTTTCTCCGGGATTTCGTTGACCGCTGGAGCGAAATGGAACGGCTTGTACCGCTCGTCACCGATATCCTTTACGAGCAGGGGGCGTTCATCCATGCAATGCCCTATCGCGCCGGCGCGGAACAGGAGCGAACGCCCCTGATGCACGAGATCCGGCGGGAGGGCCGCGAATTGTGAGCCCGGAAGCAGGGCGCTTTCTCGCGAAGGCGCGTCTGACGCTCGACCACGCGCGCAGGATGCTTTCGGTACAGCTGACGGAAGATGCGGGTCGCGCGGCCTATCTTGCCGGCTTTCATGCGGCGCTGGCGCTGGTATTCGAGAGAACGGGCGCGGTGACAAAGACGCACAGGGGTGCACATGCCGAATTCGCGCGCGTCACGCGAAACGAACCACGCATCGATGAGAAGCTTCGACGTTTTTTGCCACAAGCGTACGATCTCAAGGCGCTATGCGATTACGAGCTTGGCCCCGACGCGGTCGTTCCATATGAGAAAGCAGCCGAGGCGGTGGATATGGCAGCATGTTTTATTTCATGCATTGCGAGCCTGGTCGGTGCGCCTGAGGTGCAACAGTGACCGGCTCCATGATGATCCTTTTCGCGCTCGCGCTCGTGGCCGCCGTGGCGATGTTTGTGGCGGGACGTTATTTCGCCGGGCCGGGGGCGCCCGCGCCTGCGCCGGGAAGCGAGATTTCCGCCGTCGAGCTGGCGCGGCTGCAGGAACGCGAGCGATTGCTGGGCAGCCAGATCGTCAATCTCGAAGCGCAGGTCCATGCGCTCAGAAATGATTATCTGCGGCAGGGCGAAGAGCTCGCCGCGGCGCGCGAAAGGGCGGCGGGCAGCGAAGAGCGTATCGCCGGTCTCACGGGCCAGGTCGAACGCGCGGGGAAGCATATCGGCGAGCGCGACGTGATCATCGAACAATTGCGGACCCAGAATGACGACATCCGGCAGCATCTCGCCGGCAAGGACAGCGACCTCGCGGCCGCTTCCGAGAGACAGACGGCGCTGCAGCGCGTGATTGCGGACCGCGACGAACAGCTGAAAGGGCTTCAGGAGCGGCTGAAGACCGAATTCGAGAATATGGCGAACCGCATCCTGGCGGCGACCGCAAGCGACCTCACGGCCAAATCGCAGGAATCGCTCGCGGCCATCCTCGATCCGCTGAAGGCGCGCATCGCCGAATTCCAGCAGAAGGTCGAAGCCACGCATATCGAGGACACGAAGGAGCGCGCCACCATCGCCGAACAGATCCGGCAGGTGGCGCAGGCCGGTCAGAGCATCGGCGCGCAGGCGGAAAACCTGACCAAGGCACTCAAGGGCGACTCGCAATTGCGCGGCCGCTGGGGCGAGGTGCGGCTCGAGCGCATTCTCGAACAGGCGGGCCTCGAGCGCGGGCGCGAATTCGTGGTGCAGGGGGGAGATTTCCATCTCAAGGGCGAGGATGGCGGCAGCCTCAGGCCCGATGTGATCGTGCTGCTGCCGGAACAGCGCCAGCTGATCATCGATTCGAAACTGTCGCTCGTCCATTACCTCGAATATGAATCCGCCGAGGATGAGGAAACGCGCGCCGGCGCGTTGCGGAAGCTGGTCGCTTCGGTGCGCGGGCATGCGGAAAGCCTCGGCGGCAAACGCTATCAATCCAGCGACGGCCTGAATGCGCACGATCTCGTGCTGATGTTCATTCCGATCGAAGGCGTGGCGGCGCTGGTGCTCAAGAATGACGACGATCTTTACGCCTGGTGCTGGGGCCGCAAGGTCGTCATGGTGTCGCCGTCCACCCTGTTCATGACCATGCAGACCGTCGCCTCCATCTGGCGCTACGAGCGCCAGAACGAGAACGCGCAGGCGATCGCGGAGCAGGCCGGGCAGCTCTATGACAAGCTGGCCGGATTCGTGGACGACATGAACAATGTCTCGACGAAGCTCCAGTCGGCCGCGGACGCGCATGCCGAAGCGATGAAGAAGCTCGCGAAGGGAAAGGGCAATGCGCTCGGACGCGCGGAACGACTCAAAGCGCTGGGCGTGGCGTCGAAAAAGGATCTGCCGGTCGTGCTGCTCGGCAGCGAAAAACACGTGGTGGAAGCGGATGACGACGAACCGGTTCCGGAACCCCCGTTACCGAGGCTGCTTGAAAAGCTCCCGTCTAATGTCGGTTGATATGAAAACCAATTCGGTATATACGAGCGGAGAGGCGATTGTCAAGGCGCAACCGACGCTGGACGCAACAAAGCGACACCTTTTTCCCTGCGGCAGGGAAAAAGCAGGGAACGAGAAAATCATTGGGAGGCACCTCCCGGGACCGCGGGCGTCCCGCCCGCCTGTTGTGCCTTGCCAGTTCTGAGGGAGTTTCGCGCATGGAATTTCGATGGCCGGGTCTGCCGGAAGGGCGCGCGGGCGGGACGCCCGCGGTCCCGGGCACGATCTCAGATCGGCACCGGTTTTCCCTGCAGCAGGGAAAAAGGCAGGGAACGAGAAAATCATTGGGAGGCACCTCCTGGGACCGCGGGCGTCCCGCCCGCCTGTTTGTGCCGTGCCGGTTCTGAGGGGAGTTTCGCGCATGGAATTTCGATGGCCGGGTCTGCGGGAAGGGCGTGCGGGCGGGACGCCCGCGGTCCCAGGCACAATCTCAGATCGGCACCGGTTTTCCCTGCAGCAGGGAAAAAAGCAGGGAACGAGAAAATCGTTGGGATGCACCTCCCGGGACCGCGGGCGTCCCGCCCGCCTGTTGTGCCGTGCCGGTTCTGAGGGAGTTTCGCGCATGGAATTTCGGCGGCCGGGTCTGGGGGAAGGGCGTGCGGGCGGGACGCCCGCGGTCCCGGGCACAATCTCAGGGAAAATTTGCGCACATAGCGGTGGTCCATGACGGTGCAGGTCAAGATCTGCGGATTGACGCGGCCAGAGGATGTGGGCGCGGTGGCGGCCGCAGGCGCGGATTTCGCCGGGCTGGTATTTCATCCAGGCTCGCCCCGCCATCTTCGCCCCGAACAGGCGCGGGCAATCGCCGAACGGCTCAGGGGCCGCGTGCGCGTCGTGGCGCTGCTCGTGAACCCGACCGATGCGGCGCTGGCCGATGCGATGGCGGCGGCGAAACCGGATTTCGTTCAGCTGCATGGCAGCGAACCGCCGGCGCGGGTGGCTGAGCTGCGCGCGCTGTCGGGCAAACCGGTCATCAAGGCGATGGGAATCTCCGACGAGGCGGATTTTGAATTGCTGCCTGCCTATGAAACGGTGGCGGACATGCTGCTGTTCGACGCGAAGCCTTTGCCTGAGGCCATTCCCGGCGGGCTTGGCCGCGCTTTCGACTGGCGATTGCTCCGTACACGGACGATCAGGAAACCCTGGCTGCTGGCCGGCGGGCTCGACGCGGAGAATGTCGGCCGCGCCATTTCGGGCAGCGGCGCGCGCGGCGTCGATGTATCGTCGGGCGTCGAGCGCGCGCCGGGCGTGAAGGATGGCGAACGCATCCGCGCCTTCGTCGCCGCGGCGCGCACGGCCGAATTCGCCACGGAGGAGCGCGCGTGACTCTGGTGAATACCTGGAAAAGCGGACCGGATGCCGCGGGCCATTTCGGCGCCTATGGCGGCCGTTTCGTCGCCGAGACGCTGATGCCGCTCGTGCTCCGGCTCGAAGACGCCTACGAGGCGGCGAAACGCGATCCGCAATTCAGGGCGGAGCTCGACGGGCTGCTAAGTCATTACGTCGGTCGGCCGAGCCCGCTCTATTTCGCCGAACGGCTCACCGCGAAGTTGCGGGGGCCGAAGATTTATCTGAAGCGCGAGGACCTCAATCACACCGGCGCGCACAAGATCAACAATTGCCTGGGGCAGGTGCTGCTGGCGCGCCGCATGGGCAAGACGCGCATCATCGCCGAGACCGGCGCGGGCCAGCACGGCGTGGCGACGGCGACGGTCGCGGCGCGTTTCGGGCTGCCTTGCGTCGTTTACATGGGCGCGGTCGATATCGAGCGGCAGAAGCCGAATGTCTTCCGCATGCGCCTGCTCGGCGCGGATGTGCGCGAAGTCAGCTCGGGCTCGAAGACGCTGAAGGACGCGATGAACGAGGCGCTCCGCGATTGGGTGGCCAATGTGGAGGATACGTTCTACATCATCGGCTCGGCGGCGGGTCCGCATCCCTATCCGGCCATGGTGCGCGATTTCCAGACGGTGATCGGCACGGAAACGCGCGCGCAGATGCTCGAAGCGGAGCAACGTTTGCCCGACCTGATCGTGGCCTGCGTGGGCGGCGGCTCGAACGCGATCGGCTTCTTTCATCCCTTCCTCGACGATGCGGCGGTCGAAATCCATGGCGTCGAGGCCGCGGGATCCGGCCTCGAAACCGTGCACCACGCGGCCACCCTCAACAAGGGCGAGCCCGGCGTGCTCCATGGCGCGCGAAGTTATTTGCTGCAGACGCCCGAGGGGCAGGTGCTCGAAGCGCATTCGATTTCCGCCGGACTCGACTATCCGGGCGTGGGACCGGAGCATTCCTGGCTCAAGGACCAGGGCCGGGTGAAATATTTCTCCGCGACGGACAAGGAAGCGCTCGATGCGTTCGCCGCGCTGTCGCGGCTCGAAGGAATCATTCCCGCGCTCGAGCCCGCGCACGCGCTGGCCCATGTCATGCGGCTCGCCTCCGGTTTGTCGAAGGACCAGATCGTGGCGGTGGCGCTGTCCGGACGCGGCGACAAGGATGTCTTCACCGTCGCCGCCGCGCTGGGAGAACAGCTGTGAGGCGCGCAATGCGTTTTCCTCCCCCGCGTGCGGGGGAGGTCCGGCCGAAGGCCGGGGAGGGGGGACGTCACAGTTTTATTTGTTTCCTCCACTTCCCCCCTCCGGGGGG
>DATJUM010000249.1:0-3106 GCA_035502355.1 Rhizomicrobium sp. | reverse complement strand
CAAGCGGCACCCGAAGCAGGCTCTGTAAAGCGCGGTGCCGGAGCAATGTGGAAGCGGGCAATATGGGAGTAGGGCGATGAGCTGGTTACCCGATAAGGACCCGGTGCTGGGCGATCAACATTCCTGTGATGCGCTGGAGCTGGTGATCGTGCCCCGCGTGCGCGACCTCGGCGATGGCTTTAACGTGCGCCGGGCGCTGCCGCACGGTCGCCGCCAGATGGTCGGGCCGTTCATTTTCTTCGACCAGATGGGGCCCGTGCAGCTCGTGGCCGGGCGCGGCATGGATGTGCGCCCGCATCCCCATATCGGGCTCGCGACCGTCACCTATTTGTTCGAGGGGCGCGTCACCCATCGCGACAGCGAAGGCAACGATTTGGAAATCACGCCGGGAGCGATGAATCTCATGACGGCCGGACGCGGCATCGCGCACTCCGAGCGCACGCCCGAAAGCGTGCGCACCACCGGCGGCGGCATGTTCGGCATTCAGAGTTGGATCGCCCTGCCGCAAGACCACGAAGAGATGGCGCCGGGCTTCGAGCATTTCGGTGCGACGAGCTTGCCGATGATCGAGGATGGCGGCTTGCGCGCGCGCGTGATCGCGGGCTCGTCGTTCGGGCAGAAGTCTCCGGTCGGCATGGTCTCGGAATGGTTCTATGCCGAGGTGATGCTGGACGCAGGCGTCAGTGCGCCGCTCGATGCCGACCATGAAGAGCGGGCGATCTATGTCACCGAAGGCGAGATCGAAGTCGCCGGCGACAAGTTCGAGGCACCGCGGCTTCTGATCTTCCGCCCGGGCGATCGCATCACCGTGAAAGCCACGAGGCCGTCGCGGCTGATGTTTTTGGGCGGCGCCGCGCTCGAAGGCCCGCGCTATCTGTGGTGGAATTTCGTCTCCTCGCGCAAGGAGCGCATCGAGCAGGCGAAAGAGGAATGGAAAAGCGGTAAGTTCGCGCTCGTGCCGGGCGACGAAAAAGAGTTCATTCCGCTGCCGGAGAATTAACGCGCAGCTCTCTGACGCTTGTGAAATCAAACCACGTCAGCAAGCATAAAACACATCGTCATTGCCGGGCTTGATCTGGCTTGACCCGGCAATCCATGCTGACGTTTGGCTTGAAAGATCGTGGAATTGTAGCTCGGCGCATGGACCGCCGGGTCAAGCCCGGCGGCGACGAGGAGCTGTGACCTTAGCGTGAGCCCAAGCTGCCGTTTGGCGCCCGGTTCGCGGCCCTCAGTGGTTCTTGCAATCCGGCAGGCCGTGCGAACAATCGCACTTGGCTTTGGCGCTGCAGCATTCAAACATGGCGCCCGGTAGCTTGCCGCAAGCACAGGTCTTCGCGCCCTTTTTGCAAAGGTGATCGGCCGGGTTGCCCGCAAACGCCGGTTGCATGGCCAGAGCCGACACAACGAACAGTGACGCCAACACAAACTTCTTCATTCGCCCCTCCGATGGGAACCGCGTAAGCGGGGGTCTGTCTTCAAGAGCGGCCAAACTAGGGCGCTTTGTCTCAGGATTTATGACAATCTGTTCCCACGGAGGCAACGGGTTGCCGCCAAGTTGCCACTCAGCGGCGAAGTTGCGAACGAAAGAGGAATCATGATTCAGTCTCCCGTCGGCCCGTATCGATTCGAGCCTCGCGCGCGGTTGCGCCGCGATCGGATGTCCCTTCGAATCCGTTGCGGAGCGCGGCAGGCCGGGGTGAGCCTGGAACAAGGCGGGGGCGAGCCTGGAAAACCTCAATCCGCAACAGCGTCGCGCTGCCACCCATGGCGGCTCCCTGCTGGCCGAGGCGGGACCGCTTCTCATCATTGCCGGCGCCGGGTCGGGCAAGACCTCGACCTTGGCGCACCGGGTTGCGCATCTGATCGAGCGCGGCGCCGATCCGCGCCGCATCATGCTGCTAACCTTCTCGCGGCGCGCGTCGGTGGAAATGACCCGCCGGGTCGGCCGCATTCTCGCCGGCGCGGCGTGGGGCGGCGGCGACGCCATCGCCGATACGATGACAGGGTCGATACCGTGGGCCGGCACCTTCCACGCCGTCGGTGCGCGGCTCCTGCGCGAATATGCGGAAACGATCGGCCTCGCGGCGGCTTTCACCATTCACGATCGCGGTGATTCAGCCGATCTGATGAATCTCGTGCGCCACGATCTCGGGCTGTCGAAGACCGACAAGCGCTTTCCCACCAAAAACACTTGCCTCGCCATCTATTCGCGAGCCGTCAATGGCGAACAGCCGCTCGATGAGGTTCTGCATCTGCATTTTCCCTGGTGCGAGATGTGGCGGGAGGAATTGCAGGCGCTGTTTGCCCGCTACATCGAGGCCAAGCAGCAGCAACAGGTCCTCGATTACGACGACCTTCTGCTCTATTGGGCGCACATGATGCAGGAGGCTGCAATCGCCGAAGATGTCGCGGCGCGTTTCGATCATGTTCTGGTCGACGAATATCAGGACACCAACAAGCTCCAGGCCTCCTTGCTCCTGGCGCTATGCCCGAACGGCAGAGGCCTGACCGTCGTCGGCGACGATGCGCAGTCGATCTATTCGTTCCGCGCCGCCACCGTGCGCAACATTCTCGATTTTCCCGGCCACTTCACGCCGCGCGCCGACGTCGTCACGCTCGAGCAGAACTATCGCTCGACGCAACCGATTTTGGCAGCGGCCAATGCGGTGATTGAACTGGCGGACGAGCGCTTCACCAAGAATTTGTGGTCGGAGCGAAAATCCGGCGAGCGGCCTTATCTGGTCTCGGTCCGCGACGAAGCCGACCAGGCGCGCTACGTGGTCGAAAAAATTCTCGAGAGTCGCGAGCAGGGGTTGGCGCTGAAAGCGCAAGCGGTGCTGTTCCGCACCTCCCACCATTCCGGGCCGCTGGAAATCGAGCTGACCCGCCGCAACATTCCGTTCGTGAAATTCGGCGGCCTGAAATTTCTCGAAGCGTCGCACATCAAGGACGTGCTGGCGTTCCTGCGCTGGGCTGAGAACCCGCGCGACCGTCTCGCTGGCTTTCGGGTGGTGCAGCTTCTGCCGGGGGCGGGGCCGGCGACCGCCTCCAAGGTGCTCGACCGCTTGGCCGAGCGCGCGGATGCGGCCGCGGCGCTTGCTGAGAT
>DATJUM010000248.1:0-39523 GCA_035502355.1 Rhizomicrobium sp. | reverse complement strand
AATACGGATGGCCGGACCGATGGTCCGCTTGCGGGATGGGACGTGTTCCAGACTCCCGGCTGCATTTCGGTCTCTTCCGTCCAGTATCGGAACTCAAGCGGCTGACCGCGCGCGATGACAACGGGAAGCGCGACGCGACCGCCGCAGCGGAGAATTTCGCGCATGTAAGGGATGCTGTTGAACTCGCGCCGAAAGGGCCAGTAACAGCCGATCAATTCGTGGCTATTGGGGGGCAGGCGGGCAAGCAGCGTCCGCATAATGGCCGCGCTTGCACTATTATGTTCTTCCGCCGTCAGGGCTTTGCGCTGGTCAATCAGGCGCGTGCGTTCCTGCCTGCGCCATGCCGCAATTCCGAAGGGTTGTTCCACGCAGTGCGTCATCGCTCGAGAGTGCCCCATGAACCCGCCCGCACAATACGAATTGCGATAACAGCTGACAACTGCATTGTGCGATACGCCACGTAACGGATACGAAGCAGCCGAATGGCCTCATCGCGCTCGAGTCCATCCGTCAAGAGTTCCGCGGTTCCGTCTATGCGCACCCAACCGAGGCGCGACCAGGTCTCTTCATAGTGGTCAGCGAGAAACGCGACATTCGGATTTTCAAGTATGTTTTGCACGCGCTTGAGGATTCGACCGCTCTTCGGCTTTTCGTCTATCGCCGAATAGATTGAGTCATCGCGGGCAACGAAGCAGACGGGCACGAGGTGAGGCTTGCCCGAGTGATCGGCTGTGGCCAGATGGCCGATGCGACGCCTTGTCAGGAAACGACGTTCGGATTCGGACAGCATCTCATCCGCGCAAATTCTGCCTGGCGATGTTGACCCATTCGCGCTGGCGACGACGATAATAGCCCGGCGTGTCCCGCATGGCGTCGACGATCTCCCGAAATAACTTTTCCGCGCCCGCCTCGTCACCCGTGTCCCGCAGAAGCAGCGCATAGCGGCAGCGTGCCTCCTCGCCTGGATAGACCGGCAGGAGCGACTGATATTCGACCTTCGCCGCCTCGTTCTTTTGCTGTGCGGCAAGCGCGCGCGCATAGTCGAGCCTCGCGTCGATTGTGAAATCTGCAGGCGATGCGCCTTTCAGGGCTTCGAGCGCGGCCTGTGCGCCCTCCGCATCGCCTGCCAGCAATTTGGCGCGCGCAAGACCGTGCAGGAGGGCCGGGTCCTCCGCGTGGGCGCCGCTGATCGCGCTTGCGTACAGATCAACTGCCTCCTGATAGCGGCCACGCTTGATGCACTCCTCTGCGAAAACCCGTTTGGACTGCGCCGAGCCGATCGTCTCCACATCGCGCTTCTTTCTGCTGTAACTGGCTCCCAGATCTGCAAGCCCCGAAGCGTCATCGGAAATCCGCCGAACCGCGGTCTGTCCTCGTACCGCGTCGGGCAGCACGGCGAACAATACATAGGCGGCGCAGCCAAGCCAGGGCAGGAGAACGATCGGGACGATCCACAGCCATGGCCGATCGGTGCGCACCACATGCGCCGCGCAGCCCAGTTGAACCAGCAGGGTAATGAGACCGAGCCCGTAATAAGGCATTTCGTCAGTCCGGTTTTGCCGGGGCCTGTTTTTCCCATCGGCCTGCCGCTGATTGCCGCCAATACGTGGCCTCATGACCACCAAGCCGTGCCGCAGTCCACGCCGCGCGGGCTCCGGACAAGGCAAATTCATCTCGACCGTCGAATAATACAACTATTCGCGCAAACTCCGCTGTCTCTCCCTGCCAAGATCGTGGCACCGTTCCGCCCACAAGAAACAGCACCTCGGCGCCGTTGGGGTTACCCTCCTCGACCGCGATCAGCACGGGCTGCTTCGCTGGATCGCCATCGCCCCATTGGGCATGGGGCAAAAAGCTCTCTTCGCTCCACGTCCATAACAAATTGTCTATCGCCTGTGCGCGTTCGGCAGATTCCGGACGGATCACTGCACGCCAGCCCCGATCAATCGTCCGCTCTATCAGCCCGGGCAAGACGTCGTCGAGCGACCGCCTCTCGAGATGATAAAAGAGCACTTCACTCATAATACTGGGGCAGAGCGTGTCCTGGTTGCAAACCAACCGGCCCGGTCATTTCTCATAACCGTCGGAAATCAGGCGGTCGAGTGTGCGCACGCCCCATCCCGTGGCCCAAGAGGGCGCCAGTTCCTTGTGTTCGCCATCCTGCCAGGCGACACCCGCAATATCGAGATGCGCCCACGGCGTTTTGTTCACGAAGCGCTGCAGAAATTGTGCCGCGGTTATCGACCCCGCATTTGGTCCACCGATGTTCTTCATGTCGGCGATCTTCGATTTCAGCACCTTGTCATAGGCATCCCCCAGCGGAAGGCGCCATACAGGTTCGCCGACCGCCTGCGCAGCGCGTGTAATCCGCTCCGCCAGCACGTCGTCGTTCGAAAAAAGGCCGGCATGCTCGTGCCCGAGCGCCACCAGGATGGCGCCTGTCAGCGTCGCGAGGTCGATTACGCATTGCGGCTTGAACTGGGACTGAACGTACCAGAGCACGTCGGCAAGAACGAGTCGTCCTTCCGCATCCGTGTTCAGCACTTCGACCGTCTGCCCGGACATCGATTTTACCACGTCATCGGGGCGCTGTGCCTTGCCATCGGGCATGTTCTCGACAAGACCGACGGCACCCACCACATTCGCGCGCGCCTTGCGTACTGCAAGCGCGCGGATCGCGCCGGTGACCGCGGCAGCACCTCCCATGTCTCCTTTCATGCCCATCATGCCGGTGCCGGTCTTGAGGGACAGGCCGCCCGAATCGAAGCAGACCCCCTTTCCAACCAGTGCAATAGGCGCCGACTCGGCACGCCCGGCGCCGTTCCATTGCATCACCACGAGCTTGCTCTCGCGGTCGCTGCCCTGCCCCACGCCGAGAAGCGCGCCCATGCCAAGCTTTTTCATTTCCGACTCGCCGAGGACGCGCACCTCCACGCCGAGTTTCGAGAGCGACTGCGCCCGTTTTGCAAATTCCTCCGGCGACAGCACATTGGGCGGTTCGTTGACGAGATCACGCGCGAAAAACACCCCGTCGGCCACTGCTTCCATCGCAGCAAACCCGCGCTTTGCAGCCTGCGGATCGGCGGTGGCGACCGCAATCTCTTTCAGGGTGGGTTCGTGTTCATCACTGTCTTTCGTGCGATACCGGTTGAACGTGTAACATCGCAATCGCGCCCCCATTGCGACATGCAATGCCAGCACGCCTTCCCCGGCAGCGGCTCCGTTCGGCGCGTCGAGTGCGAAGGTGAGCGTTGTTTCGCCATTCGTGAACACCTTTCCGACCACACCGGCTGCCGCCCGCTCGGCCGCCGGCCCGTCGAATTTCTCGGGTTTGCCAAGGCCAACGAGAAGGAGCCGCGACGCCTTGAGCGCGGCCGGCACCAGGATCTCCAAAATCTGTCCCGGCTTTCCCGAAAACCGGCTTACTGTCATGGCCCTTTTGATCGCCCCGCTTGACAGCCGGTCGGCTTCAAGCGCGCGGCCGGAAAGCTTGCCGCCTTCGAACATCCCCAGGGCGAATGCTCCAACGCCGGTCAAGGACGGCGGCACGAACTTAATTTGCATGAACGAACCTCGCAGATGATCTAAGATGGGGATTGTGGGCGAATGGCGGGACGGTGCTAGTTTAGAGCCAATTGCAAACCGGGCGAAAGAGCGGCCTTTAGGCGGCCTTGCCCAAAGGTCAGCCTATGCCGCGTCTCTCATTTTACGTGCTACGCCAGCTCGTCGGCCCCATCGTCCTGTTCATTTTCCTCCTGACTTGCGTCATCTGGCTCTCGCAGTCGCTGCGTCTGCTCGATCTCGTCGTCAATCGCGGCCAGTCGGCAGCGACGTTTTTCTATCTGACGTCGCTGATGCTGCCCAGCCTTCTGGTCGTCATCTTGCCAATCGCCTATTTCGCCGGAACTCTTTACGGCCTTCACAAACTCCACGCCGACAGCGAGCTGACCGTCATGTCGGCGGCCGGCATGAGCCGTGGCCAATTGCTGACCCCCCTGCTGATCGCAGCCGGAGCGGTCATGGTGGCAACCTATCTTTGCAGTCTTTACCTCATGCCGTTTTGTCAGCGCCTGATGCGGGACAAGGAGATCGACATCCGCGCTGATATCGGTGCCGCGATCCTCAATGAGGGGCAGTTCAACACGCCGGCGCAAGGCCTTACCGTGTTCATGCGCGAACTCTCGCCCGATGGCCACCTTCTCGGCGTGCTCGTGCATGACGAACGCGACAGGCTTCGCCCGACTACCTACCTGGCGGAAAGCGGGGTACTTGCGCAAACCCCGGAAGGCGCCAGGCTCATCATGCTCAACGGAACGATCGAACAGAGCACGCTCGAAGGCCCTTGTCGCGGGAGCGGACCTGCCCATCCTCATCTCGCCCATGGTACGGGTGGAGATCTTCCTAAGTGCGCTCCCGGATCACGCTATGCACCGCCATCGCTGTCGGTGCTCAAATTCCAGCGTTACGTTTTCGATCTGGACCAGTTCGGGGGGCCGCAGCAGGATGCCGAGCTGCGCACCAGCGAGCGATATCTCAACGAGCTGTTGTGGCCGAGTTCGACAAAGCCGCTGAAGCCGGAAGCGCGCCGCGTTTATTTCGCCGAAGCCAATAACCGCCTTGCGGCCCCACTCTACTGCCCCGCGTTTGCGCTGATCGCTTTCGCCGCGGTGACGCTTGGCCGCCGCGCGCGTGGAGCCTATGCCTTGCGGCTTGCCACGGCTTCGGTGCTGGCGGCCGGTCTGCGGATTGCCGGCTATGGAGTGCAGGGACTCGGTGTCCGCGCGCCCGCTTTATGCTCTCTTTTTTACCTGATTCCATTGCTTGCCAGCGTCGCCGCTGTCGCCGAGATCGCCGGCTATGACCTCGCTTGGATTCTCGGCCATCTGCGGCCACGTCTTCCCGAGCCCGCCACATGAGTTGGTCCTGGACGCTTTATCAGTATCTGGCCCGCCAGTTCCTGACGGCGGTCGGAATCATGTTCGCCAGCTTTGCATTCCTGTCATTTTCCATCGATCTCGTCGATCTTCTGGATCGGACCGGCGACAGGCATGTGCCCACCGTTGCGGTCGTCGCAATGGCGTTGCTGCAGCTGCCGGACCTGACGCTGAAATTGCTGCCTTTCGCCGTGCTTCTCGGCGGAATATTCGCTTTCGTGCGCCTTTCGCGCAACCACGAACTGCAGGCCATTCGCGCAGCCGGCGTCTCGGCCTGGAACCTCCTGACTGCTCCGCTCAGCGTCGCGCTTGCTTTGGGCGTGATCGCGGTGGTGGCATTGACACCAATCGCTTCGGGTCTGCTGGTCCAATACTCCGCAATGGAAGCGAGGCTGATTCGCGGACAGGCTTCTCAGCTGGCGATTTCGGAAAACGGTTTGTGGCTGCGGCAGGGAGATGCAAAGGCGCAGTCGGTGATCCATGCGCTGCGCGTCGCCGACCAGGGCGTGAAACTCGAGGATGTGACGATTTTTCTCTATGGCGCCGCCGACCGGTTCCTGGGCCGGATCGACGCGCGCTCTGCCACGCTGGGCAAGGGCAGCTGGACTCTCGAAAACGCCTGGGCCAGCGGCACGACGGCGCAGCTCCATCACTACGCGACCTATAATCTGCCCACCAAACTGACGCCGACCCGTATCCAGGAAAGTTTCGCCGCACCCGACACGCTGTCGTTCTGGGCGCTGCCGGGCTTCATCGAAACTGCGCGTCAAGCCGGCTTCTCGGCGACGCGCTATCTTCTCTATTACGATTCTCTCCTGATGCTGCCAGCGATGTTCGCCGCCATGGTGCTCGTGGCGGCGAGCTTTTCGCTGCGCTTCGCGCGGCTCGGCGGCCTGGGCCGGATTGTCGTCCTCGGCGCGCTCGCCGGGTTCGGCGTCTATTTCCTGAGTGCGCTCACCCGCGCGCTCGGCGAATCCGGAATGCTTCCCGTTCCGCTTGCGGCTGCAGCACCCGCCACGGCGGCCATCCTTCTTGGAATGACGCTCGTTTTCCACCAGGAGGACGGCTGACGATGCATCGCGGGGGGGCGTTTGCCCTGGCCGGATTGCTGCTCGCCTCGGCTTCCGTTCTGGGGGCTCAGACACAGGGAGGCAGTACGCAACCACAGTCCGTTTTTTCGAGCCGGGCGCTGCTGGGCGGCGGCAATGGCGAAATGCTGCTCAAAGCGGATTATGTCGACTACGACTTGAATACAGGCGTCGCAACCGCCGTCGGCCATGTCGAAATAAACTACAATGGGCGCACCCTGCTGGCCGACCACGTCGTCGACGACAAGAAAAACGATACGGTGACTGCGACCGGCCATGTGGTGATGATGGCACCCAATGGCGACGTCGTGTTCGCCGAGCAGGCGCGTCTCACCGATCGCATGCGCGACGGTGTCGTGGAGAGCTTTTCTGCGCTGATCGGGCAGACTGGCCGGCTTGTAGCCGCGCGCGCAACGCGCATTGGCGGCGTGCGGACGATTGCCAGCAACGCCATCTATACACCGTGCAAGATATGCAATCAGCCTGGAAAGCGCACACCCGACTGGGAAATACTTGCGCCGCACGTCGTCTATGACGAAGTGAACCACCGCATCTATTATCGCGATGCGGTTGTGAAGATGGAAGGCGTGCCCGTCCTGTACACACCGTTCTTCTATAATGCCGATCCCACGGTGAAACACGAAACCGGCTTCCTGATGCCGGATCTCGGAAGCAAGAGCACGCTGGGCTATTTCGCACGTATTCCGTACTATGTCGCCTTCAATGATTCGCAGGACATGACGCTCGCGCCGATGTTCTCGACATTTGGCGGCGAACAGCTTCAGGCGGAATACCGGCAGCGCTGGGACAATGGCGGCATGTGGCTGCAGGCGAGCGTCGCCAACGATCCCCATGCCGGCGCCACGGAGACGCTCAGCCAGACTTATGCATCGCTGTTCGGCGCGGGCACCATCCCGATCGACGATATCTGGCATTTCGGCTACACGGCGCAGCTCACGTCCTATGCGAGCTATCTCCAGCGCTACAGCATCAGCGACGTCGACCGCCTGAACAACGATCTGTTCATCGAGGCGCTCGATGGCCGCAGCCGGTTTGCGATCACCGGTTATTTCTTTCAGGGCCTGCGCACGACGGACAACAACAACCTCTTTCCCGTCGTGCTGCCGCTTATCGAATACAATTACATCCCGCGGGAAGACGTGTTGGGTGGCGATTTCCGCTTCGATCTTTCGACGATCGCCATTTCACGCCATGCAGGAGAAGACGACCAGCGGCTGACGGGCAACATGCAATGGAGCCTGCCCTTCGTGACGGATGACGGCCAGCTGCTCACGTTTCAGGCCGACACGCGCGGCGATGTCTACCACACGAGCGACGTCAACGCGTTCGGCGAAACCGGCCTCGCCGACAGCCAGTACGTTACGCGCGGGGCGCCGTATGCCGCGCTCGACTGGCGCTGGCCCTTCGTTTCCCCAGGCGCCTTTGGCATGACGGGCTTCGTCGTCGAGCCCATTGCCCAGGTGATTGGAGCGCCTTACGGCGACAATCCGCGGGCCATTCCCAACGAAACGGGCTACAGCATCCTGCCGACCGGTTCCTCCATCTCCGATTTTCAGCTCGACGCCACGAACATCTTCGATCTGGACCGCCTTTCCGCGAATGATCTGGTGGAGAGCGGGCCCAATGCAAATGTGGGATTCCGCAGCCAGGCGCTATTTCCGACCGGCTCTGTCGATTTTTTGCTGGGCCAAGCCTATCGATTGAAGCCAGATCCCGTATTCGCACCCGATTCCGGTTATGACGGCAAGACCTCTGATCTGGTCAGCAGCCTGGTCGTAAATTTCCCGCCCGGTCTCAGCCTGAGCGACCGCATCGATGTGGATTCCTCGACCGGCACGCTCGAGCGAAACGAAGCCTCGATCAACGCGATCTATGGCCGATCCTCGCTCGAAGTGAGTTACCTCAAGCTGCCTTCCGAAGAAGTGACGCTCGGGCTCGGCGCTCGCGAGGAAGTGAAGGCGCAACTCGTGCTTGGCTTGTGGGGCAATTGGCTTGCCTATGCCGCGGGCGAGCGCGACCTTGAGGCCAGCCAGATGATTTCCGACGAGTTGGGCTTCGGTTACGATGACGAGTGCCTGGGCTTTTCGCTTTCCTACGAGCGCAACTACACGGAGTTCCGCGAATTGCCGCCATCTACCTCCGTCCTTTTCCGTTTCACGCTCAAGACGAGCGAAGTTCCGGTGCAACGCTCCGGCATTTTCCCGCAATATCTCTATGCTGCCACCCCGCTTTGACGAGCGCCCGGAAATGCTTATTCTGTCCATGTGATCCGGCCGCCCCTTTGTGTTGCCGTTGGGCGCGGCCGGTGCGGACCAACAGCGTCGAAAGCCGGAATTGACCTTTCAAATCGCCAGACCAGTCCTGCTCGGGGTTTTTGCGTTTGCGATGGCAGCGGTTCCTGCCGCCATCGGACTCTCCCAGACCCAGGAAGCCTCGACGGAGGCGCCCGCCCCTGCCGCCGCTGCATCGCAGATGAACGCGGCCGAACTTGCAGCCAGCGTCGTCCATCATGGCGATGGCGTGGCAGCGATCGTGAATGATTCGGTGATTTCCGACTATGATTTGAAGCAGCGCATTGCGCTCTTCATTGCCACATCCGGCGTGCGGCCATCAAATGATGCGCTCAGTGCGATCCGCGACCAGGTGCTCAAGCAGCTCGAAACAGAACAGATGGAACTGATCGAGGCGAAGAAGGACAACATTTCGGTCTCCGCGGCCGAGGTCGACAAGGCGATCGACGATATTGTCAAGAGCAACCATATCACACTGGACCAGCTCAAATCCGTCCTTGCGCAGGGCGGCGTGGATATAGCTACGTTGCGCGCGCAGATCAGCGTGCAGATCGCCTGGTCGAAACTGGTGCAGGACCAGCTCGGCGACCGCGTCCATGTCACGCCTGCAGATGTTGATGCGGAACTTGCGAAGATAAAGGCGGGAGCAAACAAGCCCCGCTATCTGGTCGGTGAAATTTTCCAGTCGGTCGACTCGCCCGAGCAGGACGCAAAAATCCTCAAGGACATGACCAATCTGGACGCTCAAATTCAGCAAGGCGCGCCATTCGCCGCCGTTGCCCGCCAGTTCAGCCAAAATCCTACCGCCGCGCAGGGCGGCGATCTCGGCTGGGTGCAGGAAGGCCAACTTCCGCCAGAACTGATGAACAAGCTCAAGACGATGAATGTCGGCGACGTAAGCGACCCCATCCGCGCCAGTGGCGGCTATTACATCATCGTGCTGCGGGACAAGCAGGAGCCCGTCGGCACCAAGATCGCACAGGCGCAGCAATTGCCCACAACGCCGCCCGGCACACTGCCGCTGGTTCGCGTCCTGCTGCCGATCGGCAGCAAGCCCGACAAGGCGCTGTCCGATCGTGCGCTACAGGCTGCGACCGTCATCCGCTCGCGGCTTCACGACTGCGAACAGGCACGCGACGTAGTCAGCAAAATGCCCGGCGCCGTGTACATGAACCTCGGCACGATGAAGCTCACAGATCTGAGCAACGAGCTGCAAAGCGCCATCGCCAAGACGGCACCGGGCGAAATCACCGAACCACTCGTTTCGTCCGCCGGCGTGGAGCTGATCATCCGCTGCGACAAGGCAGTTCCGAAGGAATCGGTTATGGTCATTCCCACGAAGGACCAGATCGAAGAGCAGCTTTACGAGCAGCAGATGACGATACTCGCCCGCCGATACATGCGCGATCTGCGGCGTGACGCCGATGTCGAGACGCGCTGAAGACCGCCAGCGTTCCCCAATCCTCATCACCATGGGCGAACCCGCGGGCATCGGCCCCGAGGTGACCGCGAAAGCGTGGCACGCGCTCGGCGGCTGTATTCGCGGACGCGCATTGATGCTCGTCGGAGACACGGCTGTTTTTCGTGCGCAAAGCGATTTTGCGGACGATGCATTCTGGCGCGGCGCCGGTCGTACTGCGATGTGTGTGAAAAAGGGCCCCGAGGCGGTGATCGGCGCAATTGAGACCGCTGTCTATGCGGCCTATTCCGGACAGGCCGCGGCGATTGTTACATCGCCGATCAACAAGGCAACGCTGCTCGAAGCGGGCTTCCCTTTTGCCGGGCACACCGAATTTCTCGCCGATCTGACGAGGGCGCCCCGCGCCGTGATGATGCTCGCCGGCGGAGGTCTGCGCGTCGTGCCGCTCACCGTTCACATCGCGCTTGCCGAAGTTCCGGCGAAAATCTCGCAACGTGCAATCATCGAAACGGCGGAAATCGTACTTGCGTCACTTGCGCGCGACTTCGCGATCGTACAACCGCGGCTCGCGGTTGCCGGTCTCAATCCTCACGCCGGCGAAAGCGGGAAGCTCGGAATTGAGGAGGAAGAAATCATTGCGCCTGCGGTGGAAACTTTGCGCGGTCGTGGCCATGTCGTGCTCGGGCCGCTGTCAGCCGACACCATGTTCCACGAAACGGCGCGCGCGCAATACGATGCGGCGCTTTGCATGTATCACGACCAAGCGCTGATACCGATCAAGACGCTCGCCTTCTGGGAGGGCGTGAATGTCACGCTCGGCCTGCCGATCGTGCGCACATCCCCCGATCACGGCACGGCATTCGATATCGCCGGCCAGGGCAAAGCCGATCCGCGCAGCATGATCGCTGCGATCCGGCTCGCGGCGGACATTGCGGATGCCCGAAACCTCTGACCGGCTGCCGCCGCTGCGCAGCGTCATCGCGGCGCACGGCCTCAGCGCCAAAAGATCGCTTGGCCAAAACTTCCTGCTCGATTTCAACCTCACGCGAAAAATCGCGCGCGCCGCCGGGCCGTTGGAAAATCATACAATCTATGAGGTCGGTCCGGGCCCCGGCGGACTCACGCGCGCGCTGCTCGCCGAAGGCGCGACGCGGATCATCGCGGTGGAGCGGGACCGGCGCTGTCTCGCCGCCCTCGAAGAGATCGCTGAGGCCTTTCCCGGACGTCTGGAAATCGTTTCCGCCGATGCGATGACGCTTGATGAATCACAATTGCTACGAGAACGAAACATTGCCTCGCGCGTGCGCGTGGCCGCCAACCTGCCTTACAATGTGGGCACTGCCCTGCTGGTGAAATGGCTCACCAGCGCGGCCTGGCCGCCATTCTGGGAGAGTCTTACGCTCATGTTCCAGCGCGAAGTCGCAGAGCGGCTTGTTGCGACGACAGGCTCCGCCCACTACGGGCGCCTTTCCGTACTCGCCCAATGGCGCGCTCAGCCGCGTATCCTTTTCGACGTGGACCGGCGCGCCTTTACGCCATCGCCGGGCGTCACCTCGACGCTTATCCGCATCGAACCACTCGCCGGGCCCCGCGCACCGGCGCACCTCGCAGACCTCGAACGCGTAACCGCCGCGGCCTTCGGTCAGCGGCGCAAGATGCTGCGCCAGAGTCTGAAACAGCTCGCGCCCGACGCCGAAGCGCGCATCCGCGCCGCGGACATCGCTCCGGAATGCCGCCCCCAGGATCTCGGCATCGATCAGTTCGCCGCCCTCGCCCGCGCCTTTGCCGTTTTTCCCGCGCAAACATAATTCACTTCAGTTACATTTGGACGGTCAGGTCATGACCGAAGCAATTCTTACATTCAACGCCGGCTCGTCGAGCATCAAGTTCACCTTGTTCTTCGCGCAGGACAAGCTGAGTCGGAAAGCAGTTATCTGCGACGGTGAAATCGAAGGATTGAGAGACGCCGCCCACTTTTCGGTGAAAGATGCGGAGGGCGGCGTCCTGCTGGATCGTCATCTCGCCGGCGACGCGACGCATGAGAACGCCGTGACGTCGCTCATGAAATGGCTCGGGGAGACCTATCCAGACCTGCGCCTAGCTGCCGTCGGCCACCGAATCGTTCATGGCGGCACGCGATTTGTGGCGCCGGTGCGCATCGATGCCGCCATCTTCGCAGAGTTGAAGAACCTTGTTCCGCTAGCGCCTCTGCACCAGCCGAACACTCTGCTGGCAATCGAAATCCTTGCAAAGCGTGATCCCGATACGCCTCAAGTGGCCTGTTTCGATACTGCCTTCCATCACACCCAGTCGCAGGTCGCGTCCGCCTTCGCCCTGCCCCGCGCGCTGAGCGCGGAAGGTGTGAGACGTTATGGCTTCCATGGTTTGTCCTACGAATATATCGCGAGCGTGCTGCCGCATGTACTGGGTCCCGATGCGGCTGAAAACCGTATCGTTGTTGCGCATCTGGGAAGCGGCGCGAGCCTTTGCGCCATGCACCGTCGCAAAAGCGTCGCGACGACAATGAGTTTCACAGCGCTCGACGGCCTCATGATGGCACGGCGCTGCGGCGCCATCGATCCCGGTGTGATCCTCTATCTACTGCAGGAAAAAGGGATGAGCGCCGCAGATATTACGACGCTGCTCTACGACCAGTCCGGCCTTCTCGGTGTCTCCGGTATCAGCGACGACATGCGTGTCCTGCTGGCAAGCGCGGACGTGCGGGCGAAGGAAGCGATCAATCTGTTTGTTTACCGCTTCGTCCGCGAGCTCGGCTCGCTCGCTGCGGCGCTGGGCGGCCTCGATGCCCTGATCTTCACCGCCGGCATTGGCGAGCACGCCCCCGAAATCCGCCGGCGCGTCTGCGACGACGCGGCTTGGCTTGGGATCGTGCTGGACGACAATGCCAATGCGAAAAACGATATCTGCATTTCGAACAGCAGGGTCTCGGTGTGGGTCGTGCCCACCGACGAAAACCTCATGATCGCGCAGCACACAGGCGATCTTGTCCGCGGCGCGGGCAGAGAAAACGCTGCATCTCTGCAAGGCAGAGCACAGGCATAATGCTTTCTCAGTGCATCACTGCTTTCGGCGCGCCGCTCGAAACCATTGAAACACCGATATTGGAACCGCGGGGCACGGAAGTACTGCTGATAGTGCGTCATGCCGGCGTCTGCCACAGCGACGTCCATATTCACGACGGCTACTTCGATCTGGGTGATGGGAAGAAACTTTCGCTCGCGTATATCACGCTTCCGCACACGCCGGGACACGAGGTCGAAGGCGAGATTGTTGCCGCGGGCGCTGCAGCGGACGTACAGATCGGCGCGCGCCGTGCCGTATTCCCCTGGATCGGCTGTGGCGAATGTGCGGCTTGCCGGCGCGGGCAAGAAAATCTCTGTGCGCGTCCGCATCAACTGGGATGCTCGGCAGGCGTAGCCGGCGGCTATGCCACGCATCTTCTGATACCTCATCCGAAATATCTGCTCGATTACGGTTCCGCGCCGCCAGCACTCGCCGCGATCTCGATGTGTTCGGGCCTTACGGCTTTCGCCGCAATCAGCAAGATCGGCCCACTCCTGGCCGACGACGAAATCCTCATCATCGGTTGCGGTGGCGTAGGTCTCATGGGCGTGCAGTTCGTGCGCGCACTGACAGGCAGGGATCCGATCGTTGCCGATATCGATGAGGACCGCCTTGCAGCTGCCCGCAACGCGGGCGCGTCAGCTTCTTATAACACGTGCGATTTGGCCGCCGCGAAGAAACTCCGTACCGATACCCACGGCGGCGTTTTCGCGGCCGTCGATTTCGTCGGCTCCGAAGCAAGTTTTGCGTTCGCCAGCGCCAGCGTGCGCAAGGGCGGAAAGATCATTGCCGTCGGTTTGTTCGGCGGCGTCATGGCCATGCCGCTGCCGATGTTTCCCTTGCGCGCGCTGAGCGTGATCGGCTCCTATGCCGGCTCGCTCGGCGAAGCCGAAGAGATGATGCGCCTCATCCGCGCCGGCAGGATTGATCCAATTCCCATCACAACCCGGCCGCTCGCCGAAGCTGGTGCCGCCCTCGACGATCTTCGCCACGGCTGCGTTACCGGGCGCGTGGTGCTTAAACCATAGGTCCGCGGAAGTCGGCTTACCCTACAGCGATACAATTTTGGCAGCTGACATACCAAATTGAGGCAAGGACTCTCGTCCCTACCCGTCCTGCAATCCGCGCACGAACTGGGAAAGGCCAATCTGGCGTGTGCGCTTCAACCGCTCGGCTTCGACGATGGCGGCGATATTGGCGAGTGCGCGGTCGAGATTATCGTTGACGATGACGTAATCGTATTCCGCCCAGTGACTGATTTCATCAGAGGCCTTGGCCATGCGGTTCGCCACGATCTCGTCGGAATCCTGCGCGCGCGCCTTCAGGCGACGTTCCAGTTCGGCGTGAGAAGGCGGCAGAACAAAAATGCTGACAAGGTCGTCGCGCGCTTTCTCGCGGAGCTGCTGCGTCCCCTGCCAGTCGATGTCGAATAGCACATCGCGCCCGCGTGCGAGCACCTCGGTCACCGGCGCCTTGGGCGTGCCGTAGCGATGCTCGAACACCGTGGCGTGTTCGAGCAGTTCGCCATTTCGTACCGCTGTGTCGAATCTTTCACCATCAACAAACACGTAGTCCACACCGTCACGTTCTCCCGCACGCTTTGGACGCGTGGTCATGGACACGGAGAGCGAAAGCCCTGAGTCACTTTCGAGCAGCCGGCGCGACAACGTCGTCTTGCCCGCGCCCGATGGTGACGACAAGACAAGCATCAGCCCCCGACGCGCGATCTCCGTCATTCGACGTTCTGTGCCTGCTCACGGAACTGATCG
The DNA here is from genome assembly GCA_035502355.1 of Rhizomicrobium sp. Classification (GTDB taxonomy): domain Bacteria; phylum Pseudomonadota; class Alphaproteobacteria; order Micropepsales; family Micropepsaceae; genus Rhizomicrobium. The sequence continues at coordinate 24,916 of DATJUM010000248.1, read as the reverse complement.
ATGGCCGCCTTGAGCGCGAGACCGATCCGTGTGAGCGCAATATCCGCGGATTTCGAGCACAGTGTATTGGCTTCGCGATGGAGCTCCTGCGAAAGAAAATCGAGCTTGCGCCCCACGGCCTCTTCCGACGCCATAAGCCTATGCGCTTCCTGCATATGGGCATGCAGGCGGTCGATCTCCTCGCGCACGTCGGCGCGCGCGGCAAGCAGCGCAATCTCCTGGGCAACGCGCTCGTCCCCCGGCTGTGATGCCTGGAAAAGCTCGGCAAGTTGTGCCTGCAGCCTGTCACGGATGGCTTGCGGCTGGGCCGCCGCAAGCCGGCGCGCATCTTCGATCAACCGGCCGATCTCGTCAGCGGTGCGCGTCAGAACATCGCCAAGCTTTGCGCCCTCCATGGCGCGCGCGCGGGCAAGGGAGTCGAAAGCAAACGACAGGCTTTCAAGAATGGACGCGTCGCGCGCGGCGCGGGCGGGCGCATCGACCGCAAGCGGCTCCTCCTGCACGATGACCCCCTTGAGGGCGAGGAGACCATCGACCCGAGCTGGAGCAAGGCCCGTCTGGGCAGAAATTTCCTTCGCGAGTTTTACAGCCTCGGCCAATGCAGCTGTATCGATCCTAAGGCCGCGTGCGCCTTCCTGCGGCTCCAGTGTGAGCACGGCCTGGATGTTGCCGCGGCGGAACCGCTCGCCGGCAAGCACGCGCGCGGCCGGTTCCATGCCTTCCATGCCTGGTGGGGTTCGCAGCCTGAGATCGAGGCTGCGGCCGTTGACGCTGCGCACTTCCCAGCGCCAGCGCAGCGTGTCGAACGCGCCCTGCGCATCGGCAAAGCCGGTCATGCTGACAAGCATCATCGCATCCTCCCGAACCGAACCCGGAGAATAATCCGCGCCACCATTCAGGCAAGCGGCTCTCGTGGCGGGGCGGAAGATTTGCGCGCGGAGGCGCGGAGCCGCGGAGGATCGGACCACAAAGAGCACAAAGATCGCGAAGGTTTATTCGCGCGCTTCGCGCGCAACCTTCTCTTCGTGCTCTTTGCGCTGTTTGTGATGAAATACTCGCTCCGCGGCTCCGCGTGCAAATCTTTCTTGTAGCTACGGTTTGAGGCGGAGGGCGGTGTTTTCGATCTGCCGCCAGCGCGCGACGTTGCGATCCTGCTCGGCCTTCGTCGCCGCGAAGACATGACCGCCCGTTCCATCCGCCACGAAGTACAAATCACCGGAATGGTCGGGGTTCAAGACCGCGGAGATCGAGTCCTTTCCGGGATTGCAGATCGGCGTCGGCGGGAGGCCGGAAATCAAGTAAGTATTATAGGGCGTCACCGAGGCGAGTTCGCTGGCGCGGATGCCGTGGCCCAGCGGATAGCCCTTGCTCAATCCGTAGATCACGGTGGGGTCGGATTCGAGCTTCATGCCGAGGCGCAGGCGGTTGATGAACACGGCCGCGATGTGCCGCCGCTCCTCGGGTATCGCCGTTTCCTTTTCGACGATGGAAGCCAGCGTGACCGCCTCCCGCGGAGAATGCAGCGGGAAAACCGGATCGCGGGATGGCCAGGCTTGGGCCAGAAAGCGCAGCTGCGCTTCATGCATTCTCGCGAGGATCGCCCCGCGCGCGGTGCCTTTGGCGAACAGATAGGTTTCCGGCAGCAGCGACCCCTCCTCGGGCGCCTGCTGCGGCGGACCGGCCAGTTCACGGTCGGCATTTACGAGACCGGTGATCATCTGGCTCGTCAGCCCTTCGGCTGCCGTGAACTTGTGTTCGACCACGCGGCCCGAAACCAGAAGATCGACAATGTCCTGCATGCTGCTTCCGGACGGGATGGCGTATTCGCCCGCCTTAAGCAGCACGCCTTCGCCTCTCAGGCGCACGCCTACCGCGAAGAGCGCCGCGCTGCGGACGGTGCCGGAATCATGGAGCTGATTGGCGATGCCCCAAAGGCCCTCATGTGGCCGAATATCCACGATCGTCTCGCGCCCGGGGATCCGCGCTGCAGGACCCGGGGCCGCAAAGTCCAACTGCTCCCAAATCCATGCGCCGCCGGTGAGTGCTGCCAGAGCAAACAAAACAGCGAGGACACGCGCCATGCGAACCACTCAATTTCCCGCCGCCCGAATTTATTGCAAAGAGGACCCGACGTCCGACACGATCTATTGAACGGACGAAAATACCAGCGATGCGTTGGTTCCTCCAAAACCGAAGGAATTCGACAGCACGGCCGAAACACGGCGGGACTTTGCCCTATGCGGCACGAGATCGATCGGCGTCTCGACCGCGGGATTGTCGAGATTGATCGTCGGCGGAACGATTTGGTCGCGAATGGCAAGCATGGAAAAAATCGCCTCCACCGCGCCGGCTGCGCCGAGCAGATGCCCGATCGAGGATTTCGTGGAGGACATGGATACGCTGGTGGCTGCATTGCCGAACAGCCGCTCCACCGCGCGCAGCTCGATTTCGTCGCCGAGCGGCGTCGAAGTTCCGTGCGCGTTGATGTAGTCGATATCGGACGGCGACATCTCCGCGCGCGAGAGCGCCATCTTCATCGCCCGGAATCCGCCATCGCCATCCTCGGCCGGTGCGGTGATGTGATGGGCGTCGCCCGACATGCCATAGCCGCGGACCTCCGCGTAGATGCGCGCGCTTCGCGCCTTGGCGTGCCCGTATTCCTCGAGCATGACGACGCCTGCGCCTTCGCCCATGACAAAACCGTCGCGGTCCCTGTCGTAGGGACGCGAAGCTTTTTCGGGATGCTCGTTAAAACCCGTCGATAGCGCACGGCAGGCCGCAAACCCGGCCATGCCGAGGCGCGAGATGGCCGCTTCCGCGCCTCCCGCGAGCATGCGGTCCGCATCGCCAAGCGCGATCATTCGCGCAGCATCACCAATGGCATGCGCGCCGGTTGCGCAGGCGGTCACCACGGCGTGGTTTGGACCCTTGTAGCCAAATCGGATCGACGCGTAGCCCGAGGCGAGATTGATGAGGCGCCCGGGGATGAAGAACGGGCTGATGCGGCGCGGACCCTTCTCGTGCAACAGGACCGACGCGTCCTCAATGCCGGGAAGGCCGCCGATTCCGGACCCGATAAGAACACCGGTTCGGCAGCGTTGCTCTTCGTCGTTCGGAATGAACCCGGAATCGTCCACGGCCTGCTGGGCCGCGGCCAGCGCGAACACGATGAAATCATCGACGCGGCGCTGCTCCTTGGGATCGACCCAGGCGTCCGCGTTAAACGTACCGTCAGCGCCATCCCCGCGCGGCACAGTACAGGCAATGCGCGCCGGCAGATCGTCGGCCTTGAAGCGGGTGATGGGACGCGCGCCGGATTGCCCGGCAAGGAGCCGCGACCAAGTTTCCGCAACTCCACACGCCAGCGGCGTGACCAGCCCCAGCCCGGTTACGACGACTCTTCGCATTTCCGAGGCGGCTGCCCCCAACACTCAGCCCTGCGACTTCTCGATATATTTGACGGCATCGCCGACCGTGACGATCGACTCCGCTGCGTCGTCCGGGATCTCAATGCCGAATTCTTCTTCAAAGGCCATAACGAGCTCGACCGTGTCGAGGCTGTCCGCCCCCAGGTCCTCGATAAAAGACGCGTTCTCCGTGACCTTGTCGGCATCCACATTCAGGTGCTCGACAACGATCTTCTTCACGCGCTCGGCAGTGTCGCTCATTTCCTTTTCAAAACCTCTCGTTGGTGTTCTTCGCCGTACCTGTTGATCATGTCCGGCCAGAAGCCGGCCTGAAGCTCAAATCCCCTGTCTCAAGCCGGGATCGTCGCTTCGTAACACAAAGCCAAGAGCCCCGCTACAGCACCCTATCCTCTTGATCCCTTGCGCTAAATCATCGCCATGCCGCCATTGATATGCAAAGTCTGGCCGGTGACATAGGCGCCCGCCTCGCTTGCCAGATAAACTACGGCCGCCGCCACATCGGCAGCGCTCCCCATCCGACCGGCAGGAATCCGTCCCAGGATCGCCGCTTTCTGCGCCTCGCTGAGCGCATCGGTCATGGCCGTCGCAATGAAACCCGGAGCCACGCAATTGACCGTGATATTGCGGCTGGCGACCTCCGCTGCAAGGGACTTTGTCATGCCCGCCAGGCCCGCCTTTGCAGCCGCGTAATTGCCCTGCCCCGGATTTCCCGTGACGCCGACCACCGAAGTAATGTTGATGATCCGACCCCAGCGGTTTTTCGTCATGCTGCGCAGCACGGCGCGCGAAAGCCGGAACGCGGCCGTCAGATCGACCGCGACCACTTCGTCCCATTCGGAATCCTTCATCCGCAGCAAGAGATTGTCGCGCGTGATGCCGGCATTGTTGACCAGAATATCGATCCTCCCCCCCTCCGCTTCCGCATTCTTCGGCAGAGCTTCAACCGAAACCGGATCGTGAAGATCACAGATGATGGCATGGACGCGGGAACCCAGTTCTGCCCTGAGTCCATCGAGCGCCCCGGCGCGCGTTCCCGAAAGCACGACCGCCGCACCCTGGGCATGAAGTGCGCGAGCGATCTCTCCGCCGATGCCACCGCTGGCGCCCGTTACAAGCGCGGTTCTTCCGGCAAGATCGAACAACGCGCTCATAAAACCTTCGCAAACGCTTCGATGTCGGCAGGCGTATCCAAAGAGACCAACATAAGTTCCGGGTCGATACGCTTCACCATTCCAGTCAGGACCTTGTTACCGCCGGCTTCGACGGTCGTATCCACGCCCAGACTGCGGAACGAAAGAACGCTTTCGCGCCAGCGGACGCGCGATGTTACCTGTTCGACCAGCAGCCGGCGGATCATGTCCGGCTCGCTCGTCTCTGCGGCCGTGACATTGGAAACGATCGGCACCGCCGGCGGGCGGATGGTCACCAGGTCCAAGGCCTCTAGCATCTTGCGCGCGGCGGGCTCCATCAGCGGTGAATGAAACGGTGCGCTCACCGAAAGCGGCATTACGCGACGCGCACCATGCTCCTTCGCGAATTCCCCGGCGCGTTCAACTGCGTCCTTCGACCCGGAAATCACAACCTGTCCCGGTGCATTGTCGTTGGCCACGACACACATGCCACCTTGCGCAGTCGATTCGATGGCCGCAGCCTCCGCATCGTTGACATCAATGCCGATAAGCGCACTCATTGCGCCATCGCCGGGTGCTACCGCCTCCTGCATCGCGAGGCCGCGCGTCCGCAGCAGGCGGGCCGTATCGGCGAGCGCAAAAGAACCCGCGGCGCAAAGAGCGCTGTATTCGCCGAGCGAATGACCAGCGACGAGCCGCGCATGGCGCGAAAAATCGAAACCCGCTTCGCGCATCAGAACGCGTATCACGGCAAGACTTGCCGCCATTATTGCGGGCTGCGCATTCTCGGTGAGCGTCAGCGCCGATTCCGGCCCATCCCACATCAGCCTCGAAAGCTTCTGCTCCAGCGCTTCGTCAACTTCCTCGAATACCTCGCGCGCAGGCAAAAAGCTCCCCGCGAGCACACGGCCCATGCCGACAGTCTGGCTGCCCTGACCGGGAAAGAGAAATGCGCGAGCCATCGATGGGTAACCGAATTCCACGCTGCTCAAATCAGCGCGCTGCCCCTGCGTCAAGGGCGCGCGGCACGATCAATTGTTTGCTCGTTGCCTAACGCCGTCGAATCTTCCGACATTATGTCAGATCGCGCGATTTCTGGTTGCTTTGCGGCGAGGGGAGTCGGATACTTACCTACCCCCGCCCTCTTGCGGGCGCTGGGCTGAATGACTGGCTCGCCTGTCGGGCCGGTCGGTCTGGAGACAGAGTCCCGGGCCGTGACATCGAGGGCGCTGCTTCGGCAGCGCCCTTCGTCTATCTGCTACGGCGCAGTTCTGTGGGGTCCGACCGCTTACCGCCTATGGATTGTCTATGGTAATGACGGCGCGGCGTGCTTCCAACGGCTCCGCCACATAACCGACCGAACCCATCGATCTTACCTCTATCAGGCTGCGATCTACGCCGCCGCTTGCCAACGCGTCCGCTACCGTTTGCGCGCGTTCGGCGGAAAGTTTCTTATTGTCTTCGGCCCTCCCGTTCGGATCGGTGTAACCGATCACAGTCACCCGCACATGCCCGTCCTTGACGATCCGATGGGCGGCAGAAGCGACCACTGCATGTCCGCCCGAATCCAGCCGCGACGACCAAGGCGTGAAGAACACAACGTAACGGGCACGCGCCTCCGGCAACGGAGTCGGCGCAAGCGCGCTCGCCTGATTGGCCGGCTGAGGTGGCGTTTGGCAGCCCCACAGGGCGATTCCCATCGCCGCCATTAGAAGAACCTTGCTCGATATCCGGGTCATTCGAATCCCTCCCCCGAGTCGCAAATTAAACCTTAAGATAACCCGGTGAAAGGATTGTTAAACCCAGCGTCGTCCCCGCGAAGTCGGGATGTGGGACGAGGCAGCCTGATTTATCCGCATGATCTCAGTCTCGCGTCTCCTTTTTGGCGGAGAGTGCTCCCGCACGCACGATATGCTGCCGTTGTATGAAGGTCGGGCATGCAGCGGATAATGTTCGTCGCAGCTGTCAGGATAGATAGCCACCCCCGGAAAGATTTCTGCTACCGTGGAGCCGATCAAAGAACGGAGCGTGCAATGAGCGAGCACGGACAGACGGCGTGTCCCATCTGCGAAGAAGAATTCGAGGAAGGCGATATCGTGATCGCCTATCGTCCGTGGCCCCAGGACGAAGTGCTGGGTCATGCAGGCTGCGTGGCGGCCATTTCGCTCGATGAAGAACCGGACGAGGAAGACGACGATGACTGAAGCCGCTCGGTCGTTCCACGGCTTCCCTTGCTCCGAGGGCCGCTTTCAGGTATAGGCCGCGCCCTTGTGGCGGCTGCGGTCGCGGGACGCCCTTCTGGGGCGCATGCCGGATGGTCTGGCTTTGCCCGCGAACCGATGCGAGCGTGAGGCTACCCAGCCTCGTGCGCGTACCGCAGCCCGGAAAGGGACGAGATGGCTCTTTACGAGCACCTTCTGATTGCGCGCCAGGACATTAGCGCGCAGCAGGTCGATGCGCTGGCGACGCACCTGAAAACCATCATTGAAGGCGAAGGCGGCAAGGTCGAGAAGCAGGAATATTGGGGCCTGCGCTCGCTCGCCTATCGCATCAAGAAGAATCGCAAGGGGCATTATGTGCTCCTCAACATCAACGCCCCAGCCAAGGCAGTGCAGGAGCTGGAGCGGCAGCTCAAGATCAATGAAGACGTGCTGCGCTGTCTCACGGTGAAGGTGGACCAGTTCGAGCAGTCCAACTCCAACAAGGCCCGGCGCGAGCGCGACGGCGAACGTAAGCCCGAGGGCGAAACCCAGGAGACCGCGGAATGAGCCAGGCCGGCCAGCGGCGCCCGTTTTTCCGGCGCAAGAAAACCTGTCCCTTCTCCGGCGCGAATGCGCCCCGGATTGATTACAAGGACGTGAAGCTCCTGCAGCGCTTCATCTCGGAACGCGGCAAGATCGTGCCTTCGCGCATCACCGCGGTATCCGCGGGCAAGCAGCGTCTTCTCGCGCTCGCCATCAAGCGCGCGCGTTATATGGCGCTTCTGCCCTACGTCGTGAAATAGGAGCAGCTCATGCAAGTGATCCTGCTTGAACGGGTCGAGAAGCTCGGCCAGATGGGCGATGTGGTGAAGGTTCGGGACGGTTTTGCCCGCAACTATCTTCTGCCCAAGAAAAAAGCGCTGCGCGCTACGGAGCAGAACCGCTCCTATTTTGAGACCCAGCGCGCCCAGCTGGAAGCGCGCAATCTGGAGCGCAAGACGGAGGCCCGGGCGGTCGCCGAAAAGCTTGAAGGAAAGATCTTTGTGCTGCTGCGCCAAGCCGGCGACCGCGGTCAGCTTTACGGCTCGGTTTCGCCCCGTGACATCGCGGATATTGTGAGCGCCGGCGGCTTCAGCATCAGCCGTACCCAGGTGCCGCTCGACAAGGCCATCAAGACCATCGGCCTGTTTCCGGTTTCGGTCGTGCTGCACCCCGAAGTGCGTGTGCATGTCACCGTCAATGTGGCGCGGACGGAGGACGAAGCCGAACGCCAAGCCCGTGGCGAGGACGTGCTGGCCGAGCAGGCCCCCGAGGAAGACGCGGCACAGGCCGCCGAGGTCTTCGAGGAGGGCGCAGGCCCCGCCGAAGCCGAGAATGAAGCGGAAAAATAATTTTTGCTGTAATATCTCCCGGACAGCCGGGCCCGCTCGGCCCGGCACCACGGAGTAAAGTCATGTCCGCTGTCGCCGAGTCGAAACGGGTCACGGTTCCGGAGATCCGCAGCCACAAGGGCGCAAAGCCCATCGTCTGCCTCACCTGCTATCACGCCCATACCGCGCATCTGCTCGATGAGCATGTCGATCTGATGCTGGTCGGCGACTCGCTCGGCATGGTGATGCACGGGATGGAAACGACGCTTGGCGTTACGCTCGACATGATGATTCTGCATGGCAAAGCAGTGATGCGCGGCTCGCGGCACGCACTCATCGTCGTGGACATGCCGTTCGGCTCTTATGAGGAAAGCCCGCAGATCGCATTCCGGAACGCGGCGCGCGTCATGCAGGAAACGGGCTGCGGCGCGATCAAGCTCGAGGGTGGCGCGCGTATGGGGGAAACGGTCCGCTATCTTTCGCAGCGGGGCATTCCGGTGATGGCGCATATCGGCCTGACCCCGCAAATGATCCAGGTGCTTGGCGGGTTCAAAACGCAAGGCCGCACCGAGGCCGAATGGCCGGCCATCGAAGCCGATGCGCAGGCCGTGGCCGAGGCGGGCGCGTTCGCCGTCGTCCTCGAAGGGATGGCCGAGCCTCTGGCCGCCAGGATCACGCGGCAGGTGCCAATTCCGACCATCGGCATTGGCGCTTCGGCGGAGTGCGACGGTCAAATTCTCGTGCTGGAGGACATGCTGGGGCTCAATCCCAAGCCGCCCAAATTCGTTCGCGAATATGCCAAGCTTGCTCCGGATATCGAGGCTGCCGTGAGATCCTACGCGGCCGATGTGCGGGCGCGGCACTTCCCGGGCGCGGCAAACGTGTACGGAATGAAGCGCGCCGGATGACGCGTCCTTATGTTGTCACGCCTGTCCGGGCGGGCTAAATCATCCCCGCCATACAGGCCCCGGGCGTAGGCTTGGCGGAGCGGGAGCGGTCATCATCCCGCTTTCGTTCCGGACCTCGTTGGCAATCGGGCGAGTGCCCTTCCGGCGCCGCGTAAAGGATCGTTTCAGTGGCCGACATTTTCCGCGAAATCGAAGAAGAAGTACGCCGCGAGCAATATGAGAAGCTCTGGAAAAAATACCGCGACCACCTGATCGCGGCAGGGGCGCTCGTTATCATTGGCGTTGCGGGGTACCGGCTCTATCTCGTGTACGAGCAGCGCGAAGCAGAAAGGGCCTCCGTGGCCTATCAAGCGGCAGGTCAGCTCCTCGAATCGGGCCAGCCGCGCGCCGCGGAACCCCAATTCGCCGCGCTCGCGAAGACTGCGCCGTCCGGCTATGCGAAGCTGTCCCAGCTCGGCCAGGCCGACGCGCTGTTTGCAGCAAATCAGCACAACGCCGCCATCCGGCTCTATTTGCAGATCGCCAATCAGAGCGATCCCTATCTTTCCGCGGTCGCCCGCATGCACGCGGCCTGGACCATCGTCGACGGGGCACCCAAATCGGAGGTGGAAAACCTTCTGGCGCCGCTGACCGATCCCACCAATCCCTGGCACTATCTCGCACAGGAAGTATTGGCCTATGCGGATCTGCGCGCCGGCAACACGGCAGCAGCACTGAAATCCTATCAACGGCTCGCCTCCGATCCGAACGCGCCGTCCTCCCTTCACACACGGGCGACGGTAATGGTGCGATTCCTTCATGGCGGCGGTGCAATCAATTTTGGAATCGTTCCGCAGCCCCCGAAGCCCGCACCAACCACTTCGCCGTCGCCCGCGCCAGCCAATCCCAAGGGTCATCAGGTTCGATGAAATTCCATGCCTTGCGCACCGCCCTGTGCGTCGCTTGCCTGCTCACGCTTGCCGGCTGCGATACGCTGGGTCCGGTGTCCGATACGGTTTCGGGCTGGTTCAGCTCGAAAAAAACATCGAAGCTCAAGGGCGAGCGCATTTCGGTCATGGCCGAAGACACCTCGCTCAAGCCAGATCCCGACCTTGCAAAGACGGACGTGGTTCTGCCGCCACCCTATGTAAACAAGGAATGGCCGGAACCGGGCGGTTATGCCGCCAATGCGATGTATCACCTTGCCGCAAACGGGCCGCTGCGCGCCATATGGCAGACGGATACCGGCAAGGGATCGGACGATGATTCGCAGCTGACGGCCACGCCCATCGTGGCGGATGGCCGAGTCTATGTGCTGGACGCGCAGGCGCATGTATTCGCTTTCGATGCGCGCGACGGCAAACCGCTGTGGGACAAAAGTCTCGCCCCGGAGAACCCCGACGAATCCGATTTCTGGAATTTCTTCGGGCTGTTCAGTTCCGACATGGACATTGATCCATCGAAAGGTTTTGGCGGCGGAACGGCCTTCGACGACGGCAAACTGTTCGTCAGCACCGGTTTCGGTGATGTGTTTGCGCTCGATGCGGCGACGGGCAGGGAGTTGTGGAAGGCCAATCTCGAAGTGCCCATCGTCAATGCGCCGGTCGCCAATGGCGGGCGCGTGTTTGTTTCCTCGGAGGATAATCACTTCGTCGCGCTTGCCCAATCCGACGGTCGCGTGCTGTGGGATCACCAGGGCATCACGGAATCAGCAGGCATTCTCACCAGCACCAGCGCCGCGGTCGCTGGCGACACCGTGATCGTGCCTTATACTTCGGGCGAACTTTACGCGATCCGCATCGACACCGGAACGCCGGAATGGAACGACATGCTGACCAAATCCGGCAACGTCACCGCGCTCTCCGAGCTCGACGACATCGCCGGCCGCCCCGTTGTCGATCGCGACATGGTCTTCGCCATCAGCCATTCCGGGATCATGGCCGCCATCAATCTCAACACCGGCGAACGCGTGTGGTCGCGCGACATCGGCGGAATCCAGACGCCTTGGGCAGCAGGCGATTACGTCTATGTGCTGACGGCCGAGGGCCAGGTCCTTTGCCTTCAGCGCAAGGACGGGCTGGTAAAATGGATCCATCAGCTGCCGCGCTGGGAAGATCCGAAGAACCGCGACGATGCCATTGTGTGGTCCGGTCCGGTGCTGGTGTCCGACCGCCTGATCCTCGTCTCCTCGGATGGCCACGCCATTTCGCTTTCGCCCTATACCGGCGATCTGCTGGGCCGTATCGACATTCCTGACGGCACCTATATTCCTCCCGTCGTGGCTGGCGGTACGCTCTATCTCCTGACGAACGACGCGCAACTCATCGCCATGCGCTGAGGCCGCGCGGGCATGCCATCATGACGCCGCCCGCCATCGTGATTGTCGGCCGGCCGAATGTCGGCAAATCGACTCTGTTCAACCGGCTCGCGGGCCGGCGCGCGGCAATCGTCCATGATACGCCAGGCGTCACGCGCGACCGGCAGGAAACGCTGGTCCATGCCGGCGATTTCGTGTTCCGGCTGATGGACACGGCCGGCTTCGACGAGGCCGAAACCGGCAGTCTTGCGGCGCGGATGACCGGACAGACGCTCGCGGCGCTCAAATCCGCCGATGTTTGTCTGTTTGTTATTGATGCACGCGCCGGCGTGACCGCTGGCGACGATATTCTCGCCGAGGCGATACGCCGCACCGGAAAACCTGTTGTTGTTGCGGCCAACAAGAGCGAAGGCCGAACCGTCGACATTTCCGACGCGCTGCGCTGGGGCTTCGGCGAACCCGTCGCCATCTCGGCCGAACACGGGATTGGCGTCGGTGAACTGCTCGACGCGCTCGCGCCGCTTCTCGCAAGCGCCGAAATCATCGAGCCCGAAGCCGACGAAACATCGCGGCCGCTGAAGCTCGCGATCGTCGGCCGTCCGAATGTCGGCAAATCGACCTTGTTCAACGTGCTTCTTGGCGAGGAGCGGGCGCTGACAGGACCGGAAGCCGGAATTACCCGCGACGCGACCGCGGCGCAGTTCGAAGCGGACGGCCGCACGATCCTGCTTCACGATACGGCGGGCCTTCGCAAGCGCGCCCGCGCTGCAGGCGAGCCGCTCGAGCAGCTTGCCGTTACAAGCGCGCTGACGGCGATCCGCTTTGCCGAATGCGTGATCATCGTCATCGACGCGACGCAGGCCTTCGAAAAGCAGGACCTTGCGATTGCCGATCTCGTCGTCCGCGAGGGCCGCGCCGTGATCTTTGCGATCAACAAGTGGGACTGCGTCGAAGACCGCGCCGGCGCAATCACCGCGCTCAAGAAAGAACTCGACCGTCTGCTGCCCCAGATCGCCGGCGCGCCGCTCATTGTTATTTCGGCGCGCACCGGCGAAGGCCTGCCGCGACTTCTTCCTGCCGCGCTCTCAGCCGATCGCGCCTGGAACAGCCGGATTTCCACCGCCGAGCTCAACCGCTTTCTGGCGCGCGCGATCGAGCGCCATCCCCCGCCCGCCGTCCGTGGCCGCCGCATCCGCATCCGTTACATGACGCAGCCCAAATCCCGCCCCCCTTCGTTCGCCCTGTTCGGCACGCAGCTCAAAGCGCTGCCGGAGAGCTGGCTGCGCTACCTCGCAAACGAGCTCAGGTCGCGCTTCGACCTCGCCGGCAGCCCGATCCGGTTTTCTCTGCACGCAGCGAAAAATCCGTACGCGAAAGCATGAGACCAAAACGAGAGTTTTTCGGCATAACAGCGAATTTATCGGTGAATTCGAGCCGCCCGCACGGGACAACAAGAAACCGGCCGTCCGGAGGCGCCGGCCGCTTCAATCCAGCATCCAGAAATCCGCAGCATGCTTGATCAAACCTGTCACCAGGGAAAGTGAACCGTTTTGACCGCTGATACGTCCCGCCAAGCGTGATACATTACGCCGGAGCGGGAAGGCGGACATGCAGGCGAACCGGCAAAACGGAGCAAACCGCGTCCTCATCGCGATCGGTCTTCTGATCGCGCTGGGCCTGCCGTTTATACATCTCGCCTATCTCGGCAGGCTCTTCGCCGGGTTGGGGCATCTGTGGAGCGAGCAGGCGGCGTGGCTCGTCTTTCTCGCGATCATCCTGCTCTACGTTCTAGGCGTGGAGCGCCGGCCGCTCTCCTCCATCGGTTTTCGCGCGCCCGCGCTGCCGGGGCTGCTGCTCGGCGTTGCTGCCGCCGTCGCCATCATCGGCGGCGATATCGCGATTTCGCGCGTCGAGGCCGCCCTGCACCTTCACGTCAAGCCCGAGATTGCAAGCCTGTTTCAAACAGCTTTCTGGTTTCGCGTCGTGCTCGTCACGCGCGCCGCCGTCGCGGAAGAAGTTGTGTTCCGCGGCTACGGCTTTGAACGCATCACCGAACTGACGGGAAGCAAATATCTCGCCGCGGCGGCGACCTTCGCGCTGTTCGCGCTCGCGCATTATTCCGGCGGCGGCCTCGCGCTTTTCCTCGTCGCTGCCTGGGGCGGACTGATCCTCACACTGCTTTATCTCTGGCAGCGCAATCTCTGGATCACGATCACCGCGCACTGGCTGACCGACGCCGTCGGCTTCCTGCTCGTGCCGCTCATGAGCGCCCATCATTGATGCACGCGCGACGTGACATCACTATTCCGAAAGCACTGTCTCCGCCGCCACAGCGCCGCCGTGCGACGCCACGACAACCGTCTTGATGTTCACGAATTCGTGGATGCCGAAGCTTGAAAGTTCGCGTCCGTAACCGCTTTCCTTGATCCCGCCGAAGGGAAGTTTGGGATTCGATTCGACCGGCGCATTGACGAACACCAGACCCGCTTCGACCGATTCCGACGCCAGCCTTTCGCCGCGCGCAAGATCGCGCGTGAAGATGCCGCCGCCGAGCCCGAAATCCGAATCGTTGGCGATGCGGACCGCGTCCTGCTCGTCGCGGACGGAAATGATGGCGGCTACCGGACCAAACATTTCCTCATCATAAGCGGGCATGCCCTTCCTGACATCGGTGAGGACGGTCGGCGGATAGAACGCACCCCTCCCCACCGGTATCTCGCCGCCCAGCAGGCAGCGCGCACCGCGCTCGACGCTCTTTCTCACCTGTTCGTGGAGCGAGTCGCGGAGATCGTGCCGTGCCATGGGACCAAGCGTCGTTGTTTCATCGAGCGGATCGCCCATCTTTGCCTTCCCCATTTCGGCCGCGAGCGCGCGCTCGAATTCCGCGCGGCGGCTTTCGACGACGATGAAACGCTTGGCGGCGATGCAGCTCTGCCCGCCATTGACCAGACGGCCCTTCGCGCCCTGCGCCGCCGCGAAACCGGCATCTGTGTCCTCGAGCACGAGATAGGCGTCGCTGCCGCCGAGTTCGAGCACGGTTTTCTTGAGACAGCGTCCGGCCGTGCCCGCGACCGCACGGCCCGCGCCGGAACTGCCCGTCAGAGACACGGCGCGCACCAGCTTGTGTTCGATCACGTGCTCGACCGCGCTGTTGCCGATGAGCAGCGTGCGAAACAGATGCCCGGGAAAACCCGCGTCGCGGAACAATTGTTCGAGCGCGAGCGCGCAGCCCGGCACATTTGCGGCGTGTTTCAACAGGCCCGCATTGCCGGCCATCAGCGCGGGCGCGGCGAAGCGGATCACCTGCCAGAAGGGAAAGTTCCACGGCATCACCGCGAGCAGCACGCCGAGAGGTTTGAAGACCACGCGCGCTTTCCGGCCTTCGAGTTCGACCGGCTGCGCGGCCAGGAATTTCTCCGCGTTTTCGGCGTAATAGATGCAGCCCGTCGCGCATTTCTTTGCTTCCGCGATTCCGTCGCGGATCGGCTTGCCCATTTCGAGCGCCATGAGCCGGCCATACTCTTCCGCGCGTTCGTCGAGCAGCGCGGCGGCGCGGCGCATGGGCTCCGCGCGCGCGGCGAAACTCTGCTCGCGCCATGCAAGATGGGCGTGGTGTGCCGCCACGATCGCGGCGTCCACCTGTTCGCGGCTCGTCTCGTCGTAGCGCCGCATCGTCTCGCCGGTGAAGGGATTTACCGATTCCATCGCGCGTCTGCCTGCCAGATTCGCCCGCCCGTCATGCACCAGCGAACGCGGTCGGTAAAGCCGGGTTGCGGCGTCCCGCGGCGGCATACGGCGAATAGCAAAGGCGGCCTTTTCTCCGCGTGGGGGGCGAAAAGCCGGAACCGTCCAATCTCTTTGCCGTTAGTACCGTCGCGGGGGAAACTTCCGGAGGCAATCATGGCCAATTTCCTGCGACCGCTCACCCGCTCCAATTTTCCCTCCACAGGCGAGGATGACGGCTCCTTCAGCCTGTGGCGCGACATGGACCGCCTGCTCGATGATTTCACCCGCGGCATGCGCGTCCCCGCCGCGGCCCGCGAAGGCGGCGTCATCAATCCGATCGTCGATGTCAGCGAAAGCGACAAGGGATTCGAGGTCAAGGCGGAACTCCCCGGCGTCGAGGAAAGGAACATCGACGTGGAATACAGCGACGGAATCCTCTCGCTCAGGGCCGAGAGGAGCTTCGAGAAGGAAGAGAAGGACGAGAAGAAGCGCTATCATCTGATGGAGCGCGCCTACGGCACCTTCATGCGCCGCTTCCGCCTGCCCTTCGATGCCGATCCGAACAAGGTCGAAGCGTCGTTCGAGAACGGCGTTCTGCGGATTTTCGTGCCACGCCCTGGCGGCGCCAAAGCGCACACGAAGAAGATCGAGTTGAAACCGACCCACCACTGACTGCGTGTACGCGCAAGCACGGAAAGGACGTGTTGCACCACAAGAGCGCCAAGAGCACAAAGATGAGGCGTTGCGTATTTGCCGGATCCAGGTCGGGGCCTCTGGGGGCGGTCGCGCGTGTGGCGCGCTATCCTTCTTGGTGCTTTTTGTGCTCGTGGTGGCTCGATGTTGCGCTGTCGCGCCCGGGGATTAGCCGCGGTGGGCGATGAGCGCGTCGGCGCCGGCTGGGCCGCGCGAACCGGCCGCATAAGGTTCCGGCGCGAGGCCGGTTTCCTTCCACGCCGCGGCAATGCCGTCGATCCAGGTCCAGGCGGCTTCGACTTCGTCGACGCGGACAAACAATGTCGGATTTCCTGAAAGCGCGTCGAGAATCAACCGCTCATAGGCGATGCGCCGCCTTTGCGCGCTGAAGGCCTCGGTGAGGCTCAGATCGAGCGATAGCGGGCTCAGCCGCATCCCGTCCGTGGTCAGCCCCGGCGTCTTGTTCATCAGCTGGAGCGATATGCGTTCTTCGGGCTGCAGCGTGATGGTGAGGCGGTTGGCAATGAGATCGCCGCCCCCGAAGGCCGAATGCGGCACGCATTTGAACTGAATCACGATCTGCGTGTGCCGGTCGGAAAGTCGCTTGCCCGTGCGCAGATAGAACGGCACGCCTTCCCAGCGCCAGTTCTGCACTTCCGCCGCGATGGCAACGAAGGTTTCGGTACCGCTCGGGCCGCCGCCAGCCTCCGCCGCATAGCCGGGAACCGGCGCATCGCCAATCTGGCCGGCGACGTATTGTCCCCGCACGGTCCTGACCCGAGCGTCCGCGGGCCCGATCGGCCGCAGCGAGCGCAGCACTTTCGCCTTCTCGTCGCGCACCGCATCAGGGTCCAGCCGCGCCGGCGGCTCCATTGCGACGAGACAGAGCAGCTGGAGCACGTGGTTCTGCACCATGTCGCGCAGCGCGCCATACGCATCGTAATAACTCCAACGTCCCTCGATGCCGATGGATTCGGCGACCGTGATCTGCACGTGATCGATAGAGGCCCTGTTCCACAACGGCTCGAACAGCACGTTGGCGAAACGCAATGCAAGCAGGTTCTGCACCGTCTCCTTGCCGAGATAATGATCGACGCGGAAAATTCGGCTCTCGTCGAAGCCGCGCCCGAGACAGGTGTTGATCGCGCGGCAACTCGCGAGATCGTGCCCGATGGGCTTCTCGACGACGATCCGGCTTTGCGGCGTCGCAAGTCCCACTGCCTGCAGATTGGCGCAGACCATTCCGTAATGCTGCGGCGAGAGCGAGAGGTAATAAACATTGTCGTTGCCCGTCATCCGCGCGAGTCTTTCGAATCCGCCGCGCGCACCGGCGTCGACCTTGCAATAGTCGAGCCGGCTTTCGAAACCGAGCCAGACTGCTTCATCGAGCATCTCGCCGCGCTCGATGAGCACCTCGCGCGCCAGCGCCCGGAAGTCCGTCTGGTCCAGTGCCGCCCGCGCCGCGCCGATGATGCGCAGCCGCCGGTCCAGAAGCCCGTCGCGCTCGAGAAAATAAAGCGACGGGAGCAACATTCGCCGCGCGAGATCCCCCGTCGCGCCGAAGATGACCAGCGTATCCGCCGTCGCATCCATACTCGCCATCTTCCGTTAAACGCTCGGCCTTGCGGTCCGTTCATGCGGAAGGAAGATTTGGCACGCGGAGACGCGGAGTACGCGGAGAAAAAGAGAGGTTCGCCACCAAAACATCAAGCACATTGCGCGCTTCGCGCGCTGATCATTCCTAGTGCTCTCGGTGTCTTGGTGTCCAAAAAACTCCGCGTACTCCGCGTCTCCGCGCGCCAATCATTTCCCTCCGCCACAGCAATTCCCCGTTACTGCTCCCCGATCAGCTTCAGCCACGCATCTTCGTCGATGACCTCGACGCCCAACTTCTGTGCTTCGGCGAACTTTGATCCTGCACCGGGACCGGCGACGACGAGATCGGTTTTCTTCGACACCGAGCCCGCAACTTTCGCGCCGAGCGCCTCGGCGCGTGCCTTGGCTTCCGGGCGCGTCATCTTTTCAAGCGAGCCCGTGAACACAATGGTTTTTCCTGCAACGGCAGAATGCGCGGCCTTCGGTGTGGCAACGGGCTGAATGTCGAGTTCGGGAAGCAGATGGTCGAGCGCCTCGCGATTGTGCGGCTCGTCGAAGAAGTCCTTGATCGCTTCCGCAACCGTTTCGCCGATGCCGCTGATGGAATCGAGCTCTTCCATCGCCTGCGGACCTTCCATTGCGGCGAGCAATGCCTCGATCGTGTGGAAATTCCGCGCCAGCAATTTCGCCGTCGTCTCGCCCACATGCCGCATGCCGAGCGCATTGATAAAGCGGTCGAGCGGGATTTTGCGCCGCCGGTTGATCGCCTCGAACAGATTCGCCGCGCTTTGCTCGCCCCAACCTTCCCGCTTCGCAATCGCCTTCCCGCCTGCGCCATAGTGCTTTTCGAGCCGGAAAATATCTGCGGGTTCCTTTATGAGCCCATCCTCGTAAAACGTGGTAATATGCTTTTCGCCCAAGCCTTCGATATCGAACGCGTTGCGCGAGACGAAATGCCGGAGCCGCTCGACGGCCTGCGCGGAGCAGATAAGGCCGCCGGTGCAGCGTCGCGCTGCCTCGGGCTCGCCGGTTTTTTCATCCACCTCGCGCACGGCATGGCTGTGGCAGACGGGGCATCGGTCCGGAAACACATAAGGCTTGGCGCCGCGCGGCCGTTTCTCGGGAATGACGCGAACAATCTGCGGAATGACGTCGCCCGCGCGCTGCACCACCACCGTGTCGCCGATGCGCACATCCTTGCGCGCAATCTCGTCCTCGTTGTGAAGCGTCGCATTCTGCACCACTACGCCGCCGACCGTGACCGGCTTGAGCTTCGCAACCGGTGTGAGCGTGCCCGTGCGACCGACCTGGATG
The DNA here is from genome assembly GCA_035502355.1 of Rhizomicrobium sp. Lineage (GTDB taxonomy): Bacteria > Pseudomonadota > Alphaproteobacteria > Micropepsales > Micropepsaceae > Rhizomicrobium. Next base: position 6,254 of record DATJUM010000248.1, on the reverse strand, counting down.
TCGATGTCGAGCAGGATCGTGTCGGCCTGTTCGGCAGCAAATTTGTGCGCGATTGCCCAGCGAGGGCTGCGCGAGACAAAACCCAGCCGCTCCTGCAGATCAAGCCGGTCCACCTTGTACACGACGCCGTCGATGTCATAGCCGAGCGTGGCGCGCCGGGTTTCGATGTCGCGATAGAAGGCGAGCATCTCTTCGGTGCTTCGGCAGCGCCGGATCAGCGGATTGACACGGAAGTCATAAGCCTTGAAGACGTCCAGCATGCTCCATTGCGTATCTTCCGGTAGTTTGCTCGCTTCGCCCCAGGCATAGGCGAAGAAATGAAGCGGCCGGCTTGCGGTAATTGCCGGATCGAGCTGGCGCAGCGAGCCCGCAGCGGAATTGCGCGGATTGGCAAAGAGCGGCTTGCCTGCTTTCGCCTGGCGTTCGTTGAGCGCTGCAAAATCGCTGTGCAGCATGTAAACTTCGCCGCGAATTTCGAGGACGTCCGGCGCCTTTCCGTGCAACCTGAGCGGCACGTCGCGCAGGGTGCGCAGATTGGCTGTTACATCCTCGCCTTCGATGCCATCGCCGCGCGTTGCGCCCTGCACGAAAATGCCGTTCTCGTAGCGCAGACTGGCGGACAATCCGTCGATCTTGGGCTCGGCGACGAAAACAAGTTCGTCGTCCAGTTTCAGGCCGAGAAAGCGGCGCACGCGCGCCACGAAATCCACCACGTCCCCCTCGTCGAACGCATTGTCGAGCGAAAGCATCGGCACGCGATGAACGACCTTGGCGAATCTCTCCGAAGGCTTGGCGCCGACGCGCAATGACGGCGAATCCGGCCTTATCAGCTCCGGATAGCGCGCTTCGATCGCCGAATTGCGCTTGCGCAACTGGTCATAGTCCGCATCGGAGATGATCGGCGCGTCTTCCTGATAGTAGCGGCGGTCATTCGCCGCGATCTCTTCCGCCAATCGCGCCAGCTCCGCTTTCGCCTGTGCCGGCGTCAGTTTTTCGACGGCTTTCGACGCGCTCATGACCGCGCCATGGGGATGCCGACAGAAAGAGATGGCACGCGGAGGCGCGGAGACACGGAGGAATCCATTCCGATGCCGACCATCGTGCGGTCGCATGGCAACCGCGCGCCTTCGGCCCACAATCCTTCATTGTGCTCGATACAACCCCTGTTCACTGCCCCACTACCCGCCTTCGCGCCTTCGCGTGCAATTCTTCTTTTCCGTATGAACGTCATCACGCGCGCTTCCTGGATTTGGGCGGCGGGTTGGCTTCGGTGAGAAGGCGGCGGGCGGCGGCGCGAGCCTCTTCGGTGATTGAAGCACCTGCGAGCATGCGGGCGATTTCCTCCACGCGCGCCTCTGGCGAGAGCAGCTCCACCTGGGTACGATCGCGCGAGCGCGTGATGCGGAAGTGACGTTCGGCGCGGGCCGCGACCTGCGGCGAATGGGTGACGAGCAACACCTGGGTGGAGCGCGCCAGGCGCTGAAGCCTCTCGCCGACCGCATCGGCGACCGCGCCACCCACTCCGCGATCCACTTCGTCGAAGACTAGCGCAGCGGGAGGGCTCGTCTCGGAGAGCGCCACCTTAAGCGCCAGCGAAAACCTCGCAAGTTCGCCGCCCGAGGCAATCTTCGCCAACGGGCCGAAGCTCGCGCCTTCCACCGTTGCCACTTCGAAACTCACACGCTCGAGACCGTTCGCATTCTCCTCACCGCCGAGCAATTCGAGCATCACGCGAAACCGGGCATGACCGAGCTTGAGCGGCGCAAGCTCGCGGGCAACCGCCTTTTCGAGTTTCTGCGCTGCCGCCTGCCTGACCGCGCTGAGCCGCTGTGCCACTTCCCTATAATTATCCCGCGCATGTGCTACTTCCACGGACAGCAGTTTGAGCCGGGCGTCTCCATTGGAGGCACTGTCGAGTTTCGCCTGGTAATCTGCAAGCAGACGCGGCAGTGCATCGGGGTGTACCGCATATTTGCGCGCTGCGGCGCGCAGGCTGAACAGCCGCTCCTCCTTCCGCTCCAGCGAATTTGCATCCACCTCGAGCTGCGACAGCAAAGCTTCGAGCTCGCGCCGCGCGTCTTCGGTGAGCGCGAACGCCTGGTCGAGCGTGGCTTCCGCCACCCTGATGCGTTCTCGCGCTTCGGCGGGGAGCCGCGCCAATCGCTTGAGCGCGGTTGCGAGCGCCGACTCCGCGCCCTTGTCGCCGGAGAGAAGCCCGATTGCCGACGAAATATCTTCGGCGATCCGGCTCGCGTTCAGGAGCAATGCGCGTTCGTCCGCGAGCCGCGCCTCTTCGCGTTCCTCGGGGGCCAGCGCGAAGAGCTCATCCACCGCATGCCGCAGGAATTCCGTTTCGCGCGATGCGGCTTCCGCGCTTTTGCGAAGTGCGTCGACCTCCGCGCTAAGCCGCTCCAATGCCTGATGTTTGATTGCGACTTCGCCGGCGAGAGTCGCGTGTCCGCCGAAAGCATCCAGCAGCCGGCGATGGGTCGCGTTGTCGAACAGCCCGCGATCGTCGGCCTGCCCGTGTATTTCAACGAGTTCGCTTCCCAATTCGCGCAGCAGCGCCACGCCGATCGGCTCGTCATTGAGAAAGGCGCGCGTCCGGCCATCGCCGGAAAGCACCCGTCGCAGGATGACCTCGCCGTCGACCGCGAAACCGTTTTCTGCGATGAGCGTGCGTGCCTCGTGCCGTGCCGGCAGATCGAACATCGCCGTGGCCGATCCCTGCGCCGCGCTGCCGCGCACGCTCGACCGCATGCCGGCTCGCGAGCCGGTAGCAAGCCCCAAAGCGTCGAGCAGGATGGATTTGCCTGCCCCCGTTTCGCCGGTCAGCACGTTCAACCCGCCCGCAAAATCGAGCGCCACATCCTCGATGAGCACGAGATCGCGGATTTTCAGCGTGGCAAGCATACCGGCTTCAGGTCCCGGGGCGGACGAATCAACTGTAATTCGGCACGCGGCGCGACGGAAGCAGTCAATGTGCTTCAACTGTAGAAAGGGAGTTAAACTGCTGGGGTATGAGAAAGCCGACGCAGGCGACCAACCCTCGCTATTCACGTCCCTGGTGACCTCTGACTTTCCCAGGAACTTCCGGAGTCACCGCGTAAACGGTGCCGGCAGCTGCGGCGCCTCCATAATACGTCGTTCCGTACAGCGTGCCGCCGACATCGACCAGACCGGCGACAGGCTCCAGACCGTCGGTGCCGTTCATCTGGAATGCATGGACTACCTGCTCCGTCTGGGTTACCGGATCGAGCCCAAATATCGTCCCGCAACCATCATGGCAATTGATGGCGGTACCCCCCTCTATCGTTGTACCGTACAGCGTGCCGTCCACATCGATCAGGCTCGCCCAAGGCATCGCCCCGTCCTTGCATATATGATGCTTTTGTACTTCACAGAAGGAATACAACACAGTCTCCCCGTTGGTCGTCGGATCAAACGCAAATACTGTGCCGTCATATGATTTTGCCCCGCCAGATGTAGTCGTGCCATATAACGTACCGTTCACATTGATCAGGGCGGCACGGGGATACGCTCCGTCTGCGCAATTCTGCCGACCGCAAAAAGAATAAAGCACGGTCTCCGCGCCAGTGTCTGGATCGATGACGAATATGGTACCGTAGCCATAAGTGCCACCCTCCGCTGTCGTCCCATATAACATCCCGTTCACGTCGACGAGGCCGGCCAAAGGTTCTTCGCCGTCCATGCACCCTTGCTGACTGCAGAAGGAATAAAGCACCGTCTCCGCGCCCGTGTCCGGATCAATGGCAAACACCGTGCCGTGGCCATACGCGCCACCATATACTGTTGTACCGTAAAGCGCACCGTTCAGATCGATCGGAGCGGCAATTGGGGCTGCTCCATCCATGCAATTCGGTTGGCTACAGAAGGAATAAAGCACGTTCTCCTGGCGGGTTTGTGGATCGAGTGCAAACACCGTACCGTAGTAGGAATTGGTACCCCCGCTGTAAGTCGTGCCATATAGCGTGCCTCCCGCGTCGACCAGACGAGACTCAGGCTGCTCCCCGTCGAGGCAACCCTGCTGACTGCAAAACGAGTAGAGCACCTTCTCGGCGCCGGTGGTTGGGTCGAGGGCAAAAACCGTGCCCTTTTCATGAATGCCGCCCGACAGTGTCGTCCCATAGAGTGTACCCTTGACATCGGTCAAACGGGCAGTGGGCAGTTGCCCGTCCGAACCGGTGCCGAAAGCGTGAATGACCTTTTCTCCGGCCATGGCAGCCCGTGCTTCGAGAAGCTTCACGGCAAATGTGCAACAAACTGCGGCGACCGACAGAGCGATGCAGATGCGTTTCATCACGGTTTTCCCCGTCAATGACCCAATCTACCGATCGGCTCCCGGTTCGCTCGCAATCTTGAACTTGCTCGAGAACCAGGTAAGGACCACTCGTCAATGTGGCAAAATCTTGAATACCGTACCGCAACCCTCGTCATCGCATCCCGGGCCACCCCCGAGACTAGTGGTTCCGTAGAGGGCGTGTCCCACCTTGACGAGCGGAGCATAGGGCGCCACCCCATCGCTGATACCGCCCTCAAACGACCACTCCGCCTGTTCAGTTCCAGCGGTCGTTATCGAATATACGGTACCGCAGCCGCCAATTACACCGCATTCGCTGTCACCGCCGGCACTTGTGGTACCGTAAAGCGTTCCGTAGAAATTGACGAGCGGCGCATCGGGATAGGCACCGTCGCCCTGGACAACGCCCTGGAACGAATAGAGCCCTATTTCATTCCCTGCCGTGGTGATCGAGTAAACCACTCCGCAACCAGTCATACCATTATACTCGCAGTCGCCGGAGCCACCATATTCTGTCGTGCCGTATAGTAAGTCGCCCAATCTGAGCAGACCGGAAACGGGGAATGCGCCGTCATTGTCGCCGCCTGAGAAACTGTACAAAACGCTTTCAACGCCTTTCTTGGTGACCGAGAACACCGTGCCGCAGCCATTGGTACAGTTCGTGCTTGTGCCGCCCTGTGTGGTCGTCCCATACAATATGTGTCCCACATCGATCAGACCATCATATGGTATAGCGCCGTCGATGCCCCCCTGGAACGAATACACCACCACTTCGGTGCCAGCCGTCGGGTTCACATAGAACACCGTGCCGCAGCCATTGGTGGTGTTGCTACAGTTCGTCCCGGTGCCGCCTTGCGTCGTCGTTCCAAAGAGTTTGCCGCCGACGTTGAGCAGACGGCCATACGGCACAGCGCCGTCGGTGCCGCCCTGGAACGAATACACCACTGCTTCCACGCCAGTCGTCAAGTTTACCGAGAACACCGTGCCACAGCCATTGGTACAGAGCGTGCCAGTGCCGCCCTGTGTGGTCGTCCCGTAGAGTATGCCCCCAACCTTGATCATGCCGGCATATGGCACCGCGCCGTCAGTGCTGCCGCCCTGGAACGAATACAGCACTGCCTCGGCGCCGCTCTTTGGACTCCAGGAGAACACCGTGCCGCAGCCGCCGCTTCCGCTGCTACAGGTCGTGCCAGTACCACCCTGTGTGGTAGTCCCGTACAAAACATGCCCTGTATCGATCATGCCGGCACTGGGCAGCGCGCCATCCGAGGTCGGTCCGTTGAACGAATGAACCACCGTCTCGGCGTCGGCGTGGGCCGGAGAGCCTTGCATTGCGACGATCGCAAAGAAGGTCACGCTAATGGCCAGTGCAACACGCGCATTATTATGTTTAATTGAAAAATCCATGGCCTCATCCCCCGCTCACTGCGAGAGGGAATAGCACAGAATGACACACGCATCAAGACGAGAACCCTAATTCGTTTCCCCCCTCAGTCCAATGAAGGATTCCATCGAGTCCGACGGATTACGCCGCCGGCTAAAGATGTTCGTGAAGGCTGCACTGTTTCCTTTAATGCAAAGGCAGGGTTTTCACCCTGCCTCCGCATCATCGAAGCAATGTCAGATCGTCATCAATACGGATTCCAATAGACAAAGCCTGTCGCCGAGCCCATCCCATAGAGGGTATTGCCGGCTATCGCATCCGCACCCTTATCGCCGGAGAGTGCCTGGGGCTCGTGGAGAATGCCGAGCAGCCCAACGTTATATGAACCACCGCATACGCCCGAGCTAATTCCACTCACCTCGAACCTGGCGTCCGGCGTCCGCAGCGTCGTATTGTCGAAATTCGTGCTATCGTTCAGGCTCGTATTCGAGTCGCTGAGGGGCACGGTCTCAACACTGTCCGTACAAATATAAGTGCCGCTGTATGAGT
>DATJUM010000247.1:0-12691 GCA_035502355.1 Rhizomicrobium sp. | reverse complement strand
TCCGCGGCAGCCGATCAAAACCTCCTGCGCGCAATTCCGGACTTGCCTGTTTTGATTGTCAAAGAACAGGATACAATTATGCTGATCCGGTACGAATATCAACCGAACACTCGGCCGCACGGAAGCATCGCGACCGGCGCTTGTAACACCAATCAAGGAGGGGACAATGACTCCAGTTTTCACGAAAATAGCCTACACTGATCTGAACGCGCGGCAAAAAGAAGTCTATAACTTTCAATGGATATCCGGCGCCTTGGCGACATACGGATACCATACGCATCAGATTCCAGACGACTGGGAAGGTGCCGACTTCATTGCACGTCATATGGTTACAAGCGAAGAAATCCGGGTTCAACTAAAGGGGCGGATCCATTTTGCCAAGAAATACTTGGGCAAGAATATCTGGATCGCATTCCGAGCGGCAAATGTGGCCTACTTGTTTCCCCACGATGCCGTGCTCGAACAGTACCAGAAATTGAATCCGATGCGCATCAACAAGGCTTGGCAGCGAGAGAATGGTGCGGTCCACTGGAGAAAGCCGACGAAGGACCAACTCCGCTTCCTCGAGCCGTATAAGATCGGCTGGTCGCTCGACTAGACGCAAATAATGATCGATCTCGAGGGGACTCCTCGAACCGCCTCTTCAGATGATCGAGGCCCTTCTTGCCGAGAACCGGCGCGAGCGTTTCGATCAGGTCGTCATACTGGCCGTAGCCATTGTCCTGGAGCGCCGCGAACGCGCGGTCGGCCAGCGCGACGGGGTCGGGCTTCGCGGGCCCGGCAAGCGGCCCGAGATCGCGGCACGCCGCGCGGAATACATCGCCGACCGCGCCATTGCTGTCGTCGCAACGCGCGTGAACGGATTCGGCAAGCTCCATGAACCGCCACATCAGCTCGAGCGCGTCGTCCGCGTCGATCTTCGCCACCCGTTCGACGATCGCGCGACGCTGGGTCTCGAGATCGGCGGCGAGGTTTCGAATCCCGCGCCAATCGACGAAGGAGCGCGCGCGGGCGATCTGGGCGAGACGCTTGCGCAGCTCCGCCGCCACGCTCTCCGGCGCCTCCTTCGCGGCAAGCTCCAGCCGCAGCCGGCGCGCGGCCGCCGCGTCGTTTTCGGCGAGCTCCAGGAGCAGCTCGGCCAGGCGCTTCGCACCCAAAGCCTCGAGATTCTCGCCGGTCAGTTTCTTCTTCGACGCCATGACGCGAAACGGGGAAAGGCTGACGCATGGTATTAAGAGCGGCAGGAGATTTTGTCACTCGTCATGCGCGTTCCAGTCCGACATGGACCTGAAGACGCTGTCGCCATTTCCCGGCAGGGGCTTGCCTTGAGATTTCGGGAGATTCCGGTGTCTAAGATTTTGGTGTCTGATCCCGATTCTATGGGCAACTTTTTTGGCTCAAAACCTGCATCACGCGATCCCGGGCATGCGTAATCGACTTCGACCACTTTTTCACGTGCGGCCGCACGCACTCCTCACCCCTCCTCGCGCAGAGAATGTATCAGGAATAACGATGCCTGGAGAAAGTGACTCCGGCTCCATTTTTTCGGCGATCAGGGCTTCTTTATCGCGAACACCGTGCCGCACTGGTCGTACTCGCAGCCATCGCCTCCACCTATGTCCTCGGCGTGGCCCAATGTGCGGGTTGAAAAGGCTTGGCCGTAGTCTCGACGGAGCGCCTGCATGACAAGGTCGCGGTCTAGTCGCGTAAAGCTGCGAAGAATCCCGTGGCGAGGAACTGACTGCATATCGGTTCGCAGGCCCGACTACCCGCTCAACATTTGTTGGCGCGGCGGGTTCGCAGCGCAGTCCCGCGACGACCCACGGTTTATGGGACGATCGAGAACACTGCACCGTAGCCATATTCGCCGCCAAGTTCCGTCGTGCCGTAGAGCACACCATTCAGACTTATCAAGGCGGCCAGGGGTTCTTGGCCGTCCGCGCAGAATTGCTCGCCGCAAAAGGAATAGAGCTCTGTTTCGGAACCAAGTTGCAGGTTGATCGAGAACGCCGTGCCGCAGCCAATATATTCTCCCTGTTCGTTTTTGCAGCCTTGAGCTCCGCCATCCTCTGTCGTGCCGTATAGAGAACCGTTGACATCAATCAGTCCGGCACCAGGTTCGGCGCCGTCCGAGGGATAGCCCTGGAAAGAATAAAGCGCGGTCTCGGCACTGGTCGCCAGGTCAATCGCGAACACCGTGCCAAGATCTTGCGCGCCTCCTCCAAATGTCGTCCCGTATAGCGAACCGTTGACGTGGAGCAGACCGGCAACGGGGCCTGCTCCGTCGGAGGGGTAACCCTTGAACGAATAAAGCACGGCTTCGGCGCCTGTCGTTGGGTCAAGGGAAAAAACCGCGCCGGCGTTGTATGCGCCACCGTATTCCGTCGTACCATACAATGTGCCGTTGACACCGATCAGTCCGGCCTGGGGACCGCGGCCGTCCTCGCGCTTTGCCGAGAACGTATGCAGCACCGTCTCGATCCCAGTCGCCGGGTCGAGCGAGAACGCCGTGCCGGCCGCCTGCCGGGGTCGTCCCATAAAGCATGCCTTTGACATCGATCAGGCCTGCGTCGGGAAAGGCGCCGTACTCATAGTCTCTATGTTTATCCCTAAACGAATACAGCACCTTCTCGCGACCGTTCTTCAGATCAACCGCGAACACCGTGCCGGCGGCAGAGGCACCGCCGTATTCTGTCGTACCATAGAGCGTGCCGTTGACATCGATCACGCCGGCTTCAGGCAATTCGCCATCGGTGCATGACTTCCCGTGGGCGTCCCGGCTGCAAAGCGATGATACGATCGCTTCGGTATTGGTCTGTGGATCGAACGAGAATACGGCGCCACAAGCCAACGATAAGCCGCCGTCGCATTGACGGAAGCCTCCGCCGCCCCAATAGGTTGTCCCATAGAGGACACCGTTGACATTGATCAAGCTGGCATAGGGAAACGCACCATCCGTGCAGCCGGCGTTCACGTGGCTGCTGCAAAAGCTATAAAGCACAGTCTCCGTTTGAGCTTCGGCGGACGAAGCGCGGGCCCCTAATCCCACCGCACACGCAAGCAGCGCAAACGAAATCGCCTTCATCCGATATCCTTCCTCGCAAGGGCAGCCGCTCGAAGATATCTCATTGGGGGAGGGAGAGAGAAGGAGCCGACTGGCCCCTGGGGAACCCAAGGCGATTGATTGGCCGCAGTCAGACGGCATCGGCGCTCCGAACGAAGCTTTCGCGGCTCAATGGCTGGCCTGGACGTTTCCCTGCCGACGCTTCGTGCAGTGCCTCGCGGCACATGCACGCACGGCTCGGGGCCGATGCGGTTCGCTACTCCTTCATCGCAGTGGACCCGCACCACCTGCTCCTTGCCGGTCTCCCGGCGCAGCTGGCTCCATTTATTTGCGCTGGCCTGCATCCGGGCGCGGCCCTCGCGGCATCTGACAGGCAGTGGACCATTGCATCCTCAAGGAGGCAGACATGAATTTCGATCATCTGGGCCCATCGGTCGTCTTCTGGGGCGCCATTCTGCTGATATGCTTCTTCACCTCGTTCTTCGGCTATCTCGAACGAAGGAGCCGTTACAACGCCATCGAGAAGATGGTCGAAAAGGGCCAGACCGTCCCGCCGGAAATGCTCAGCCGCCACGGCCTGCCCTATGACCGCCGCGCCTGGCATTATCTCCACCCCGCAACATCCGGAATTTTCCTGATGTGCATGGGCGTGGCGATTGCCGTGTTTTTCTGGGCGATGCAGGGCGGGGGCCCGCTGATTGCCGACGGCCGTATGCCCAATTGGCTGCCGGTGATCGGCATCTTCCCGTTCATGGTCGGCCTGGCGCGGCTGCTCGGCGCTGCGTTTGATCGGCGCCCGCCCGATCCAAATTCCAATCCCGGGCCATGATGTTTGCGCATGGACGAAGAAGGGCTGGTCGGGCGGGCGGCACTGGGCGATGCCGCCGCTTTTGCGGGGCTGGTGCGGCAGCATCAGTCCCGGCTGCGCGGTTTTCTGCGCCGGCTCACCAGGGGCGACGCGAGCCTGGCCGACGATCTCGCGCAGGAGAGTTTTCTTGAGGCCTGGCGCAAGCTCGCGCAGTTTCGCGGCGAAGGTTCCTTTGCCGTCTGGCTGCTGCGCATCGCCTGGACGCGCTATCTCATGGAGGCGCGCCGCCGGAAGCTCGAACCGCTGGACGAGGCGCATGAGTCCGGCGATGGGCCCGAGTTCCAGATTCCGGCTACGAACCTTGACGCGCGACTCGATCTCGAAAGCGCCCTTCGCAGGCTTTCTTCGGCCGAGCGCGCCGGACTTACGCTCTGCTACGCACTGGGCTATTCGAACGAGGAAGCTTCAGCCATTCTCGACCTGCCGCTCGGAACGCTCAAATCACACATCGCCCGCGGCCGCGCCAAACTGAAGGCGCTGTTGGGAAACGCGCAATGAACGACGAAAACCTCGACGCCCTCCTGCGAACGCCGCTTCCGCCGATCGTCGATGCCGGTTTTTCCAAAGCTGTGATCGCGCGCATGGCGCCCGCATCGCACCCGCTCGTTTGGCTTGAAATCGCTGTGCTCGCGCTTTCCGCGCTGCTCGCGCTCGCCTTCCTCCCTTTCCGCGCCCTGACGGACGTGGCGGTGCAAGTGTCGTCCCAGCTCGCCAACTCCACTGCGGCCGCGATGGCGTGTCTGGCGATTGTTGTTTCGGTTTATCTGCTGCGGAAATTGGAGACGGATTGAAATGCCCGGCACGATAGGTTGAACTGACCTGATTGCGATCGCGAACTTTTGACCCGGGACCTCACGGCTCCATCGTCACGCCGCCATCGACGACCAGTTTGGCGCCGGTGAGGTAGCGCGCTTCGTCGCTGGCGAGATAGAGCGCGGCGTTGGCGACGTCTTCGATGTCGCCGAAGCGGCGCAGGGGAATGGCTTCGCTCTGCGCCTTCAGTTCCGCCGGGGTGCGGGAATTGCGCACCAGATCGGTCATGAACCAGCCGGGATGGATGGAATTGCAGCGGATATTGTAGCCCTGCTGGGCGCAATAGAGCGCAACGGTTCGCGTGAGATGGCGGACAGCGGCCTTGCTTGCGCCATAGGCCGCCATTTTCGGGCTCGGATTGAGCGCGGCGATGGAAGAAATATTGATGATCACGCCGCCGCTGTTCTTCATCGCCTGAATGGCGGCCTGACATCCGAGCAGCACGCCTTCGACATTCACGGTATTGACGGCGCGCCACTGCTCCAGATCGACATGCTCGGGATCCTGCGGCATCCTGGTTTGCGATATGCCCGCATTGTTGATGACGACATCGAGCCTGCCGAATGCCGTCCTTGCCAGCTCCCTCGCCGCCGCCCAATGTTGGGCGTCCCTGACATCGTGAACGATGGTCCTGACCGCATCGCCGTGGCGCGCGCCGAGGTCGGACAATTTTGTGTCGGCCAGGTCGCCGGCGATCACGCGCGCACCATCGGCGACAAACCGCGCAGTCATCACCTGGCCGAACGCGCCGGCCGCTCCGGTGATCAGAACGACCTTGCCTTCCACGCGACCCGTCATCGTGTATCTACTCCCGGGACATCCGCAAAATCGGTTTCACCGTTGCACCCGATTGCGAGTCCGCCACCGCCCGGTTGATGTCCTCGAACGGATAGAATTTCGACAAGAGGTCGAGCGGCAGCTCGCCCTCCATGAATTTGTCGACCAGATACGGAATGAAAACATGCGGATCGGCGTCGCCCTCAATGATGCCGGTCAAGGTGCGTCCGGAGAAGGTGTGCATGATGTTGAGCGTGATCGTCGCATCCGGAGATGGCACGCCAAGAATGCCGCAAACGCCGTGCGAACGCAGCACCTGGGTTGCCTGCGTGATCACGGCCGGAATGCCCGTCGCCTCGATCACATATTGGACGCCGCCGCCGGAATTGATGCGGGCGACCGCATCCTCCATCGACGCATCGATGACCTCCGTGGCGCCGAGCCTGGTTGCAAGCTCCAGACGCGACTGCACCTTGTCGACGGCGATGATGGGGTTGCAATGCGCGATCTTCGCCGCCATCAGCGCCGCAAGCCCGACGCCGCCGCAGCCGAACAACGCAAAAGACGAACCCGGCGACGGCTTCAGCACGTTGAGCACGGCGCCGGCCCCGGTCTGGATGCCGCAGCCGAGCGGCCCCAGCATTTCGAGCGGCGCATCCTTGCGCACTTTCACCGTGTTGCGCCTGTGCGCCAGCGCATAAGTCGCAAAGGATGACTGCCCGAAGAAACATCCGCCGACCGGCCCGCTCGCGCCATCCAGCGTGTCCGAGCCATCCACCCGCTTGCCGTTCAGATTCCACAGAAAGAAATTCTCGCAATAGGCGACATGGCCCGACCGGCAGTTCGCACAGGTGCCGCAGCTGTTGAACGAGAGCACGACATGATCGCCGGGCACCACATGCGTGACGCTGCTGCCGACCGCCTCGACAATTCCGGCTCCCTCATGTCCGAGCACGACCGGCGGCGGAGGCGGAAAATGGAAATGCATCGCGGTGATGTCGGAATGGCAGAGCCCGGTGGCGATGATCCTGACCAGGACTTCGTCCGGGCCCGGCGGCGCCAGTGTCAGCGTCTCCCGAAGAAACGGACCGCCCGGCGCGCGGACCACCGCAGCTTCGATTTCCATGCATGTCTCCCTGAATCGCTTTTTTCTCGTGGGTGTTCTGGCCTGGCGTCATTCGGCAGCGAGCGCGCTGTCGGTGCGTCTGGGGTGCAGCCGGACATGCAGCTCCTGCGGGCCGCGGAACGACATTCCGCCGCCGAAGAGAATTTCCTTGTCGAGGACCTCGAATGGTTCGAAGCGCCTGAGGAACTCCGGAAAGAATTCGCTGAGTTCCATCTTGGCGAGGAAATGTCCGATGCAGTGGTGCAGGCCCGGCCCAAAGGTCATGTTCTGATCCTGCGGCCGCGTGAAATCGAGTACCTCCGGATCCGGAAAAACAGACGGATCGCGGTTGGCGCCGGCAATCATCAGATGCACCACCTGCCCCGCCTTCAGCTGGTGGCCGCGCCAGACGAAATCCTCCATCACGATCCGCGACATCGATGTCGACATGGCGATGTAGCGCATCAGCTCCATGATCGAATCGGCGAGCCGGTCGGGATTGTTGCGCATATATTCCCGAGCTTCGAAATCGTGCGACAGCGCCGCGACGCCGAGTGAGATCGTGTTGGTCGTTGTGTCATGGCCGGCCAGCAGCGTGAGATGCAGAATGCCGACCAGTTCGTCCTCCGACAGGACATCCTGTCCCTCGCGCGCCGTGACGAGCGAAGACACGAAATCGTCAGTGGGATTTTGGCGGCGCTTCTCGATCTCGATCCGGAACGCGTCCCGCATTTCGATCATGGCGGCGTTCAGCGCTTCCAGCGTCTGGATCGTCGGGTACCCGCTGAGCCCGGCATTGGCGAGATAGGCCCAGCGCCGCATGCGCGGCAGATAATCCTCTGAAAAGCCGAGGAGATTGACGATCACCCGGCCCGGAATCTGGAGCGCGACACGGCTCACAAATTCCATCTCGCCCCCCTCCTTCACCGCGTCCAGCGTCTCGCGGACGACCTCGCGCGTATAGGGGCGATAGCGTTCGGCAACCTGTTTGCTGAACGCCTTCAGCATCAGTTTCCGGAGTCGCAATTGCTGCGGCGGATCGGAATTGGTGAGCCAGGACGGCAGCACCTGCACCAGATAGCCAAGACGCTTTTCGCGTTCCGCCGCATCCGGCACGAAATGCTCGATCAGCCTGTGGCGGCCGGCCGAGAGCGGGAGATGACCCCTGAATCCCTCGACAACCGCTGCGTGGTCGCTGACGATCCAGGCCTTCTGGCTTTCGCTCCAGTGGAACGGATCGACCTCCCGCAGGGCATTGATCTTCGCGATCACCCGGTTTCCAAGCCTTTCGATATCGGCGAAATCGATCTCCAGATTTCTCGCTGCTCGCTGCATGTCCCGCCTCCGTCGTGGTGTGCTCCGGTCGGTGGATGGACCCGGCCGGAACAGGGAAATCGTACGCTAGCTTACCAATGCCGTCGAACCGTTCGAACAAGCAGCGACAGGAAACCATGCCCCAGACCGCCCATGCCCCCGCTTCGGGTGTTGCCGAAATGCTTCACACCAGCACTCCGGTCGATAAAATCAGGCTCGAACGCCTTGCAGCCATAAGTATACGTACAGTACGCTTGCTAACGATATCAATCAGTTTGGCGACCGGTCCAAAAGAAACCGGCGCCGGGAGGAAAGCGGATCGCAAGCCATTTCGGGGCTCGACGTGTCCCTTGCCGCCTGCCGCGGCAGGGCCGGAATTCGTCCCAGCTTGAACCTATATCGTCGGATCAATGTACCATCTTGGAGGGGCTCATCGATGAAAGGCGCCATTACGTCACAAGCAATACTGCTCGCCGGGTGTTCCGCGCTGGGACTCCTTGCGGCCTCGCATGCCTATGCACAACAGACAGCGGCCGCCGACCAGGCGCAACCGGCACCCACCGGCCAGATCGAGACGGTGACCGTGACCGCGGAACGCCGCGAAGAGAACATCCAGAAAGTGCCGGTGGCCATCACGGCCATAACCGCCGATACCGCGACGAAAGAGAACGTCCTTTCAACGGATCAGCTGGCCGTTGCCGTCCCGGGCATGGTGTTCGGGCATGAGATTAATGGCGCCACGGCTTTTATTCGCGGCATCGGCCCCAACTCAAACGGTACGGGCGAGGAAAGTTCTGTCGCCGTCTATCTCGATGATCTCTATATCGAGCAGGGCGACGCCTCCATTTTCAATCTCAATGACATCGACAGTGTGCAGGTCTTGAAAGGCCCACAGGGCACCCTGTTCGGCCGCAACGCCACGGGTGGCGTGATCCAGGTGCTCACGAAGAATCCGACGGAGGAACCGAGCGCGGATCTTTCATTGGGCTTCGCGAACTACGACACGACGTCCGGAAACGCCTATTTCACCGGTGGTCTTGCCGACAATCTGGCAACCAATCTCGCCATCTACGGATCCAATCAACAGGACGGCTGGGGCCGCGATGTCTATACGGGGCAGAAGGCGTTTACTGGCGAGGATTGGGGTATCCGCAACAAATGGCTCTGGGAACCGACCTCGACGACCCAGGTTCTGTTGTCGATGGCCCATCTCTATGAGCGCAGCGAGGTGGGACTCGGCTTCAACCAGGTTCCCGGTTATGCCGCGATGGGCGGACACGGGTTCTGTCCGGGTGAGGGGCCGCCTCCGGCATTCGCCTGTCCTGCCGGCACGCCCGGCCCAGGCTATGTCGGATTTTACAACACCACCGACATCACGAACGACCAGTCCGTCAACAAACACGACCTGCTCGAATTGAAGGTCACCCAGGATACGCCCTATGCGCGCATCGTGAATATCTTCGGCTGGCAGCGAATGGACGGCTATGCCGACTTCAACCAGGACGCCTCCATCTATGGCGACGTGGTAACGGATCTGTATCAAACCGGGCGTGACCTGAGCGAAGAGTTCCAGGTGCTGAGTCCCGACAACGCGCCCTATTCGAACTGGCTGAAGCAATGGATCGCCGGCTTCTATTATCTGCATGACATTTCGGGCTATGGCGGTCCGAATGGGGGCGCACAGCTTCGGGGCCTCTCGTTTGGCCTGCCGGTTCAGGTCCTTCCGCCCAGCTATTACATCGAACTGAATGACGGCGTGTACACCACGTCCTATGCGGGGTACGGACAGGCGACCTTCCAGGTCTATCCGAATACGGACATCGTGCTGGGCGGCCGCTATACCTCCGACAACCGCATTTTCACCGGCGGCCTTTTCACCTCGCCGGCCCTGGGTGGCGCAACCATCATCAATACGCAGCCCGACGATCCGGGCGCCAACCGGACCTGGGACATGCAGAGCTATCGCGCCCAGCTGGTCCATGACTGGTCCGACGACATCATGACTTTCTTCTCGTTCGACCGCGGCGAGAAAAGCGGCCAGTTCGATACGTTCGGAACGGCTGCGACGGGTCCGGTCGTTACGCCGCCGGTCAATCCCGAAGTCCTGCTGTCCTATCAGCTGGGCCTGAAAAGCCAGTGGCTGAATGACACGTTGCAAGTGAATGCGACGGCGTTCCACTACGACGTCAAGAATCTGCAATTCGCGGTCATCGTGCCGGGCGGCACACAGCTCATCAATGCTGCGGCGGCGACCGAAAATGGCGGCGAGGTCGAGGCGACCTGGCTTCCGATCCCGAATCTGACGCTGACACCGGCGTTATCCGTCCTGTATGGGCACTACACGAGCTTCGACAATGCGCCGGACTACTTCGTTCCCAACTGTACGCCGACCGGACCGATCTTCTGCAAGATCAACGCTTCGGGCGCCGACATGGTGCGGGCACCGCATTATACGGCCAGCCTGGGAGCCGATTATGTCGTTCCGAGCAGCATTGGCGACTTCGACCTGAACGTGAACTACACCTATACCGACTCGTTCCAGTGGTTCCCGGACGGCAGTCTCGAACAGCCCGCGACGAACATCATCAATACGTCGGTGACATGGACGAACCCGACCGGCAAGTTCGACATCCGCGTCTGGGCGGCGAACCTGGGCGGCGACGAGTACTATTCGTTCGGTTCGGAAAGCTACGGATACGGCAAGCAGTTCTCCCCGGCCGCGCCCCGGACCTATGGAATTACGCTGGGCGCCCACATCTAGGCCGGCGCAACATCTGACGTTGCGGGCCGCATGCTCTCGCATGCGGCCCTTTTCTTTCAACCCAGTGCCGCGGCGAAAATGAATTCCGCCCTACTTTCTCGCCTCCCGGTCGATGATTTCGGCGAGACCCGCCGGATCCGAAAAGAACGGCGAGTGATCCGTCTCCATGGTCAGTTTTTTGACCTCCGGCATCCGTGCGCAAAGCCAGTGCTGCTGCGGTGTCGGCAGTGCCTGGTCATGGGTACAGACGATATAGGTCTTGGGTATCTTTCCCCATTTGTCGACGCTCAACGCAAGCCGCTGCCCGAGCGGCGCCACGGCCTGCAAGCCCAGCCGCCGCGATGCGCTGGCCGCCAGCGCGGGATGGCATGTATTGTAGAACACCTCTGCCGCAATGACGCGGTCGAAATCATGCGCGGCATCCGTGCCGCCCGGAATGATTGCGCGCCGTGCCGAATTTTCTCCGCCGAGCGGCACCGAGTTCATCGACTCTCCGTCCTTCAACAAGATCGCCGCGAGGTAGACGAGCTTGCCGATCAGCTCCGGAATTTCTTCCGCCGCCTGCGATATCGGCGCCCCGCCCATGGAATGTCCGAGAAGCAGCACTGGCGCCGGGCCGGAACGCACAACTTCAATGACGCGTCGCACATAACCTGCGAAAGTCACTTCCTCCTGCGGTGTCGGATCGTCGCCGGCCCCTGGAAGATCAAGCGTATTCACCTGGTAGCGCCTGGCCTCGAGCAGCGGCACCACCTGCTCCCAGCACCAGCCGCCGTGGCCGGCACCATGAACCAAAACGATTCTGTCCAACCTGCGCATTTCGGCCATATTCGCCCTTTCCGGAAAAGGTTCGCATGCGTACCATAAGCGTCAATCCGGCTGACCGCCAACGGTAGAAGCCAGACATGCATCCGAGGCATTGGGCCCAGATAGCGCCCGAGAAACCGGCGCTTGTAATGCAGGGCTCCGGCGCGACGATCACCTATGGAGAACTCGAAAGCCGGGCCAACCGGCTGGCGAATCTTCTCCGCGCGCGCGGCTGCACGACCGGCGATACGATTGCCGTGCTGATGGAGAACCATCCGCGCTTCTTCGAGATATTCTGGGCCGCGCAGCGCTCAGGACTTTACTTCACACCTGTTTCCTGGCGGTTCAAGCCCGACGAAGCTGCTTATATTCTCGAGGACAGCGGCGCGAAATTGATGTTCGCAAGTGCGCGGCACATCGAGCTGGCGGGCGCCGCTTGCGATGGTGCCGGCATCACCGCGCGCTTCGTGATCGGAACGGAGCGCAACGGCTTCGAATCCTATGAGGAGGCGGTTGCGACCATGCCGGCGGCGCCCATCGCCGATGAATCGCTCGGCCGCGACATGCTCTATTCGTCCGGCACGACGGGAAGGCCCAAGGGCGTGAAGAATGCCCTCCCCGACGGCGATGTCACGACTATTCCGCCTGTAATGGCATTCATGTCCCGCCTCTATGGCTTCGACGACAGCACGATTTTCCTGACGCCGACACCGGTCTACCACGCGTCGGGCCTGCGCTACGGCATGGTGACAGGTCATGCGGGCGGCACGAATGTGATCATGGAATCCTTCGATGCCGAGGAAGCGCTGCGCGCCATAGAGCGATTCCGCGTCACGCATGCGGGCTTCGTGCCGACGAATTTTGTCCGTCTGCTGAGGCTCCCGCCTGCAGTGCGCCGGCGCTACGACCTGTCGAGCCTCCGCAAGGTCCTTCACGGCACCGGCCCCTGCGGCAGGGACATAAAGCAGCAGATGATCGATTGGCTCGGACCGATCCTTTACGAAAACTATGGCGGCACCGAGGGAAACGGTCTCTGCGCCATCGACTCCGATGAATGGTTCGCGCGTCCCGGTTCGGTGGGCAAAGCCATGGTCGGCCGGATTCACATTTTGCGCAGAGACGGAACAGAGGCTGCCACGGGCGAGGACGGACTTGTCCATTTCGAGGGCGGCCCGCGATTCG
>DATJUM010000246.1:0-10117 GCA_035502355.1 Rhizomicrobium sp. | reverse complement strand
TGCCGGCTACATGGAAGAAGCCATTGCCTGGCAGAACTGGCTGATCCGCGCCATCGCCGGCAGCCCCGAACAGATACAAACGCTGTACGGGGTGGGCGGCGAACGCAGGCTGGACGAATGGACGATTTCCTGGCTGCCCGGCTACGAGGGCTCATCGCCGGTCCGGATCGGCAACGCCGCCGCGCTCCAGCTGCAGATCGACATCTATGGCGAACTGACCGACGTGACAACACAGGCGCGCAAGGGCGGAATTACAATCCCGCCGCCCCGCACCGAAATGCGCCGCGTCTCGCTCGGCCACCTCGAGCAGGTCTGGCGCGAGCCCGACGAAGGCATCTGGGAGATCCGCGGCGAGCCGCAACACTTCGTTTATTCCAAGGCGATGGCCTGGGTCGCGTTCGACCGTGCCGGCAACAATGGCGGCGATAATAAGAAACATCTCGCGCATTGGAGACGCGTCGCACAGACGATCCGCCGCGAAATCCTCCGCAAGGGCGTCGATCCTGAGCGCCACTGCTTCGTGCAGGCCTATGGCTCGAAACAGCTCGACGCGAGCCTGCTGCTGCTGCCGATCGTGGGTTTTGTTTCCGCCGCTGATCCGCTCATGAAGAATACGATCCGCGAAATCGAAAAAAACCTGATGTTCGACGGCCTCGTGTTGCGCTACGGCACCGATAGCGGCGTTGACGGATTGCCCGCCGGCGAGGGCGCCTTCCTCGCCTGCAGCTTCTGGCTGGTCGATAATTACCTGCTGCAGGGCCGCAAGCGCGATGCGGAGCGTCTGTTCGCGCACCTGGTCGGACTGGTGAACGATGTCGGCCTCTTGGCGGAAGAATATGATCCGCGTGGCCGCCGCATGCTCGGCAATTTTCCCCAAGCTTTCTCGCATGTGGCGCTTGTCAATGCAGGCCTCAACCTGCTGCATGCGGAAGCTCGTCCGAACCGGCGCGGCGCGCCCCATCGGCGCCGGCATGTCGCGCGGCACAAAGAGTGAGCCATGGCGCCACGGAAAAAACAGAGCGTGGATGAGCTGCGCGTATTGTCGATCGATATCGGCGGTACCGGCCTCAAGGCGTCGGTTGTCGATGCGGCCGGTCATCTTCTCGTCCCGAAGCAGCGGTGCAAAACGCCTTATCCCTGCACGCCCGCGGTGATGATGGACGCGCTGGCCGAGCTTGTGGCGCCACTGCCGGAACACAATCGCATCGCCATCGGCTTTCCCGGCGTCGTCCGGCACAATGCCGTCGTAACCGCGCCGCATTTCCAGACCGATGAATGGGTCGGCTTCCCGCTTGCCGAGGCCGCGTCGAAGCGATTCGGCGGCCCCGCGCGCATGGTCAACGATGCCGAGATGCAGGGGCTTGCCGTCATCCGCGGCAAGGGGCTCGAACTTGTCCTGACGCTTGGAACGGGCGCCGGCACGGGACTGTACCGCAGCGGGGAACTGATGCCGCATCTGGAACTTGCGCAGCACCCCATCTACGGCAAGAAAACCTATAATGATTACATCGGCGATGCCGCGCTGAAAAAGGTCGGCAAGAAGCACTGGAACGAGCGGGTGGCGCGGACCATCGAAATCCTCACCTGCCTGCTTCATTTCGACCATCTGTTCATCGGCGGCGGGAACGCGCGGAAGCTCGCGCTGGAAGCTTCGGCGTTGATTACGATCGTGAGCAATGATGCCGGCATAGAGGGCGGCGCGGCGCTTTGGTGTTCGGACGTGAGCGTAAACCCCTGACCGCAGTCGCGGGTATAAGCGGCATGGAGCCTGGTTTTCCGATTGCGCCACCGATTGGTGCGTTCTCTCTGGGCACCGATGCGTTTCTGCTCGACGTGGATGGCACGATTCTCGATATCGCGCCGACGCCCGAAGCGGTGGATGTTCCCGAACCCCTGAAGCGCACGCTGGCATGCCTCCAGAAAGAAACGAGCGGCGCGACCGCACTTGTGAGTGGCCGCGAGCTGACGGCGCTGGATCGGTTGTTTGCACCGCTTGCCCTGGCCGCTGTCGGGTGCCACGGCGCGGAATGGCGCCTTCAACCCGACGGACCGGTCGAATTCCGTTCACAACCCTTGCCCCAGCGGATCAGAGAGGCCTTTCTCGCTGCGATTCTGGACATGCCGCAGATCCGTACCGAGGACAAAGCTTACACGCTCGCCTTCCATTATCGCGGCGCGCCGGAACTGGGGTCCAAACTCGCCGCGCGGCTCAATCGGGTGATGGAGCCCTTCGCCGCAGAACTGAGGCTGTTGCGCGGCAAGCTCGTGTTCGAAGTGAAGCCTCGCAATTTCGACAAGGGCGAAGTCATTCATGCGCTGATGCAGCGCGCGCCTTTTGCCGCTCGCCGTCCCGTCTTTCTCGGCGACGACACGACCGATCAGGACGCCTTTGCGGCTGTGCGCGCGCTGGGTGGCGTCGCCATTTCCGTCGGCCGCCCCATGGCCGACGCGCTATACATGCTGACCGAACCCGAAGCTGCCCGCAACTGGCTGGCCGCGCTTGCGGGCGGCTCGAACTGAGCGTCAGTGCTTTGCAGTAATATTGGCAGTTCCGAGTGCTTGCAAAGAGCCAAACGAGGTTCCGGAACCGTTCGCGAGTCGGCACGTTCCCGAGACGGGGTTGCGTGCTCGGGCGAGGCTGGGAGGTCGGGTTTGCCGCGAATCTTCATCATCTCGAACCGCGTGGGCGTCCCGACAAGGGACCGCAACGTGCATGCTGGCGGGCTGGAGGTGGCTTTGCGCGCCACGCTGAAGCGGCATTCCTGCGTCTGGCTCGGCTGGAGCGGACATGTAAAGCCGGCGAACGAAACGGAGACACGGATCATCGATCACGGTGGCAACACCTATATCGTCACCGATCTGAGCGAGGAGGATTATCAGGAATATTACAACGGCTTCGCCAACCGCGTGCTATGGCCTATTCTCCATTACCGCCTGGACCTCGCCGAGTTTTCCCGCCGCGACTTGAGCGGCTACCTGCGCGTGAACGACCATTTCGCCGACCGGCTCAACCAGGTGCTCGAACCCGACGACATTGTCTGGGTGCATGACTATCATCTCATTCCGCTCGCCAAGGCGCTGCGCCAGCGCGGGCGCGAGAACCGGATCGGGTTCTTCCTTCACATCCCGCTGCCGCCACCGGAAATCCTGGCCGCCATGCCCAACCACGAGAAGCTCATTCCCGCGCTGACGGACTACGACTTGGTGGGCTTCCAGACCGACGGCGACGCAGCAAATTTCGCCCGCTATCTCGCGACGGAGTGCGGAATGCCTGCCCATATTCCTCGGGGGCACCGCAATGGCGAACGCGTGATGCGTATCGGCACGTTCCCCGTAGGCATCGCGGCGGAGACGTTTCAACGCTGCGCCCGGCGAGCGTCGCGCTCCGTCTTTGTGAAGCGGGTGCTTGATAGCGTCCCGGGCACAATCATCATCGGCGTGGACCGCCTCGATTATTCCAAGGGCCTGACGCTGCGGCTCGAAGCTTTCGAACGGTTCCTGCTCGCCAATCCGCAATGCCGCGGAAAAGTCACTTATATGCAGATCACGCCCAAGAGCCGGTCCGATGTGCCGGAATATGCGGAGATGGAACGCGCCATCGACGCGCTGGCTGGACGCATCAACGGCACCTATGGCGACGTGTCCTGGACGCCAATGCGCTACACCAATCGCCCTTATAGCCGCACGGCGCTGGCGGGGCTGTATCGCGCGGCGCGGGTTGCTTTGGTGACGCCGCTTCGCGACGGCATGAATCTGGTTGCGAAAGAATATGTGGCAGCCCAGGACCTGGCGGACCCCGGCGTGCTCATCCTCTCGCGCTTTGCCGGCGCTGCAGCCGAATTCGGCTCGGCGGCTCTCCTCGTCAATCCCTACGATCCCGAAGCGGTGGGCGCCGCAATTGCGCGCGCAATCGTCATGCCGCGCGAGGAACGCACCGAGCGGCATAGCCGACTCTTTGCTGCCGTAAAGCGCAACGACGTTTCTGCTTGGGGCGACAGATTCCTTGCTTCGCTCATGGAGACGCTGCCCGCGGCGCAACGACACGACCCTGTGCCGCCGTCTCCACCGCTTTCATCGCGCTACAGCGTGGCCAGCCGACAAAGCGGCGATGCGGGAATGGCATCCGTGCCACCGCCGCCTTCCACACCACGAGCTTCCCGCTTCACTGTCCTGTCCGAGCTATGATCGTTCGGCTTGGGGGAAAGCGGCGTGTTCTCAGGCTGCCGTATGGCACACCCTGGAAAGCGTCGCACCAGCCTTGGCAGGGTTGTGCTTGAGCGCAATGTCGCCCAGCGAAACCACCCCGACCAGCCGCTTGTTGCGGTTGACGACCGGCAGCCGGCGGATGCGTTCACGGCTCATGCTTTCGGCCGCCTTGTCCGCATCCTCATCCTCAAAACAATAAAGCACGCGACCGGTCATCACCTCGCGCACCTTCGTTTTCCGGGGGTCGCGGCCTTTCGCAACCGCGCGCACGGCAATGTCGCGGTCCGTGATCATCCCCACCAGCCGGTCGTGATCGCCGACCGGCAGAAATCCGACATCTTCCTCGGCCATCATCTTGGCCGCCTGCTCGAGTGTGGCCTCGGGGTCGGTGAGCTCGACATCCTGCGTCATTACTTCCGCAATTTTCATGGCATTTCTCCATCCCCCGCGCGCTCGCTATTCCTAACGCCGGCCGATTTGCCGGGTTCCTGGCCGAAACGCGTGGCGCCAGGCGAGCTTCGGAACTTCTCTTTTGACGGAGAGTTTCAAATGAGAATACAGCGGGGGACACCCGATGCTTGGTACCATCCTGATTATCGTGCTCATTCTGCTGCTGCTCGGCGCCCTGCCCACCTGGCCCTATAGCGGCGGCTGGGGCTATTATCCGAGCGGCGGCCTTGGCCTCATTCTCGTCATCGTCGTGATACTCGTATTGCTCGGTCGAGTCTAATTCCATGCCGGGGACCGAAGCGCGGTCAGCGGCCGCGCTTCTTCGGGCCCGTGTCACCAGATTTCCCGCGAAGGCTCTTGCGTAGCGCATCCATCAGATCGATGACATTGCTCTCCTCCGGGGGCGGAGCACTGACCGGACGCTCGCCGCGCTTCTTGCGCCGGATAAGCTCGCGCAACGCCTCCTCGTAGCGATCCTTGAACTCTTCCGGCTCGAACGGGCCTTCGAGCTGCGTGATGATCTGTTTAGCGATGTCGATCATGCGGCGGTCGGACTTGGTTGCCCGGATATTGCTGAACGCCACTGCCGGATCGAGCACTTCATTGCGCATGCGCAGCGTCGTGGCGATCAGTCCATTGTCACGGGCCTCGATGGCGAGCAGCCGTTCGCGCATATGCATTACCACCCGGCCAAGCGCGATGCGGTCCGCCTGGCGCATCGCATCGCGGATCACATCGTAAGCTTCCACGCCCGAATCGGCTCCTGGCGAAAGAAAATATGGCTGATCCCAGAACAGCCGGTCGATCGAAGATGCGTCGACAAAGCGTTCGATATCGATCGTACGAGTGGTCTCGAGCCGGACAGATTCCAGCTCCTCATTTGTCACCACCACATATTCGTTCTTCGCGATCTCATAACCCTTGACCAACTTCGAGCGCTCCACCGGCCCCTTATCAGGATCGGTCGGCACAAGGCGGATGCGGTTATGTGTTGCGGGGTTGAGAAGATGAAATGAAATATCCTGCGAACGCGTCGTGGCGCTGTAGAGCGCGACGGGGCAACTGACGAGCGACAGACGCAGATGCCCCTGCCAGGCGGGGCGTCCTTTCAAGGGCGCGCCGGCCGGCTCCGGCGCGCGCCGCCTGGCATGTTGCGCCGGTTCGTCCTCGCTCTTGCGCTTTGCTTTCGCCATCACTTCGCCTTTTGCCGTGCACCATCAGCGCAGCAGCAGCACGGCGAAAGAGGGATCGGCGCTCGCCCAGCTGCGCTCCAGCGACCAGCCGGCGTGGGCAGCGATCGCCGTGAACTCTTTCAGCGTGTATTTGCGCGAATTCTCCGTGTGTATGGTTTCGCCAGCCACGAAATCGAAGCAGCGTCCACGCACCACCACGCTCTGATCGCGTTCGGAGACAAGGTGCATTTCGATGCGCGATTCCGCTGCATTCCAGATGGCGCGATGGGCGAAGGCGGGCACGTCGAAATTCGCACCCAACTCGCGGTTGATCCGCAGGAGGAGATTCCGGTTGAATGACGCCGTGACCCCTTGCGCATCGTCATAAGCGCGCAGCAGCGTGTTTGTGTCCTTCACGAGATCAATGCCGATCAGGAACTGCGCACCCTCTCCCAGCATTGCGCGGCTCGCCTTGAGAAAGCCTTCGGCTTCGGTGTCCGAGAGATTCCCGATCGTCGAACCCGGGAAAAAGCCGAGCGCCGGCCGTTCCGCGAGATCCGCAGGCTGCGGCAGCACGCCGAGGAAGTCGGCCGCCACAGGCCGCACGAGAAGTTTCGGATAGTCACGCTTCATGCGCTGTACGCTGTCGTTGAGCGAGTCTTCGCAGATATCGATCGGCACATAGGCTGCGATCGCCGATAGGCGGTCGAGCAGCAACCTGGTCTTGAGTGAGGCACCGGAGCCGAATTCGACAAGCGCCGTCCCTGGCGCGACATGGCCGCGCAATTCCGGCACGACCTGCTTCAGCAGGCGGACTTCCGTGCGCGTGGGATAATATTCCGGCAATTCGCAAATCTGCTCGTACAGCTGCGCGCCTTCGGCATCGTAGAAATATTTGCTGGGAATCTGTTTCGGCGACCGGGACAGGCCGTTCCAGACGTCCTCCAGGAACGGGTCACGCGCCCGCTGCGAGGGCCGCGCGTCCTCGGCGAGCCTGAGCCCCGAGAACTGCCAGCGCTGATGCGGATAGAAGAAATTGCGATACGTCGCGCGGATATGCTCGCGACTCGTCACGCAGGAGCCGCCGCGCAGCACCATCTGGTTGACCATGAACTTGCCATTGTATTCGCCGACGGCACCCGCCGGGGTGTGATATCCCGGATAGGCGACATAAGGCGACTGCGTCCATTCCCAAACGTCGCCGAAAAGCTGCAACCCCGCGTCTCGCCCAGCCGGCAATGGCCGCAGGTAGCCGTCGTCGCGAAAATTGCCCGCGTCTGAAGCGCATTGGGCGGCCACGTGCTCCCATTCGGCTTCGGTGGGAAGCCGCGCACCCGTCCAGCGGGCGAAAGCATCGGCTTCGTAGTAGCTGACATGACAGACGGGAGCATCGCGTTCGACCGGCTTGAGGCCGCTCAACGTCATCGCGAACCATTCGCCATCCCGCTCCTGCCAATAGAGTGGCGCCCGCCACGCCCCCGCACGTGCACAATGCCAGCCGTCGGACAGCCAGAGAACGGGATTGCGGTACCCGCCGTCGGCCACGAAATCGAGCCATTCGCCATTCGTCACCAACCGGTTTGCCAGACGGAAAGGCGCAATAAGAGTGTCATGACGCGGCGTCTCGTTGTCGAAGGCAAATCCGCCGCCTTCATGCCCCATGGTAACACGCCCGCCATCGAATTGCGTGAACCCGACCGGTACGGATGACATCGTTTCGCTCGGCCGGTAGGGCGCGTAGGCGGGCAGCAGCGGATTCTGTGCAAAGGCATGGAGAATGTCGGTCAGCAGCAACTCCTGGTGCTGCTGTTCATGTTGAAGACCAAGCTCGACAAGCGCCGAAAGGGCGGTGCGGTATTTGCGGGCCTCCAGAAGCTCGGCCATAGCACAGTCCACATGCCGCCGGTAGGCGGTTACGTCCTCGGCAGAGGGGCGCGTCAGCAATCCGCGGCGGTCGCGCGCATGCCGCTCGCCGACGGCTTCGTAATAGGAATTGAACAGATAATTATATTCGGGGTCGAAAGGCCGGTAGCCGCGCATATGCGGCAGCAGAACAAAGGTCTCGAAAAACCACGTTGTATGCGCACGATGCCATTTGGCCGGGCTGGCGTCG
Organism: Rhizomicrobium sp.; assembly: GCA_035502355.1. GTDB lineage: Bacteria > Pseudomonadota > Alphaproteobacteria > Micropepsales > Micropepsaceae > Rhizomicrobium. The sequence goes on along the minus strand of DATJUM010000246.1, from coordinate 2,176 downwards.
GGCATGGACTGGACGCACTGGTCCTCCGGCGTGAGCGCGGCTGCGAGGCGTTCGGTTTCGGCCCGGACCATGTGGTAGCGGGCGGCCCATTGGTTCAGCGCGCGCGCGGTTCGCCCGCGATCCGGTGCGGTTTCAGGGAGAGGCAGGATCATTGGGCGCCCTTCGAAGCCAGGAGGGGATTCGGGAGGAAATCGCCTGCCCGTGCAAAGGTTCCTGTACACGAAATCAAATCATGTATTTAGCCCCGAAAGTCGATTTTTCAATCCGGTGCAGGAACAGCCCCCTTTCAGCGTCGTTCCCGCCTAGCCCTCTTGAAAGGAAAGGATTGCCAGCATGGCGACGCAACAGACACAAGCCGATCTCTCCAGGCGCGAGACCGGCAGCCTGATCGGCAGTGACAGGGTCGAAGGCACAACGGTCTACAATTCAAACGGCGACCGGATCGGAACGATCGAACGCGTGATGATCGACAAGATTGGCGGCCGCGTGGCCTATGCCGTGATGAGTTTCGGCGGATTTCTCGGCATTGGCAGCGATTACTATCCTGTCCCCTGGTCGCTTCTCACCTATAATGAGCAACTCGGGGGATATGAAGTCAACCTCACCGAACAGCAGCTCAAAGGCGCGCCGAAATTCCGCAAGGACGAGCCTTGGGCCTATGGCAGCCGGGATCGCGAGGCGGAGCTTTATTCCTATTACGATGTAACACCGTATTGGTGATCCGCGGGGGAACGGCGCAGTCAGGTTTTGAGCCAGTTCGGTCTCAACGCCGTCGCGTCGGTCCCTTTGCCCTCCCCGCTCGGGGCATCACCGGCGCGCCAAGCCACGGAAAGAATTCCCTCCCTGCCAAGCAAATTCCTGATAAATTCCACCGGCGGTGGCGCATCGCTTGAGCCCAGCCAGCGAAGATCGTAACTGACTTCGGTCACATCGGCCGAGTGACATTCCGTCAGCAACCGGCGCTTCATGTGCGAGAGGCGCGGTTCGTGTTCCAGAGCTTCATCCGGCGAAATTCCGGCGCGGCAGACGATGGCAAGCCGGGCATGCTGGGCGCGCGGCATTTTCTGATCAATGCCCTTTACCAGCCAGAGGACTGCAGTCCCGATGAACGTTGCCGCCATGCCGATATAGATCTGTCCGCCGCCGAAGCAGAGCCCGACGACCGTCACGAACCAGAGGGTCGCGGCTGTCGTCACGCCCTTTACAAGATCGCCCCGCCGCAGAATGGCGCCGGCGCCGATGAACCCCATGCCCGAGAGGATGCCGAGCGGAAACCGCATGAGATCATAGACGACGAAGGAATCGGGAGCCTTGCCCGTGGAATCCGTGAGCAGGTTGGCCTGGATCATTGAAACCGACGCCGCAAGGCAGACCAGCATGTTGGTGCGCAGCCCGGCGACGTGACCGCCTTCCTCGCGGTTGAACCCGATCAGCGCACCCGCGGCCAGCGTCAGCAGCAAACGGACCGCGAGGTCGCCCCATCCCGGATGAAGTGGCATGGATGGAATCCCTGCGATATTCACAATTGAGAACGAGAAGCAAAGTCCACCCGTTCCGGGCTGCTGCAATGGCAAACCTTTTCTGGAGCGCCACGCGCCTGTTAGTGAACGGCTGCCAGCGTGACGGGTGTCTCGCGGTACAGTTCCGGATATATCGCCTTCAGCCTAGCGATCTTGGGAAGATCGTTGACGACGATGTAAGAGCTGTCGGGATTATGGATGAGATAATCCTGGTGATATGGTTCGGCCGGATAAAAGCGCTGGAGCGGGTTTACCCGCGTGGCGATCGGCGCGCTAAATACGTGCGCGCGGTTGAGCTGGCCGATATACGCGCGTGCGATCTTTTCCTGATCCGCATTCGCGAAAAAGATGTCCGAACGGTATTGCGTACCCTCGTCCGGGCCCTGGCGGTCAACTTGCGTGGGATCATGCGCCACGGAGAAGAACACGCGCAACAGCCGGCCGTAACTGATTACAGCGGGATCGAATGTGATTTTCACGGATTCCGCATGTCCCGTCGTGCCGGAGCTCACAATCTCGTACTGCGCCGTCGACGGCCCGCCTCCCGAATACCCGGCCACCACCTGCTGCACGCCCTTGACGTGTTCGAACAGCCCCTGCATCCCCCAAAAACAGCCGCCGGAAAGAACGGCCGTTTCGCTGGCGGTCTGGCGCAG
>DATJUM010000245.1:0-2298 GCA_035502355.1 Rhizomicrobium sp. | reverse complement strand
GGATCAAGCTCGTCGCCAAGGATTTGGTAGAGCATTTCGAGAACCGACTATCCGCCATGGAAGGCAAGGCGATGGTGGTCACCATGAGCCGCCGGATCGCCGTTGCGCTCTTCAACGAGTTCGTCGCGCTGCGGCCGCAATGGCACGACGATGACGACAACAAGGGCGCCCTGAAGATCGTGATGACCGGCTCTGCGTCCGATCCGCTCGATTGGCAGCCGCACATCCGCAACAAGAAGCGCCGTGAAGAACTGGCTGATCGGTTCCGCAATGCCGGCGATCCGTTCAAGATCGTGATCGTTCGCGACATGTGGCTGACCGGTTTCGACGCGCCGAGCCTGCACACGATGTATGTGGACAAGCCGATGCACGGCCATGGCCTTATGCAGGCCATTGCGCGCGTCAATCGCGTATTCAAGGACAAGCCGGGCGGACTAGTCGTCGACTATCTCGGACTGGCCGATGAGTTGCGGCAGGCACTGGTCACCTACACCGAGGCGGGCGGCACCGGAAACACAGCACTCGACCAGGCCGAAGCCATCGCGGTAATGCTCGGCAAGTATGAGGTCTGCTGCGGCCTGTTCCATGGGTTCGATTGGTCGCTCTGGGCCGCCGGTACTCCAGCGCAGAAGTTGACGCTTCTGCCAGCCGCCCAAGAGCACATCTTGAAACAGGATGATGGCAAAGACCGCCTGATGCGACATGTCACCGAATTATCTCAGGCGTTTGCGCTGGCGGTGCCAAGCGATGAAGCCTTGCGCATCCGCGACGATGTCGGGTTCTTCCAGGCGGTGCGCGCCGTGTTGGCCAAGAGCGCGCCGGGTCGCGGCAAGTCGGATGAAGACCTCGACCATGCGATTCGGCAAATAATTTCGAAAGCAGTCGTTTCGGATCAGGTGATCGATATCTTTGCTGCCGCCGGGCTGAAAAAGCCCGATATCTCGATTTTGTCGGATGAGTTTCTGGCCGAAATCCGCGGCATGCCGCAGCGGAACCTTGCCGTCGAGTTGTTGCAGAAGCTGCTGCGCAACGAGATCAGAACTCGATCGCGGCGCAACGTCGTCCAGTCGCGCGTGTTTTCCGAAATGCTGGAGCAAGCGCTGCGACGGTACCAGAACCGCGCCATCGAAACCGCCAAGGTCATCGAGGAACTTATTCAGCTTGCGAAGGATATGAAGCAGGCGGAACAGCGCGGCGAGGAATTGGGACTCACAGACGACGAAGTGTCATTTTACGATGCGCTGGAGACTAACGACAGCGCGGTCAAGGTGCTTGGCGACGAGGCCTTGCGGACCATTGCACGCGAACTAGTTGCCACGGTGCGAGCGAACGTAACCATCGACTGGACCGTGCGCGAAAATGTCCAAGCGCACCTGCGCGTGCTGGTGAAGCGTATTCTTCGCAAGTACGGCTATCCGCCGGACAAACAGGAAAAGGCAACGCAAATCGTGCTCGAACAGGCGGCTCTGCTTTCAGAGAACTGGGCAGCGCCAGCCGCGGCGTGAGATTTGACGATAGAAGCCTTTTACTCCCGGATTTCGCTAACGCACATCCGGGCTACGGGCTGCCCGCCTTCGTTGCTACGCAACTCCGGCGCGGCAAATTTCACTTCGCTTGCGAAGTGAAATTTGGTGGAGCCAGGGGGAGTCGAACCCCCGACCTCTTGAATGCCATTCAAGCGCTCTCCCAACTGAGCTATGGCCCCTTATAGGATGGGAAATCAGTAATCGGTCATCAGCAGCGGATTGGTGGACGCAAGGCAAGAGCGATTTAGCAGAGCCGTTCCGATGACTGAATACTGATTGCTTACTGGATACTGATTACCGACTCCTGACTTATCCCTCTTCCTCGTTTTCTCTGTCGCCGCCGATGATGTCGGTCACGTCGGCGTCCTCTTCCTCCTGCTCCTCGATGAACGTGGAGTCGTCCATGCTCTCGTCCATCTCGACTTCTTCTTCCTCGGCCTCGGCCTCCGCGGGCGCCGGCTTCTTCGAGCCGCCGCCGCCGCTCGCCTCGGCATCGGCCTCCTCGAGCGAGACGAATTCGGCATCGGCGGGCTCCGGCGTGGCAACTTCCTCGGCCGGGGCGGGGGCGCGGGCGGCAGCGGCCGGTTCCGGGCGCGCGCGCGTCGGCGCCACCTCCACCGGTACGACCTTGCCCGTATAGGGCGAGATCACCGGGGACTTGTTGAGATCGTAGAACTTGCGCCCGGTTTCCGGGCAGATGCGCTTGGTGCCAAGTTCGGGCTTCGCCATGAGCCTTTAACCTTTGAGTCTCTTTAGCCTTTGACGGGTTCGC